>KE354299.1 GCA_000415505.1 Streptomyces afghaniensis 772
GTCGACGGGGCTGGCGGTGGGGAACGCGTACACGGCGTCCTCGCTGGACTCGCCGGCACCGGAGGACGACGGTGGCGAGGGCTCGCTGGCGGACCGGCTGGGGTACGAGGACAGCGCCCTGGAGGGCGTCGAGTACCGGGAGTCGCTGAAGCCGCTGCTGGCCAAACTGCCGCCTCGTGAGCGGCGGATCATCATGCTGCGGTTCTTCGCGAACATGACCCAGTCGCAGATCGGCGAGGAGGTCGGCATCTCGCAGATGCACGTGTCCCGCCTGCTGACGAGGACACTGGCGCAGCTGCGGGAAGGGCTCATCTCGGACTGACCGCGCGCCCCGTCGCCCACCCGGTGGTGGTGGGTCGGGGCCGCACCGGGGGTGTCCGTCCTCGGAACGGCGCGATGGACTCGGACACCGACGAACTGCCCGTTGACGCGCCAACCGCTGCGGGCGGACACCCCCCGACACGTCCGCTTCCCGCCGTAGGCGGGTGCGGGCGCACTTAACTGCGGGCAATCGTGCCGCCAAGGGCGGCACGGGTGGGCACAGCGGCACCCCGCTCCGCCGGATTGCGGGCCCACCCGACCCCGGCGACCAACGCCGAGTTACACCTGGCCGACGTCACCCAAGAGCGAGCCAAGCCACCCCCGCGATCACCGCGACCGCGACGACGACGCCGAGGATGAGACCGATACGCGGCCCGCCACCGCTCGTCGGCGCGGCCTGCCGCCCCTGCGGCGCCTCGTCGACGAACGCGCGGAACATCTGGGTGCTGCCGGCGGGGTCGTGATTGCCCTGCGGGGCCTGGTTGTTAGCCATGGCCCGAGACCCTAGCGAAAACGCCGGGGCTCCCCAAGTGGGGGTTGGCATTCCGTTCAGTCCCACCCGACCCTTCCCCCCAGCCTCACGACCTGCACATTTACTACCGCAATACTTGCCTTTGCCAAGTTTTTATGCCGAACGCCCCTCTTTTATTTGCCTGTAGCAACCAACAGCTCCTATGGTTGCCCTAAGCAACGAAAGCGGGAGGTGTCATGGCCGAGAGGGCGCAGTACGAAGAGCTGGTCCGCCAGTTCAGTGCCTTCGGCGCCGTGAAGCGGGAGCTCGGCCGGATCATGCCGGCCGACTGCCCCGGCGGGTCGGCGACCGTACTGACCATCCTCGGTCGCCACGGCGACATGCGCATGAGCAAGCTCGCTGAGCTGCTCGCGGTGGACATGTCGGTCACCAGCCGCCACGTCGCGCACGTCGTGGACCGGGGCTGGATCGAACGCTCCCCCGACCCCGCGGACAAGCGCTCCCGGATCCTGCGCCTCACCCCCGCGGGCCACGCGCAGCTCGACGAGCTGTCCCGGCGGACCACCGAGGTCCTCGCCGAGCGCCTGAGCGACTGGAGCGACGAGGACGTCGGCCGGCTCACGGACCTGATGGCCCGGCTGAGGGAGAGCTTCGACTGCCGGCCCGGGACCCGGGCGGCACCACCCGCTGTCGAACAGACCACCCGTACACCCGCAAGCACGTAAGAAAAGGAAGCCCATGGCAACGACCACACCAGCCGGTGTGCGGGCTCATGCCAAGCACGGGGGAGGCTCCCACGGCTCCCCCGGCGGCGGCGCTCCGATGACGCACCGGCAGATCATGGAGGCCCTCACCGGTCTCCTGCTCGGCATGTTCGTCGCGATCCTGTCGTCGACGATCGTCTCCAACGCCCTGCCCCGCATCATCGGCGACCTCGGCGGCGGCCAGAGCGCCTACACCTGGGTCGTGACCGCGTCCCTGCTGACGATGACCGCGTCGACGCCGCTGTGGGGCAAGCTCGCCGACCTGTTCTCCAAGAAGCTGCTGATCCAGCTCGCTCTGGTCGTCTTCGTCCTGGGGTCGGCGGCGGCCGGCATGTCGCAGAACCCGGGCATGCTGATCACGTTCCGCGCGGTCCAGGGCATCGGCATGGGCGGTCTGTCCGCGCTGGCCCAGATCATCATGGCGGCGATGATCTCGCCGCGTGAGCGCGGACGGTACAACGGCTACCTGGGTGCCGTCTTCGCCACGGCCATGGTCGGCGGTCCGCTGGTCGGCGGTGTCATCACCGACACCGACTGGCTCGGCTGGCGCTGGTGCTTCTACGTCGGCGTGCCCTTCGCCGTGATCGCCCTGATCGTGCTGCAGAAGACCCTGCACCTGCCCGTCGTGAAGCGGAAGGTCAAGGTCGACTGGGCCGGCGCCTTCTTCATCACCGCGGCCGTCTGCCTGCTGCTGGTCTGGGTGACCTTCGCCGGTGACAAGTACGACTGGCTGTCGTGGCAGACGTACGCGATGGTCGGCGGCTCGGTCGTGCTGCTGGCGCTGTTCGTCCTGGTCGAGGCGAAGGCGAGCGAGCCGATCATCCCGCTGCGGCTGTTCCGCAACCGCACCATCACGCTGGCCTCCGTGGCCTCGCTGTTCGTCGGTGTCGCGATGTTCTCGGGGACCGTGTTCTTCAGCCAGTACTTCCAGCTGGCGCGGGACAAGTCGCCGACGATGTCCGGCGTCATGACCATCCCGATGATCGCGGGCCTGTTCGTCTCCTCCACCGTCTCCGGCCAGGTCATCACCCGGACCGGCCGCTGGAAGGGCTGGCTGCTCGGCGGCGGTGTGCTGGTGACCGCGGGCCTCGGGCTGCTGGGCACGATCCGGTACGACACCGAGTACTGGCACATAGCGATCTTCATGGCGCTGATGGGCCTCGGTATCGGCATGATGATGCAGAACCTGGTGCTGTGCACGCAGAACCAGGTGGAGCCGGGCGACCTGGGTGCCGCCAGCTCCACGGTGACCTTCTTCCGGTCCCTGGGCGGTGCCGTGGGCGTCTCGGCGCTGGGCGCGGTCCTGGGCAACAAGATCACCGACTACGTCAAGGACGGTCTCGCCGGCCTCGGCGCCAAGGGCCAGGCCCTCGGCCACGCCGGCACCGGCGGTGGCGGCATCCCCGACCTGAATGCGATGCCCGCGCCGATCCGCACCGTCGTGGAGAGCGCCTACGGCCACGGTGTCGCGGACGTGTTCCTCTACTCGGCCCCGCTGGCGCTGCTCGCGCTGCTGGTGTCGCTGTTCATCAAGGAGGTCCCGTTGAAGACGAAGGGTGGGCTGGCGCAGGCGGCGGACACCGACGCCCGCGCGGAGGCTCCCGCCGAGGCGGCCGCCGAGGCTCCCGCCGCGGAGAAGGCCGTGCCGAGCTGGGCCGTGGCGGACACCGAGGCCGCCGACGGCGCCGGGCCCGAGGGCACGCAGCGGCTCGCCGCGGTCGCCACGGCGACCCGGTCCGAGGAGCCCGCGTCCGGTGGGAACGGTGTGCCGGTCCGCGGCTTCGTCCGCGGCAACGAGAGCACCCCCGTGCCGCAGGCCGCCGTCACGCTGATCTCGCTGGCCGGGCGTCAGCTGGGCCGGTCCGTGGCGCAGGCCGACGGCTCCTACGCCGTCGACGCGCCGGGCGCCGGGTCGTACGTGCTGATCGCCTCCGCCGACGGCTACCAGCCGCAGGCCTCCACGGTCGTGGTGAACGGCGAGCCGGTCGCCTACGACATCCTGCTCAGCGGCACCAGCGGGCTGACCGGCCTGGTGCGGGCCGCCGAGGGCGGACAGCCGGTGAAGGACGCGATGGTCATCGTGACCGACGTGCGCGGGGACCTGCTGGCCACCCAGGCCACCGGTGAGCAGGGCGAGTTCTCCTTCGCCGAGCTGGTGCCCGGGGCGGTGACCGTCGCGGTGAACGCCGCCGGGTACCGGCCGCGCGCCCTGCCCGTCGAGGTGGGCGGCACCGGGGTCACCCGGGTCGAGATCGACCTGGACTCGGGCGCCCGCGTCCAGGGTGTCGTCCGCGCCCCGCACGGCCCGCTGGCCGACGCCCGGGTGACGCTGGTCGACCAGGCGGGCAACGTCGTCGGCTCGGCCACGACCGGATCGGACGGGGCGTACGCCTTCACCGACCTGGACGGCGGCGAGTACACCGTCATCGCCACGGGCTACCCGCCGGTGGCCACCGCCCTGACGGTCACGGGCCGCGGCACCGACGCCCACGACATCGAACTCGCCCACCCCGGCGAGTAGTACGGACCCCGGCCCGTGACAGGTGGGCGCGCTCTGAGCGGAGGTGCGCCCCCTGTCGCGGGCCGGTTTTCATTCTGAGGAGCAGCTGAGATGGGACTGACCGCGAGGATCCGTACCCGGGACGGTTGGGCCGTGTCGCACGCGGTCGTCACCGTGGCCGACATGACCGGGGCACAGGCGCTGCGTGCCGAGGCCGACGCGGAGGGCGCCGTACGGGACGCGACGCCGCTGGAGCCGGGGGCGTACACCGTCATCGTCACGGCGGTGGGCTATGCGCCCGCGGCCTCCAGCGTGATCGTCACGGCGAGCGGCCGGGCCGAGGTCGGCACGGTGACGCTGGCACGGCAGGGCGGCACCGAGCTGCCGCCGCCGGGGCCGTGGACCGTCGACCCGGTGCACTCCAGCGTGGCCGCCGTCGCCCAGCACCTGGGCATCTCCAGCGTGCACGGCCGCTTCACGGAGTTCTCCGGCTCGATCGAGATCGCCCCGGACGACGTCACCAAGTCGCGCGTGGAGGCGGTGATCCGGGCCGCGTCGATCGACACCGGCAACGGCATGCGCGACGGGCACCTGAAGTCGCCGGACTTCCTGGACGTCGAGCGGTTCCCGGAGATCACCTTCCGGTCGACGGGTCTGACGGCGGCCGGGTCCGACCGGTGGACCGTGCACGGCGAGCTGGGCATGCACGGCGTCGTACGGGCCGTGGACCTGGACCTGGCCTACCTCGGCACGGGCCCGGACCCGTGGGGCGGCACCCGCGCGGCGTTCCGTGCCACGACCGAACTGCACCGCGAGGACTTCGCGATGAACTACAACCAGGTTCTCCAGGCCGGCATCGCCGCCATCGGCACGACGCTCAAGGTGGAGCTGGACATCCAGGCCGTGCAGGGCGAGTCACTTCCGGCCGTCTGAGGCCGGTCCGGAGACCTTCGCCACCAACTGGCCGCACAGGTCGCGGAGTTTGACGTTCCGGTGCTGCGAGGCGCGGCGCAGCCGCTCCAGCGCGTCCCGGGCGTCGATCCGTTCCCGGGCCATGAGGATGCCGATCGCCTGGTCGATGACGCTGCGGGAGAGCAGCGCGGTGCGCACGTCGGCCGCCGACTGGCGCCGGTGCTCGATGCGCAGCGCGACGTCGATCGCGTCCCCCGCCCGGGCCGCGAAGGTCCGGGCCTTGTCCCGGCCGGTGCCGAGCACCCCGGGCCGCTCGCCGTAGTAGTTGAGCGCCGCTCCCGTCTCGCCCTCGACGGCGAGCGGCACCGCCAGCACGCTCCGGACGCCCGTGTCCAGCGCGTACCGCGTGTACGCCGGCCAGCGGGACTCCTCGGCCAGGTCCGGGGCGTACTGCTCGACGCCGGTCTCGGCGGCCTCGACGCAGGGGCCCGAGCCGTTCTCGTACTGCCGCTGGTCCAGGCCGCTGGGCAGGCCGGCGCTGCCGGCGAGGGTGAGCAGCCGGCCGCCGCGGCGCACCGTGATGCTGCACGCGGCGGCGCCCGGCACCTCCTGCACCGCACGGTCGGTCAGATCGCGCAGCAGGGTGTCGAGACCGCTGCTGCGCACCATCGCCTGGTCCAGCGTGTCGGACGTCTCGGAACTCATGAACGTACGGGTATCCCGTCGGCGTCCCTTAACGCCCCCGCCCTAACTCACAGTGACTCACGTCGAGTTGTGAGCGCCGACGATCTCGCGGGCCAGATCGCGCAGTTTCACGTTCTCCCGCTGGGAGGCCCGCACCAGGCTCTCGAAGGCCGCGGCCGCGTCGATGCCCCGGCGCTCCATGAGGATGCCGGTGGCCTGGCCGATCAGGTCCCGGGTGTGCATGGCCTCGGTGAGCTGCTCGCGCACGGTGGCGGAGTCCAGGGCGATGCTGACGTGCGCGGTGAACAGCCGGCCGATGCGCGTAGCGTCCTCGTCGAAGGCGCCCGGTTTGCGCGCGTAGGCCGTGAGCACGGTCAGCCTGCGGCGGTCGGCGCGCAGCCGCAGCGACAGCGCCGAGCGCAGCCCCAGGGCCGACAGCACGTCCCAGCCGTCGCCGGCCTCGCTGTCCGTTATCCGCGCCACCGGGCTGTGCCACAACTGTTCCCAGTGCGCGTGCGGTTCGCGGCCGCCGTGCCGGGCCTCGGCGGAGCGCACGACGTCGTCGGTCCAGGCGAGCGTGCGGAACTTGTTGCCGCGCTCGATCTCGGAGACGCCGGCGTGCTCGGCCCCGGGCATGATGTGGACGGCCAGCCGTACCGCTGTACGCAGCGTGTTGTGCGGCGTGGGTGTCTCGTGCAGCTGCTGAGACGCCACCGTCAGAGCCTCGGCCAGCTCGAAGCCGACCGGAAAACGGGGCAAATCAGGAAACTCGGACGCAGCCACCACGAACCTCTTCGGCATGCACGACCATGGCCGTGCGCAGGAGAGCTCCGCAGCACATTCCCGACTGCGAGCACAGGACGGACAGCACTCTAGCTGCTCGGTTGCGTCCAGGTGACGTCCGGCCGACGGCCGCCACGGGCGCTTCCGCAGCCGCGGCCCGGCGTGGTGGAATGGGCCCGAGGGTCAGGAAGCGGCCTTACCGGAATCCGGACGAACGTCTGCCAGGTGAGTGCTGTGACTTTCCTCCCGAATCCCACCGAACCCCGAGACCTGCCCGGCCGAGTCCGTCTCCCCATGCCCGCGGAGATCGACTTCGGCAACGCGGAGCAACTGCTTCCGCTCATCGTGTCCGAGACCCTGGCCCGTGGTGACCGGCTGGAAGTCCTCGTCCTCGACCTCACCACGACCCACTTCATGGACTCCCAGGGCGTCCGCCTCATCAACGACGTACGCCACCGGCTGCGCCCCGGGGCCCGGATGCGTCTGGTGGCCCGGCCGGACGGGGTCGCGAGCCGCGTACTGGAGCTGACCGGCCTGCGCCGGGACGTGCCCGTGTACGACAACCTCGCCGAGGCCATGGCGTCGTAGGCTGCCTGGCATGGCACCGAACATCGCGACGAACACCCGCGTCTCCCTCGACGAGTTGCTCGACTTCGTACGGCCCCGGCACCACGCGATCCTGCTGACCCGGCGGTCCGACGGCGGCCCCCAGGGCTCGCCGCTGACCTGCGGGGTCGACGACTCCGGCCGGATCGTGGTCTCGACGTACCCGGAGCGGGCCAAGACCCGCAACGCCAAGCGGGACCCCCGCGTGAGCCTGCTCGTCCTCAGCGACGACTGGGACGGCCCCTGGGTCCAGATCGACGGCACGGCCGAGGTCCTCGACACCCCCGACTCCGTCGAACCGCTCGTGGAGTACTACCGGAACATCGCCGGGGAACACCCCGACTGGGACGAGTACCGCGCGGCGATGGTCAAGCAGGGCAAGTCGATCATCCGCATCACACCGGAGCGGTGGGGGCCGGTGGCGACCGGCGGATTCCCGGCACGGCTGGTCGAGGGGGAGTAGCCGGAGCTCAGGCCCCTCGCTCCCGGGCGACCATCGCCTCGATGCCCGCGACCAGCAGTTCCAGCGCGAACTCGAAGTCGCGCTCCAGCATCTCGGCGACGGTGTCGCCGCCGCGCGCCGCCATGATCTCCTGGGACTCCTGGATGACGTCTGCGGCCTGCGGGGCCGTGGTCACCGTGCTCAGCGCCTGCTGGAAGTACTCGTCCACGGTCATGCCGCCGGCCGCGGCCCGGGCGGAGAGATGCCCCTCCAGCGTGCCGTAGCCGTAGACGAACTGGAAGACGGCCGAGATCGTGCTCGTCAGGCGCTTCGCGGGCAGTCCGGTCCGGCGGACGACGCGCTGCACGGTCCGGGAGAAGGCCAGGTTGTTGGGGCCGATGTTGAGGAAGACGCCGACCAGCGCGGACACCCAGGGGTGACGCACCAGCAGAGTCCGGTACTCCCGCGCGAGCGCCCGCACCTGGTCCCGCCAGTCCTCGTCGGCGTCCGGATCGGGCAGCCGCATCTCGCCCATGACCTCGTCCAGGGCGAGTTCGAGGAGGTCGTCCTTGGTGTCGACGTACCAGTAGACGGACATCGCGGTGACGTTCAGCTCAGCGGCCAGCCGCCGCATCGAGAACTTGGCCAGCCCCTCGGCGTCGAGCAGCCGGACGGTGACCTCGACGATGCGCGCCCGGTCCAGCCCCGAGGGCTGCCCACCGCCGCCGCGCCGCCGGTGCGCTTTGCTTTCCAGCCAGACGCTGGTCCGCGCGGCCTTCTCGGACGCCTTCGCCATGGCGCACCTTCCTCAACTTGCCAACGCCGATCATGCTAGGCGTCCCGAAAGGGGCGCGGGGCTGTGCCGACTTGCGGCTCCGCCGCGTGGGCGCGATCAACCACGGTGAACCCGCACCCGCACGACAACCGCACACCCCGAGCTCCCAGGCGAGCTCCTAGGCGGATTCTGCCCGCTCAGCCCGCCGCAACAACGCCGCCGCGACCAACCCCCGGCCAGCACAGCCACCGCCCCCACCAACTGACTGGTCTCCAGCCCGGAGGCGAACGCGTCGGAGATACGCGCCTTCTCCCCCGCACTGTCGGCCGCGGCCAACGCCGCCGGCAACGACGCCGCCGACACGGCGACCAACGACGCGAACCGCGAATTGAGCACCGCACCGAGGACCGCCACCCCGAGCCCGTTGCCGAACTCCGCGAGCGTCCCGTTGATCCCCGCTCCCACCCCCGCCTTCTCCGGCGGTATCGCGCTCATGATCGCGTTGGCCATCGCCGGCATGGACAACGCCACACCCGCGCCCATCACGACCAGGC
Source organism: Streptomyces afghaniensis 772 (assembly GCA_000415505.1). Classification (GTDB taxonomy): domain Bacteria; phylum Actinomycetota; class Actinomycetes; order Streptomycetales; family Streptomycetaceae; genus Streptomyces; species Streptomyces afghaniensis. Next base: position 8,814 of record KE354299.1, read on the forward strand.
CGAGCAACGTCCCTCCGTACCCGTGCCCGCCGAGCAGCGCGATCGCCGCCAGCCCCGCCGACACCAGGGTCATACCGAGCGCGATGGCCGCCGGCGTACCGGCCTTGAGCACCAGCTTCGCGCCGAGCCCGGTGAAGTTGAGCGCCACCACGGTCAACGCCAGCGGCGCCGTCCGCAGACCGGCGTCCAGCGGCTCGTAGCCGAGCACGAACTGGAGGTGCTGGGTGAGCAGGAACAGCGAGCCCGTCATGCCGAACGCCACGAGGATCGCGCCCGCGACCGCGCCGACGAACTTCTGGTTGCGGAAGAAGTGCATGTCGAGCATGGGGTGCTCGGTCCGCAGCTCCCACGTCACGAACAGGCCGAGAACGATGACGCCGATCAGCGCGGAGACCAGCACCTGTCCGGACGTCCAGCCGTGCTCGGGGCCGGTGATGATCGCGTACACGACGGACGTCATGCCGATGGTCGACAGCACCGCGCCGACCAGGTCGGGACGGTCACCCGCCTTGTGCTTGGACTCCGGCACGAGAGCGGCGACCGCGATCAGGCCGATCGCGGCGACCGGGATGTTGATCAGGAAGATCGCGCCCCACGAGAAGTGGTTCAGCATCACTCCGCCGATCAGCGGCCCGGCCGCGAACCCGAGCGAACTGACCGTGGACCACAGCGCGATGGCCTTGACCCGCTCCTTGTCGTCGAAGATCTGCACGACGACGGCGAGGATCGTGGTCATCAGCAGCGCGCCGCCGACGCCCATGCCGGCGCGGGCCGCGATCAGCTGGGCCGGGCTCTGGGACAGCCCGGCCGCCAGCGAGCCCATGCCGAAGATCGCCAGGCCCGCCATCAGCAGCAGCTTGCGGCCGTAGCGGTCGGCGGCGTTGCCCGCCGTGAGCAACAGGCCGGACTGCACCAGTGAGTAGGCGTTCATCATCCACTGGACGTCGGCGGTCGTCGCGTCCAGCTCGCGGGTGAGCGAGGGGATCGCCACGTTCAGGATCGTGTTGTCGAGCAGCACGGTGAGCTGCGCGAGGCAGATGACACCGAGGATCAGCCAGCGCTGGGGATGGCCGCCGGGTGCCGTCTGCGGCGGGGCCTCTTCCTGGGGGGATGTCGTCATGCTGTACACCGTAGAATAATTCCTATACGGCGTACAACCGAGTATCCGGCTTCGTCTGCCGGGCAACGGAGAAGGGCGGTGGCTTTCGGCCACCGCCCTTCTCCCGGTCAGGGGCTGTCAGTTGCTCGCCTTCTGCGTGAGGTCGTAGAAGGTGGCCGAACCGGCCGTGACCTTCTTGAAGTTGGCCTCGACCCAGGAGGTGATCTGGGAGGACGTGCCGTCGCTGCCGCCGCGCATGCCGCCGCCCGCGCCGGACGCGATGAAGTAGTGGATCTTTCCGTCCGCCACGTACTCCTTGAACTGGGCCAGGGTCGGGGACGGGTCCGTGCCGTTGAAGCCGCCGATGGCCATCACCGGCTCGCCGGTGGACAGCTGGTAACTCGCGGCGTTCTGAGCGCCGATGGCCGCCGCGGCCCAGGTGTACTGGTCGGCGTCGGTCGTCAGCAGCTTCTTGGCCTCGGAGCCGACGCTGGCGCCGTTGAGCAGACCGCCGATGCCGCCGCCCATGCCACCGCCCATGCCGCCCGTCCGGCCGCCTTCGCCGATGCGGCCTCCAGGGGTGGTGTTCTGGCCCTGCTGGTTCGGGCCACCGCCCGGGAAACCACCGCCGGGGAAACCACCGCCCGGGAAGCCGTTGCCCTGCCCGCCCTGGGCATTGCCGGTGCCGTTCCCGGTGCCGTTGCCGTTCTGCTGGTTCTGGCCGCCACCCGGGAAACCGTCACCCCTCGGGAAGCCACCCCCGCCCGGACCGCCCCGGCCGCCCGCGACCGCCGGACCGGCCGTGACGATCGAGCCCGTGTGCCCCTCGTTCACCGTGGTGAGCGTGTACGCCGCCGGCCCGGCCAGCGCCGCGACCAGGCCCAGCCCGGCCGCTCCCAGGGCCAGTCCGCGCCCCAGCCGGCTCGCGAAGATCAGGCCGAGGGCCGCCGTCAGGCCGCCGACCAGGACGAGCCACTTCAGCCAGGGCAGGTAGTCGGAGGAGCGGTTGAGCAGGACGTAACCCCACGCCGCTGTCGCCGTCATCGCCGCCGCCAGGGTCAGCGACGCCCAGACCTTGTCACGCTTCTCCCAGAGCAGCACCGAGCCCATGCCGATCAGCGGCGCGATGTAGGGGGCGAGCGCCACCGTGTAGTACTCGTGGAAGATGCCCTGCATGTAGCTGAAGACCAGCATGGTCGTGAGCAGCGCGCCGCCCCAGACGAGGAACGAACCGCGCGTCACCGACGTACGCCGTGCCTTCCGCGTCGCCACCAGACCCGCGACCAGCAGGATCAGCGCGGCCGGAATCAGCCAGGAGATCTGGCCGCCGATGCTGGAGCCGAACAGGCGGTCCCAGCCGGTCTCGCCCCAGTTGCCACCGCCGTTGCCCCTGCCACCGCCGCCTCCGACGCTGCCGGTCTCGTCGCCGTTGAGGCGGCCCAGGCCGTTGTAGCCGAAGGTCAGCTCCAGGAAGCTGTTGTTCTGCGAGCCGCCGATGTACGGGCGGGAGGACGCGGGCCACAGCTCGACGATCGCGACCCACCAGCCGCCGGAGACGACCAGCGCGATCGTGGCGAGGGCCAGTTGCCCGAGGCGCTTCTGCACCGACACCGGCGCGCACACCCCGTAGACCAGGGCCAGCGGCGGCAGGATCAGGAAGGCCTGGAGGGTCTTGGCGAGGAAGGCGAAGCCGATGGCCACCCCGGCCCACACCAGCCACTTCGTACGGCCGTCCTCCAGGGCCCGGATGACGAAGTAGCAGGCCAGGGCCATCAGCAGGGCCAGCATCGCATCCGGGTTGTTGAAGCGGAACATCAGCGCCGCGACGGGGGTGAGCGCGAGAACCGCGCCCGCGATCAGACCGGCCGCGGGGCCGAACCGGCGGCGTACGGAGGCGTACACGACGGCCACCGTGCCGACGGCCATGAGGACCTCGGGCACCAGGATCGCCCAGGAGCTGAGGCCGAACAGCCGCACGGACAGGGCCATCGGCCACAGCGCGGCCGGGGGCTTGTCGACGGTGATGGCGTTGGCGGCGTCCAGCGAGCCGAAGAAGAACGCCTTCCAGGACTGGCTGCCCGCCTGGACGGCCGCCGAGTAGAAGGAGTTGGCGTAACCGGAGGCGCTCAGGTTGTAGAGGTAGAGCACCGCGGTCGCCAGGAGCAGGGCGAGGAAGGCCGGGCGGGCCCAGCGGGGGTCCTCGGGCCGGCCGCGCCACAGCCGTCGGGGCAGGGGCCGCTTGGGTTCACCGGCGTCGGGGGCGGGTGCGTGGGCAGGCGGGCGTTGGGGCCCGGTGTCGGGACTCTGTCCTCTGTCGGTGACCTGCTGGTCGTGGTGGACGGTCATCGGAAGTCCCTCGCATCGGTGTCGTGGGGGCGCACCGGCAGCAGCTGCGCGGTGGCGTCCCGCCAGGAGTCCGCGACATCGCCGGCGCGGAACTGGGTGGTGTCGTACGAGGCGGCCACCGGAGAGCCGCCCTCGCGCCGGTCGGGGAAGACCCACGCCCGGAAGAGCAGGAAGCGCAGCACGGTCGCCGCGAGGTTGGCGGCGATGAGGACCGCCAGCTCGGTGGAGTGCGCGGGCTCGGACGTGGCCGCGTTCAGCGCGGCGAGCGAGCCGCTGGTCAGGGCCAGCCCGATGCCGAAGACGACCAGGCCCTGCGCCTGGTGCCGTACGGCCCCGCCGCGCCCGCGCACCCCGAAGGTGAGCCGCCGGTTCGCGGCGGTGTTGGCGATCGCCGAGACCAGCAGGGCGAGGGCATTGGCGGCCTGGGAGCCGGTGAAGACGCGGAAGCCGCTGTAGAGGAGCAGGTAGAAGAGGGTGGAGAGAGCGCCGACCACGCAGAACCCGACCAACTGACGGGCGAGGCCCCGCGGTACGTCCTTGATCTCACGGTCACGCGGGTCGTCGCCGAACGGCCGGGCGAGCCGGTCCAGCGGCAGCGAACCGGTGGCCAGGGCCCTGCCGACCCGCCACACACCCTTGAGGTCGTCGGTGGCGGTCCGGACGATGTGCACGGTCGAGTCGGGGTCGTCGACCCAGTCGACCGGCACCTCGTGGATCCGCAGCCCCGCGCGCTCGGCGAGCACCAGCATCTCGGTGTCGAAGAACCAGCCGGTGTCCTCGATCAGGGGCAGCAGCACCTGCGCCACGTCACGGCGGATCGCCTTGAACCCGCACTGGGCGTCCGAGAAGCGGGCCTGGAGCGAGCCGCGCAGGATGAGGTTGTAGACCCGGCTGATGAACTCCCGCTTGGGGCCGCGCACCACGCGGGAACTGGGCGCCAGCCGGGAGCCGATCGCGAGGTCGGAGTGGCCGGAGATCAGCGGAGCCACCAGCGGGAGGAGGGCGTTGAGGTCGGTGGACAGGTCGACGTCCATATAGGCGAGGACCGGGGCCTCCGAGGCCGACCAGACGGCCCGCAGGGCCCGGCCGCGGCCCTTCTGCTCCAGGCGGAAGGTGCTGACCTCGGGGATCTCCGCTGCCAGCCGTGCCGCGACCTGCGGGGTGGTGTCCGTGGAGGCGTTGTCCGCGATCGTGATGCGGAACGCGTACGGGAATGTGCGGGCGAGGTGCTCGTGCAGTCTGCGGACGCACGGCTGGAGGTCCTTCTCCTCGTTGTAGACGGGGATCACTACGTCCAGGACAGGCGTACCGGCTGGTGCGGCCGGGAGGTGCTCCCGCGCCGGCAGGGTGCCGGGAGAAGAATCGGTTCGCATGGAACCGACTTTCGTCAGGCGCCCTGTTGTGCCCATGTGGTGACGCTGTGGCGTGCCTGTGAGTGCTGCTGCGAGCGTGAGTGCTGCTGCCGGCTCATTTCGGGCTGCGGCTGGGCCGGCAGCGCGGGCAGGTGCACCGTGAACACGGTCCGCCCGGGCACGCTGTCGACGGTCACGGCACCGCCGTGCGCGGTCGCCACGGCCTGCACGATGGCGAGGCCGAGACCCGTCGAGCCGGTGGCGCGGGACCGCGCGGAGTCGCCGCGCGCGAACCGTTCGAAGACGTGCGGCACCAACTCGGCGGGAATGCCCTGCCCGTTGTCCTCGACGTCCACGCACAGCCAGGTGCCGCGCCGCCGGACGCGGGCGGTGACGGTCGTACCGGGTGGGGTGTGGGTGCGGGCGTTGCCGAGCAGGTTGACGAGGACCTGCTGGAGCCGGGCCGCGTCCGCCGACACGAGCGCGGGCTCGTCGGGCAGGTCGAGACGCCAGATGTGGTCCTGACCGGCCGCACGGGCGTCACTGATGGTGTCCACGACGAGCGGTACGAGGTCGGTCTGCTCGAACTGCAGCGGCCGCCCCGCGTCCAGCCGGGCGAGCAGCAGCAGGTCCTCGACGAGCAGTGTCATGCGCCCGGCCTCGGACTCGATCCGCCCGAGCGCGTGCCGGGTGTCGGGGCCGACGTCCTCCCGTCCGCGTCTGGTCAGCTCGGCGTACCCGCGGATGGAGGCGAGCGGAGTCCGCAGCTCGTGACTGGCGTCGGCGACGAACTGCCTGACCCGCGTCTCGCTCTGCTGCCGGGCGTGCAGGGCGCCGTGGACGTGGTCGAGCATCCGGTTGAGCGCGGCACCGACCTGGCCGACCTCGGTGTGCGGATCGGTCTCGGAGTCGGGGACCCGCTCGCTGAGGTTCACCTCGCCGGTGTGCAGGGGGAGTTCGGAGACCCGGGTGGCGGTGGCGGCGACGCGGCGGAGGGGGCGGGTGGCGACGCCGATGAGGACGGAACCGGCGATGGCGGCGGCGACCAGGCCTGCCCCGGTGACGCTCACCTCGACGAGGATGAGGGTGTTGATCGTGGTGGTGACCGACTTGGTGGGCAGGGCGACGTAGTAGAGGCCTCCGTCGGCCCCGGGGACGTACTGCACGCGGTACTCGCCGAGGCCGGGGATGTCGACGGTGTGCATTCCACTGGTCGGCACCTCGGCGAGGGCGGCCTTCTGCTCGTCGGTGAGGCTGACGGCCGCATTCCGCTGGAAGGGGCCGATCTCCTCGGCGGCCTCCTTGGCGATGGCCGCCCGGGTGACCGTGCCGTCGGCACCGACCTCGGCGGCGATCGTCCCCGGCTGGGCCGGTCCCCTGACGAAGCCGGTGATCCTGTCGATCGAGTCGGAGTCCTTTTCTCCCCCGGGTTTCATGGGCCCCGACAGACGCTTGCCGGCGTCGTCGACCTGATCGTTCAACTGCTCGTACAGATGCGACCTGAGGGCAAGCGTCGTCACCGTCCCGATCACCGCACACACCACGGCGATCAGCACCACGGACGCGACGACGAGCCGTGTCCGCAGCGTGCGCGGCTTGCCCGCGCGCGACAGCCTGCCCGTCCTGTGCTGCGTATCCGGCCGTCGCCGCCCGCTCATGAGGCCGCGGGCTTGATCAGGTAACCGGCACCACGCCGCGTGTGGATCATCGGCTCCCGCCCCGCGTCGATCTTCCGCCGCAGATACGAGATGTACAGCTCGACGACGTTGGCCTGCCCACCGAAGTCGTACGACCACACGCGGTCGAGGATCTGCGCCTTGCTGAGCACGCGCCGCGGATTGCGCATCAGGAACCGCAGCAGCTCGAACTCGGTCGCGGTCAGGTGGATGTTCTCACCGCCGCGGGTCACCTCGTGACTGTCCTCGTCGAGGGTGAGGTCACCGACGACCAGCGTGGAGTCGGAACGCCGGTCGGCGGCACCGGACCGCCGTATCAGCCCGCGCAGCCGCGCGACGACCTCTTCGAGGCTGAACGGCTTGGTGACGTAGTCGTCCCCGCCGGCCGTCAGCCCGGCGATCCGGTCCTCGACGGCGTCCTTGGCGGTGAGGAAGAGAACCGGCACGTCGGGCAGCTCACGGCGCAGCCGCCCGAGCACGGCCAGCCCGTCCATGTCGGGCAGCATCATGTCGAGCACGACGGCGTCGGGCCGGAAGTCGCGCGCGGTCTGGAGGGCGCCCTGGCCGTCTCCCGCGCTCCTGATCTGCCAGCCCTCGTAGCGCAGGGCCATGGACAGCAGCTCGGTGATCGACATCTCGTCGTCCACCACAAGCACTCGGACGGGGCTCCCGTCCGGCCTCAGCAGTTCGGTGCGCCCCTGGGGCGAGGTCGTGGTCATGGTGAACACGATGTCGGCGTGCTCTGAGAGCACCCTTTCGGCAACCTGTGATTTCCCTGAGAAACACACAGGCGCTTCTCAGGGAACGCCTGGGAATGCCGGGGTCGGGTGGGGTGGGGCCTGCAGGGGTCGCTGTTGGACGTGAGGGGGAAGCTGTGGACCCGCTGGGCGGCGGTCAGAACAACCCGTCCTGCACCCCGGCATCCTCCTTGAACTCCCGCACCGGCACGGTCAGTTCCGCACCCCCGGCGGGCACCAGCTCCCACCCGCTCATCAGCCGCGTATCCAGCACGACGACCCCACCCGCGGTCACAAGATGCAGATCGGGCCCGGCAGCAGCCACGAGCTCCCCGCTCACGACCCCACCCGCGACGAGCTCGCCCACCTCCCCGACGGCGACGGGCAGCCCCGCGAGCCCGAACGCCTCCACGTGATCGACAACGCGCAGCGGCTCCCGCACGAGCGACTCCGGCCACGCGGGAAGCGCCACGGCCCGCGCGTGCAACTCGGCGACCTCGACGGCCCGGTCAGCCGCCGCCTCGGGCAGCACGGCCCGCACGACCCGCTTCTCGGCGTATGGAATCCGGTCGGGCACCCGCAGCGCGGCCCGCAACAACTCCTCCGTACGCCGCGCGGCCATGAGCGGCCCGACTCCGAGCCAGCTGAAGCACACGGCCCCCTGCTCCAGCAGCCGCGCGGAGCCTCGCTCCTCCGCCGTGATCCCGACCTTGACCATGCCGGGCCCGAACCACGCCAGATACACGTGATACGGCCGCGGGTCGTCCGCGATCGTGTCGGCGGCCACGGAGTGCGCCCGGTCCAGCCGCGCACACTCCTCGCACCGCGCCCCCGTACTCCGCGCCGACACGGCCGCCCTCGTCGGACAGGCATGCCCCCGAGCCCCCACGCATGTCCGCACGCCCCCCTCCGCGACCCCGAAGGCCACGCGTTTCCCCCAGGTCAGCGCGCTGCGCCGCCCACCGTCCCACACCAGCACGGGACCACCGGCGGACCACCGCAGCCCCGAGCACCTCCATGCCTGTGCCATCTCTGCCGAGCGTAGAGGGCACCACTGACAACAGCGTCGGCCGGCAACGGCGCCCACCGACAATGGCGCTCGCCGGCAATGGCGCTCAATGGCGCTCAATGGCGCTCGCGCGAATCAGCGCCCGGAGTCGGCCCCCACGGCAGCGGGTTCGCCCTCCCCGCCCACACTCACATCACCGGGTACGACAAGAGGCCCGGCCACCCGCGCCGTCCGCCGCCGCCCGGCCAGCCGGCACCCGAGGCACTCGTCATGCCCGGCCCGCGCCCCCGAGTCCCGCACCCGCCAGCCCCAATCCTCCCGGGGCCGGATCCCTGGTCCCTTCCCCCAGCCGGCCAGATGCAGCGCCCAGGTGACCAGCAGAGCGACCACACCAATGGCGAGCCCGCCGGCGATCAGCACGCCGGAGACGAAACACACCCCGCCCCGCCGCGACGGCCCCGACACTCGCGATCGCGGTTCCGACCCATCCCGCGACGGTATGCCCGTGGTCATACTGATGTGCGCTCATATGCTGCCCCCTTACACACGAAGGCCCGGGAACCCGCGCTCCCGAACCCCTCACCAGCTAGCCTTTTAGAACCCAAACATCTCACGAACTAAGGGATCTGGGAATGCAAGCCAAGCCGCGTCCGGCCGCCACGCCGGAGCAGGCACTGTCGGCGATGGACCACCTCATCGCGACCCACCTGGTCGGGCAGCACGAGATCGCCCAGCAGGTAGGCCTGAGTGTGACCGACCTCACCTGCTTCGCCTACGTCATCGAGGCCGGTGAGAACCTGCCCACGGCCGGCGACCTGGCAGCCCGCGTCCACGTCACGACGGGCGCGGTCACCGGCATCCTCAACCGCCTGGAGCGCGCCGGCTACATCACCCGCCGCCCCGACCCGACCGACCGCCGCCGCATCCGCGTAGCCGCCGAGCCCGACGCGGTCGCCCGCGTCCGAGAGGTCTACGAGCCGTACTACGCCCGCCTCACGCAACTCTTCGCCGACTACTCCCCCGACGAAATCGCAGTCCTGAACGACTGGTTCACCCGCGCGAGCGCATTGGCGGCGGACTACTTGGAGGATCACTGCCGCACTGACTGAACGCCGACCGAGAACAGCATCGCTCGCGATGCCATCTTCAACTGCATACTCGTCATGTGACGACTGACGCCGCGCGGACTACCTGCCCGGCGACGGTCCCACCAGCGGTATCTCCGTCACCCTGACCACCGGAACGCCGCGGGCGATCCGTGAGCGGGTCGGCAAGCGGGGCGTCTCGGCGTACCTGGAGACGGCCGCCCAGCGGCAGATCGAGCGGGACAACCTCGACGAACTGATCGCGGACTTCGACCAGGTGCACGGCCCAGCCGACCCGGAGGCCGGCCGGCAAGCGCGCCCGACTGACCGGCGGCTCTTCCGACGCCGGCACGGCCGCGCGAGCGGCGCCCTGGTCCTCGACAGCGAGGCCTGGTGAAGGCCGTACGGCGTGACCGGGAGATCCACGAGTGGTCACCTCTGCGGCGGTGCTTGCTGGTCGAGGCGATCCACCCGAAGATCAACGACGCCGCCCTGAAGTGGGCCCTGTCCCGCTTGACTGTCGAACCGGTGACCAAGTCCATCGCGCACTCCGCCGCTTTGCTTCGCACGGCGGACCTGCACGGCCACAAGTACGCCATCGACGCGATGCTGTGCGCGACCGCCCTACAGCATCCCGGCAGGCTGACGATCCTGACGTCCGACACGGAGAACATCGGGCTGCTCACGGCCGGGCATCGACGGGTGAGCGTGGAGAAGGTCTGGAGCCGAGGCCTTCCGCTACGCGCCAGGAGCCCGGTACCGGACCTGCTCCGCTGTACGCAGGGCCTCGATCGTCTCGTCGACGGTCAGGAGAACCGTCGTCTCGAACGAGCTCAGCGCGCCGCCTCCGCTGATCGCCAGCGCCACCGCGGCCATGGACACGTTGTCCGGGGCCTCCCACAGGTTGTAACCGTCGTGCGTGCCGAAGGCGTACCAGAAGCCATGGAGCTTTCCGCCGACGGACTCGATGTACGACTGCGCGGCCCGGGCCCGGTCCTCCGGGTGGCCGATCAGCCTCGCCCAGGTCTCCGGGGTGTAGCTGAACCTTGACAGGTAGAGCGGCATCTTGCCTCCCTTTCGTTCCCTCAAGGCATTGCCCCCGCGGGGCGGGAAAGGTGTCGGCGGGACCCGCGCATCCCTCGAATGGCCGGGGTCGATAAGCGCCCGTCGAGTCGCGGAAACGCCAGAGGCCCCGGACCCGAGGCTCTGGTCCGTGTGCACTCGGCAGGATTCGAACCTGCAACCTTCTGATCCGTAGGCGCGTTCAAACCCCAGATGCGATCCCTGCAGACCAGCCATTCAGCGCCCCAACCTACGATGGCACGACACCTCGGTCCGCGACTGTGCGCTGGCGTTACGTGGCTGTTGATGCCAGAGACGGGAGATGGGCTTTACATTGCGGTTGGCGTCATTTTCATGACCGAGTATCAATTAGCACTAGCGTCGCAGGGACCCGAATAACTAGTCTGCGCCGCGCATCGTATAGAAAATGCAGATTCCTCTCGGTCCCCAAGAATACTAACGGAAACCCCTTCGTTGTTGCCACACCTCCCTTCAAGCTGTCGCTCACCCATACGATATTCGCAGGCTTCGCCTCCACGCCTAGCAGCCCCAATCTTCCCACCCCCGGGAAGGATTCAGGAAGTACACCAAATGCGGATTCTGGAGTAACTCTTGAGTCGATACCGTAGGCAGCTTTAAGGCCGAAGATTCCAGCTGCACCGAACACGAGCAACACCACAAATGATGCGAAAATTGCCACCTCTACCTTATTTTCTTTCACGTTATCCAGGATCGCCGAGAACCCCACCTCATGCACTGCCAAGACTATAAATACGAAAACAATCTCACCAATCCCGACCGCCAGTTGCCCGACCTCGGAGGATGGAGCGAACAGCTCAATCAGTAGAACGTTTCCGATCGCAGACCCGACGAGTGTCAAAAAGAGCCAAGGGAAGGACGTTCGCCGCCAAAATATCACTACTGGAAGAACAACAATAAATAGGGCAGCGGCGATGAGCATGAATGACACAGAAACTCGCCCCAGCGTCACTGCCGGATTTAGCCCTACATCCTCCGGAGTCAAACCAAGGTGCGCATAAAACGCGGCGTCAGCAAAATGGACGCTGCCATAGAGGGCGAGTCCGGCAAGAGATGTGATGCCGGCCGCCGTTGTGGCTATATCCTTCCAGGGCCCTTTTGATTCCCTCTTCGCCCACCTTCCTTCCAATTTACCTTTATTGCCAGCTATTTCTCTCCATCTTCGTGCGCGAAGTGAATATTTAATCTCATTCATGCCGCGACAGTCCTCCGGCTATCCCCTTGCAAAGCACCTTAAGTTGCAGAGCGTTAAAGTTGCACCTTGGTGAAGGCCAAATGAGTCCTCAAGGAACTGATTAGGACGAGGTCTCGGTGCTCGATGCCTTGGCGGCGCATCTCGTCAAGGTGACGCGAAAAGAGAGGAACATGCACCTGCCTCCGGCTCGGTCTGAGATCCTGGAGACCGATCGAGAGGGGCCGCAGGTATGGAGTGGAAGACCCACGGTGAGCGACAGGTCTACACGAACAAGTGGGTGAACCTGTGTCTGGTCGACGTCCAGCAGCCTGACGGGCGCAGGTGGGAGTACCACGTCGTTCGCCTCCGGCACCTGGCCGTTGCGGCCGTAGTCAATGACCGCCAAGAGGTCCTGATGATGTGGCGGCACCGCTTCATTACGGACTCGTGGGCCTGGGAACTACCCATGGGCTTGGTCGAGGACGGCGAGACCCCGGAAGAAGCTGCTGCCCGCGAAGTCCTTGAAGAGACCGGCTGGCGCCCCGGCCCCATCAAGCCCCTGATCTACGCCGAGCCGGCGAACGGCATCACCGACTCGCAGCACCACGTCTTCCGCATCGACGGCGCCACCTACGCTGGTCCGCCCACGGAGAAGAACGAGTCCGACCGCATCGAGTGGATCCCTCTCTCAGAGGTGCGCGGGATGATAGACCGCCGCGAGGTCGTGAGTAGTGGATCTCTTGTCGGCCTGCTCTACCTACTCATGGATGAAGCGATCCGCTGACTGGCGGGAGGAGTTCTCGTAGCCGTGCCTCGAATGCAAGGGCTACGGGCTCCTGCCTGTGCGGGGCCAACTGGTCGTAGAACTCGCGTAGGTGCCCTGACACTCGCTCTGAAGCCACCGCCGACGCAGGCTCAAGGGCTTGCGTGGCGGTGTGGCACGCCTCGTCAAGCTTGCCCTGGTCCAGCTGCGTACGAGCCAGCCAGAACGAGTGGAACGCGCGGCCTCGCTGGTTGGTGTGGTGCTCTCGCCGCAGGGCATCGGCGATCAAGGGTTCGGCGGTTGCCGCTTCGCCCAGACGGCCATGGGCGATGCCCGTGTCCACGATGAGCTTCGGCCCATCGAAGTAGGTCACCCATGAGGGGTCCGGATCGCTCGCCCCGATCTGCTCGAATTGGCTGTGCGCTTCCCCGATCGCCCGGTGCGTGTCATCACGGTTGCCGAGGGTGGCATGGGCGAATGCTTCCCGCATTGCCAGCATCGACATAACGCGCGGTGTGCTGCCGAGTGCTGATCGAGCCTGATCCTGGGCCGCGGTCACGAGTGCCAACGAGTCTGCGGGCTTGTCCTGGTAGGTCGCCTGCAAGCTCATGCAGGCGAGGACGTTGGCCATGAACTGCCGGTCGCCGATCTCCTTCGCCAGTTGCAGGGCCTCGGTGAAATACGCGCGGGCCTGGTTGTACTGGCGGGCGTCGAAATAGGTCCAGCCTGTCAGGCGTGCCAGCTCGGCCGCGATGCCGTACAGGCCGTTCTGGATGGACGGTGGTCGGCTCTCCTGCAAGAGTCCAACGACATGGCGGAGCTGGCCGACAATGGCTGGCCGCAGTGCCTCGCCACCGTGCTGGTCGTCTCGTCGCCAGTAGTCCTCGATGGAGGAACGGAAGGCTTCAAGCGTTGCCGCGTTGAGGCTCGTTCGCGTGGCCAACGCCAAGATGCTGTCCACATCGGGACCTGGCAGAGACGTGGGGGCAGGCTGCTCGGCTTCCGGTATCTGAGGCGCCTCGCGCTTGTCGACCACCAGGGCCTGGGGCGTCTCCCACGCTCGGCGGGCAAGCCCGAGCATGTCTCCTGGGATGCGCAAGCCGTCTGAGATTCGCTCGATGACGTCCATGTGCTGCAAGTGGCGTCGGCCTGCGATGACTTCGCCCACTCGGCTCGGCGTCAGGTCACAACGCCGGGCGATCATCGACGGGTAGATCCCCGCCCTGACCTTCAGCAGCCGGAAGACTCCGGCGAAGTCCCGGACCCGACACGCATCGATCATCTCGGGATCGGTGAGCAGCCTGGCCGGCAGTTCCTGTGGCCGGTCCCCGTCGGGCATCGGCAAGCTCCCACACTGCGAGGGCTACGCAACGTCGCTGGTTCTCTACTTCCGGCGATGTTACCCAAGTTGGGTAATCAGCCTGACCTTTTGGCGACGGCCCTCCGATCGCGATGCTCCCTTGCATGGCGAGCAACCAGCAGACCAGACCAGGCATCGGTGAACTGGCGAAGGACACCGCCAAGGGACGTATCGGCATCGTCATGGGTGAGCTCGGCGGCCGAGTGCAGATACGGCCCATCGGCGGCGGCCGGGAGTGGGATGCCATGCCGGACAAGGTGGTGCAGCCGAGTGCTCGAGAGGAATTGAGCGCCCGCCTGGCCGTCAAGAACGGCAGCAGCAGGGACGGCCTGTGATGCGCGCCATCGGCCGATACGCGGGAGTCCTCTTCATCATCATGATCAGCGGGTCGTGCGGCCTGGTGATCGGCATGGCTCTCGCTGTCGGCCAGTAGACCGGCCGCCCCGGACGGGTGCTCATTCCCCGGTTCCCCCACCCACGTTCGGGGCGGCCTCCCAACTCCGTAAGTGCCACGCTCCACTACCCAGAAGGAGTACTCGCATGACGGCAACGGCGAACGACCAGAGGTCCGGCCGCGCGGTGGCCGGCGAGGAACTGTTCCAGAGCCTCGCCCGCTTCGTGGTCGTCCACAACGGGCAGTCACCCGAGCGTGCCGAGCAGATCGCGGACCAGGCGGTCGCCTTCGTGGTCACCGCAGCCACCGCGATCGTCCCCATGGTCCCGTCGGACGACGTGGACCTGGGCCTTCACGCGCTCATCCTGCACACCAAGGAGTACGCCGAGCTGTGCGAGCGGTACGCGGGCCGCTTCCTGCACCACAACCCGAAGCCCGGTGGTGGCGCCCGTGATCCGAAGCAGGTCGCGGCTTCGGCACGGGCCATGAAGACTGCTGGCTTCATGGTCTTCGACGACCTGTGGACCGTGGACGGCACGAACCTTGCCCAGTGCGACTCCGACTGCGGCCGCCCGTACGGCCAGGCGTAGCAACACGACAGCAGCGGCGCGGCCGGCCTCGACTCATGGTCGGCCGCGTTCGCCCGGAAGGAGAACAGACGTTGTCCGGGTCACCCTCTGAACTGCCGATCGTGGTGCTCGACTCCCTCATGCCCACGTCTCAGCGCCTGGTCCTGAACCGCCGGGGCTCCATGGTCTGGGAGGTGCAGAGCCATCGAGGTCACTACGCCGTCAAGGTCGGCTACCCGATCGAGGCTACGGCCGACTGGCCCGCTCAGCCCTGGACCGCCCTCGCGCCCGCACGCGAGGGTGCCGTGCTGCATCGCCTCGGGTTCGACGACTTCGCCTACGGAGAGTGGGAGCACGGGACGTGGAACTTCCAGCCGTGGCATGAAGGGCCGGACCTGTACCGGCTGTGGGAGCCCTGCCGTAGCAAAGGCTCGTCCGTCGCACCGCACGCCAGCGTGGCGCTGGGCTGTGTCGAGGCCTTGGCCGAACTGCACGCCAAGGGCTGGGCCCACGGCGACGTACAGCCCGCCCACTTCATCGTCGGGCCGGAGCGGACGCATCTCATCGATCTGGCTCTGGCCCGAGGTGGGCACGTCCCCGAGAGGTACGACTTCCCGTTCCGCGGATGCCTCGTCCACTACGAAGCACCGGAGATTGCGCGCAGCGTGCTCGCCACAGGGGAAGCCGAGCCCACGCCGGAAGCCGACATCTACGCCCTCGGCGCCTCCCTGCTCATCTCAGCCACCGGTTGGCGGGCCGTCGAGTACCCGGACGACGCTCCACGCCCCGTCCAGAGAGAGGCCGTGGCCAACGGCAGACGCCGCCCCGTCGAGGCGCCCGGTGAGCTTGGCGAACTGATCGACGCCATGCTCAGCCATGCGCCCGAGGACAGGCCCACGATTTACGAAGTGGCCAAAGCCCTTGGCTGACCCGCAAGCGCCGGTTCGTCCGCACCGCAGGGAGCGGCTCGGTCTCCGTGCCTACGCGTCTTTCTCGACGTCGGCCTCCACAGGCCGCTCGGCGACGAACGAGCCCAGGCCGACCTCGGCTCGGATGAGTCCCTCCGCCTTGAGATGGGCGAGCGCCTTCTGTGCCGTCGAGCTGGCGATGCCGAACTCGGCAGACAACTCGACGACGGAGGGGACACGAGCACCGACCGGGTACTCGCCGTCAGCGATGCGGGTGGCGATGGTTGCGGCGACCTGGCGCCAGACGGGACGGGTGCGGTCAAGCTCAGGGCTCATGCGGTGGACGCTAAAACTCTGCGGTAGACCGCGCGACCGCAGTAGACTGCGGTATACCGCGCTTGCTAGCGAAGAACCCCCGCGACGGATGCCGCCGTCCGGGGGCGCGGCCACCAGCCAAACCGATCGGAGCTGACGACGTGACCGACTTTATCCGCCTCCTCACCACGTGGGTTTCCCTCTTGCTGAAGGGAGGGCGCGGTGCGGACATGCCCTCCAAGCCTCCCACTTCGGTCTTGCCGACCGATGTCCCCCGGGCCTCCTGGCCACCGCTGCCGCGCAGTCCGTACGCGCTGGACGACAGTCCGCTCGACGCCACCGCAGCGAGGTCGGTACGTCCGTACGTGACCGCCCACGAGCAGCACCGACGCGAACTGGCAACCACCACCCTGGGCCAGGACACGACGTCCGGCCCGTACTGGATCCACGGGCTGGAGGCGGCCTGATGACGAACGATCTTCGTCTGCTCCCTTGGGCCGGCGGTGAAGGCAAGCGCTGCTACCTGATCACTGACGACCATGGCGGACCGGTGTCACGGCTGGCCGATGTCACGGAGTCGATCCAGCTCGACATGGGCAACGAACTTCTCGCTCACTCCCACAACATGCTGCCGGACACCCCGCCCGGAGAACTCCGCTTCCTCGCGGAGCGCCTGACCGAAGCGCTGACAGACGCCCTCCGTATCGCTGAGAGCCGGGGGATGCGGCTGAAGAGTCTGAACTAGCCGGCGAAGCGGTCCAAAAACGCCAGGAGCCCCGGATCTCTCCGGGGCTCCTGATCAGTGTGCACTCGGCAGGATTCGAACCTGCAACCTTCTGATCCGTAGTCAGATGCTCTATCCGTTAAGCTACGAGTGCTTGTTTTGTTTTTTCGCCGCTCCCGGGCCTTGCGGCTCGCTCGCGGCGACAGGAAGAACATTACATGACTGCCGCCGCCATGTGAAATCCGTTTGCCATACCACTTGTGACCTGCGCAAATGGCCTCAGATGGAGCTTCGTGATCGAGTGGTGGAGGGGAGCCTTCGTGGGCGGTCCGGTGGTGCTTGAGGTGGCGCAGTGGCAGGGGTCGGGGGCCCCTACGGCCCGTCGGTTGCCCAGGGGGGCCGCCTGGCTCGCCGGGTTGATACCCGCAGGCCGACGGCACACGGTCACGATCGACGACAGCGTCGGCAAGGCGCGGGGCGGTGTCCAGAGCGCCGATGTGCTGGAGCGCCATCTGCTGGCGGTGCGCACGGCCTTGGCCGAGGTTCCGGCCGGAGAGCCGACCGTGACCATCGGCGGCGACTGCGCGGTCGACCTCGCGCCGGTCGAGGCCGCGCTCTCGGCGTACGGAGACCGGCTGACGGTGGTGTGGTTCGACGCGCACGGGGATCTCAACACCCCCCAGTCGTCGCCTTCCGGAGCCTTCCACGGCATGGTGCTGCGCGCCCTCATCGGCGACGGGCCGGAGGGCCTTCGGCCCGCGCGGAGCCTCTCGGCCGACCGCGTCGTGCTGGCGGGCGCGCGGTCGCTGGACCCGGGTGAGCAGGACCTTGTGAAGAGCCGCGGCATACGGCACGTCGGCGCCGAGCAGCTGACAGAGCCGGGGCCGCTCCTGGCCGCCGTGCGCGCCACCGGCGCCGAGGCGGTGTACCTCCACATCGACCTCGACGTCCTGGACCCGACTGTGTTCCCGGCCGTCGGTACGCCCGAGCCGGGCGGAGTCGGCGTGGAGGAGCTGGTCGGGGCAGTGCGGGCACTGACTGACGAGTTCGCTCTCGCCGGCCTCGCGCTCACCGAGTACGAGCGGACGGAAGCCGTCGCCCAGGAGGAAGCGGTGCTGCGGCGGATCGTGGAGGGGCTGTTCGAGGCCGACCGGTGAAGGCGGCTTGAACGCGACTCAGGGAGTCCAGCCGCGTGGGGCCGAACTCCCTGGTCAGAGTGCGGAGGCGGAGGGATTTGAACCCTCGATGGGCTTTAAGGCCCAAACCGCATTAGCAGTGCGGCGCCATAGACCGGACTAGGCGACGCCTCCAGTGCACATCCGCCCGCGCGAGCGCGAGTCGGTGCGTGCCGATGATGACACAGTCGAGCGTGCTGTCACCAATCGACCCCCACGGTACTAGGCGGGAAGGTCGCAGGGCAAAGGCCTTGTGTCGGCCGGTAGCGCCGGTGTCGGAGGGTGTGCCGGGGTGTGGGGGCGGCTGGGTGTGCGGTGGAGTCGTGTGGCGCGTCCGCCCGGCGCGCAACGTAGTGGGCCGCGCCGCGTTAGGCAGGTCATGCTGCATGCCATTCGCCGGGTTGAACCCGGAAACGCCACCCGGAGCTCCCAGATCTCCCGGACCTCCCCGACCACCGCTCGCCCCGGTCTGCGGCGGCTCGTCGTCGGTGCCGCCGCCTCCGTCGCCGCCTTCGGGGCTCTGGCCTCGGTGTCCCCGGCCGCGTACGCCCAGGCCGGCCCGTCCCGAGCCGGGTTCACCGGGGGCCCGGACCGGGACCGTCTCACCGTCACCGTGCGGAACGCGGGCGGTGGGGCCGACGGGACGTACGAGTTGTACTGCGGGCCCGCCGGCGGGAGTCATCCCGACCCGCGCGGAGCCTGTGCCGCCCTGGAGCGGGACACGCGGTGGGGGAAGGACGTCTTCGCACCCGCCCCGGAAGGCGGCTTCTGCACCATGCAGTACGGCGGGCCGGCCACCGCGCGTGTCACCGGCACCTGGGCCGGGCGGCCCGTCGACGCCACGTACGACCGGCGTGACGGCTGCGGGATCGCCCGCTGGGACCGGCTCGTGCCGCTGCTGCCGGACATGAGGTCCGGGAAGCGCTTCTGAAGGAACCGTCGCGGTTTCGCCCCGTGTCGCCGCTCGCGCCCCTATCCGGCCACCTCACGGCCCCATTCGGCCACCCGGGCAAAAAGGTACAGAAACACTGCCCTCGTAAAGGTCCCGCGAAGGTCCCGCGACGTCGTTGCAGGAGGGCGGGCGTTTACGGTTACTCGGTCGTCAGTTCGGGGTCACTTCCTCGTGCGACCTCGCTCTCATCCGGCGTCGCGAGCGCAACCGCAGCCCTTAGACTCCCTCGCGTGACACGCCGCGGGACGGTTGGCAAGATGGCCCGAGCGGTCGGCAAGGTGCGGTAACAGGGAGGAAGCGTCTCGTGAGCAGCAGGCCATCCCGAGGCGCTGCTCGCCTCGCAGCCATACTGGACGCCCTCCCCGACGCGTTGGTGCTGGTCAATGCCAACGGGACGGTCGTCAACGCGAACACCATCGCCCTGGAGGCCTTCGAGACCCCGGGGACCGCTCTGGTGGGGCGCGGGCTGCTCGATCTGCTGCCGCAGTTCGACTCCAAGCTCATCCCGGGGTCCATGCGGCGGCCGGAGCACCTCGATCCGCAGGCCCGGACCAAGCCGACCCGGATGATCGCGCGCAGGACCGACGGGACCGAGTTCCCCGTCGAGGTCACCAGTGCGAATCTGGAGAACGGGCAGCAGGCCTACGACGGGTACGGGTACAGCGGGGACGAGCTGCTCATGCTCGTCGTGAGGGACCTGACCGGGACCGTCGACACCGAGGCCGAGCTCGCGCGTTCGCAGCGGCAGACCGAGATGATTCTGCGGGCCGCGGCCGAGGGTGTCGTAGGAACCGACACCGACGGGCGGATCGTGCTCGTCAATCCGGCCGCCGCTCAGATACTGGGTTTCCGGGCCAGCGATCTCGGCGGCCGCGCACTGCACGATCTCGTACTGCACTCGCGCGCCGACGGTTCCCCCTTCCCGTACGAGGAGTCGCCGCTCGCCGACACCCTGCGCTCCGGGCGCAAGCACCGGGTGCGCGGGCAGGTGCTGTACGCCAAGGACGGCGGCAAGGTGCCGGTCGATCTGACGACCGCGCCCGTGCGCGACGGCGACCAGCTCGTCGGCGCCGTGATGACCTTCACCGACCGGCGGCCGTACGACGCCGTCGTCGAGGAGAAGGAGGCGGCCGAGAAGCGCCACGCGGAGGAGCTGGAGCGGATCGCCGAGGAGCACGCCTCCGAGCTGACCGCGCTGCGCCAGCAGCACGTCACCGAGCTGGAGGAGCTGCACGAGCGGCACGCCGAGGAACTCGGCGCGAACGAGGACCGGTACGCCGCCCTCGGGGAGCGGGAGAAGGACCGGTACGAGGCGCTCGCCGCGCGGCACGAGCAGTTGCTGACCCTGCTCGGGCAGTCGCTGCGCGGGCCGCTGGAGGAGCTGCGGCGCGAGCTGGCCGCACTCGCCGCGGACGACGCCGGGCAGCTGTGGCCCGAGGCCAACCAGGTGCTGCACCACCTGTCCGCCGGCTATTCGCGCATCACGACGCTCATCGACAACGTCCTCGGCTACCAGCGGCTCGACGCGGGCAGCGAGGGCATCTCCCGTACGAAGGTGATGCTGGACGCCGTCGTCGCCGCCGGTGTCGACGGGGCCGTCGAGCTCATCGGGCCCGGGCGGGTGCAGTTCGCCGTGCACGCGCCGCCCATCGAGGCCGAGGTCGATCCCCGGCTGCTCGCCACCGCCCTCGCGCATCTGGTCGCGGACGTGGCGGGGGTCGACGCGACCGGCAACACGCCCGTGTCGGCGGGCGGTTACCTGGACAACACCGTCGTGGTGGCGGCGGCGCAGCGCGGAGAGGTCGTACGCATCGAGGTACGCGGGCCGTACGCCGGCGGCGACACCGTGCACGAGCCCATCGTCCGCGGGATCGTCCGGGCCCACGGTGGCGTGCTCCAGACGCATGAAGTGCCGGGGATGAGCGGTAACGCGTACGTCCTCGAAGTGCCGATCGGGGCGGGGCCGGGGCCGTCGCGGCGGATGCCGCCGCCCAGGCGGTCGACGAGGGGCTGCTGCCCGCTGCCGACGGTGAGCAGACCTCCGGTGGGCAGACCGCCGGTGGGCAGACTTCCGGTGGAGGGCGGCGCCGGGCTCGGCGGGCCACCACCGATGCCTTCCTGGACGGTGACGTTCCGGCTGAGGGTGAGGGGACTGGCGGGCCCGGTGGGGCCGCTGGGTCCGGTGCCGAGGGGGCCGTGCCCACCGGGCGGCGCCGGAGGCGGGCTGCCGGGGAACCGGCAGCCCTTCCCGCGCAGGCTTCCGGTGAGGGTGCGGCCGGGTCGGGCGGTACCGGGCGTCGGCGGCGTGCGGCCGAGGACGCCGGTGCGGCTGCGGCCCTGCCCGTCGGGGGTGCCGTCCAGGGAGTCGCCGAAGGGGCCGTGGTCACGGCCGCCGAGCACGCGGCGGGGACCGCCGCCTCGGGTACGGGGCTGGGCGGGACCGTTCCGCCGCAGGGCGTGCCCGCGCCCTCCGGGCGGCGGGCCCGGCGTGAACCCGGCGAGCAGCATGCGCTGCCGCCTGCGCTGCCCGCGGCGTCCGGCGAGGCCGCCACGGGGTCCGCCGATGCGGCCCAGGGTCAGGGTCAAGGGCAGGGGCAAGGTCAGGCTGCTCAGCCGACCGGGCGTCGGCGACGGGCGCTGGCGGCCGCCGCCGAGCGGGCGGCCGCGCAGGAGGCGGCGGGGCCGCGTCCGGTGTTCGCCCTGCCGCCGGCCGAGGCGGATCAGGCCCCGGCCGGTCCGGCGGGCACGTCCAGCCCGGCCGACCAGGGGCAGCAGGTCGCGCCAGGTGGTGTGCCGGGTCAGGGGCAGGTGCCCGGCCAGGGACAGGTGCTCGGCCAGGGACAGGTGCCCGGCCAGGGACAGGTGCCCGGCCAGGGACAGGTGCCCGGCCAGGGACAGGTGCCCGGCCAGGCGCAGGTGCCCGGGCAGGAGCACGGGGTCGTGGCGGTTCCCGGTTCGGGTGCGGCCGGTGACGGGGTCGCCGACGAGGGGCGGCACGACGCCGTCCCGCACGACCAGTCCGCCGATCACACCCCGCCCCAGCCGCATCCCACGAGTGCGCCGACCGGGCGTCGGCGGCGGGCCGTGGCGGCGCAGCCGGCGGACGGGGCCGGGTCCGAGCAGGGCGTGGCGGTTCCGGCGCAGGGGAACGCCGCTCACCCGCAGGCCAACGCCATGCAGCCGCAGGGCGGCGTTCCGCAAGGGAACGTCCCCCAACCACAGGGCACCGCAGTCCCGCCCCAGGGCGTCGCCGTACCCGTGCAGGGCGTCGCCGTACCCGTGCAGGGCGTCGCCGTACCTCCGCAGGGTGTGTCCGTACCCGCCCCGGGCGGTCTCGGGCACAGCGTGCAGGCGGCGGCTCTCCCGGGGCAGGCGCTTCAGCCCGCGTCCCCGAACCAGCCCTACGGCGCCCAGCCCCTGCCGCAGCAGGGTGTCGCCGCGCCGGAGCAGCAGACCTCCGCAGGTCAGCCGCTCCCCGCCGAGGCCGCCCCCGGACAGGGCACCCCGGCCCAGGGAACCCCTGCCCCGGGCACCGCCACCCCCGGAGCCCCT
>KE354300.1 GCA_000415505.1 Streptomyces afghaniensis 772
GCCCCGGGCGAGACCCGCGAGCACGCCTGGTCGGTCTTCGAGTCCGCGCTGCGGGACGCCGAGGGCGCGATCCAGGGCGTCTGCCTCTCCGCGCACGACATGACGGAACAGTTCTGGGCCCGCAAGCGGCTCCAGTTGATCGCCGAGGCCGGCCGGCGCATCGGCGGCACGCTCGACGTGCGGCGCACGGCCGAGGAACTGACGGACGTGATCGTCCCGGCCCTGGCCGACTTCGTCAGCGTCGATCTCGTCGCCGCGCTGGACGACATACCCGAACCGCCCGCCCGGGTCCTTCCGGCGGACGGGCCGCTGCTGCTGCGGCGGGTGGCGCTGCGGTCGGTGACCCCGGGGGCCCGGAGGCGGTCGTGGCGGCCGGCCAGGTGGACGCCTACCCGGAGGGTTCGGCGCCCTACGAGAGCCTGCGCGCGGGACGCGCCACCCTGCACGAGGTGACCGACCAGGCGTTCGCGGCGTGGCTCGCGCACGACCCGGAGCGTGCCGCGAGGATCCGGGCGTTCGGCATCCACTCGGTGATGACCGTGCCGCTCGCCGCCCGCGGCACCACGTTGGGGGTCGCGTTCCTCGTCCGGCACCGCAACCCCGAGACCTTCCGGCACGACGACCTGGTCCTGGCCGGGGAACTGGTGGCCAGGGCCGCGGTCAGCATCGACAACGCCCGCCGCTACACCCGGGAGCGCACCACGGCCGTCACGCTCCAGCGCAGCCTGCTGCCGCGGCGGCTGCCCCGGCAGGCGGCGGTCGAGGTCGCCACCCGCTATCTGCCGGCGGGCGGGCACGCCGGCGTCGGCGGGGACTGGTTCGACGTCATCCCCCTCTCCGGAGCACGGGTGGCCCTGGTCGTCGGCGACGTCGTCGGCCACGGCCTGCACGCCTCCGCGACCATGGGCCGGCTGCGCACGGCCGTACGCACCCTGGCCGACATCGACCTGCCGTGCGACGAGCTCCTCACACACCTGGACGACCTGGTCGCCCGGCTGAGCCTGGAGGTGGAGGACGGGGAGGGCGGGGAGACCTCCGGGGACGTGGGCGCGACCTGCCTGTACGCCGTGTACGACCCCGTGTCGCGGCGCTGCTGCTTCGCCGGGGCCGGGCATCCCGTACCGGTCGTGGTGAGCCCCGACGGGAGGGTCGAGCTGATCGAACTCCCGGCCGCGCCCCCGCTCGGTATGGGCGGCCTGCCCCACGAGGCCACCGAGGCCGTCCTGCCCGAGGGCAGCCTGCTCGCCCTCTACACCAACGGCCTGATCGAGAACCGGGACCGGGATCCCGACGCCGGCGTCCACCGGCTCCAGGAGGCCCTGGCTCGCCCGGCGCCCTCGCTGGACGCCCTGTGCGACACCGTGCTGGCCGACCTGCTGCCGCAGCGCCCGGCCGACGACGTGGCCCTGCTCGTCGCCCGCACCCGCGCGCTCGACGCGAGCCAGGTCGCCACCTGGGCGGTGCCGGACGACCCGTCCGCGGTCGCCCAGACCCGCAAGGACGTGGTGGCGCAGCTGGAGAGGTGGGGGCTGTCGGACGCCGTCTTCGTCACCGAACTGGTCGTCAGTGAACTCGTCACCAACGCCATCCGGCACGCGCGGCCGCCGATCCAGCTCCGTCTGATCCACGACAACACCCTGATCTGCGAGGTCTCCGACGGCGGCAACACCGCTCCCCACCTGCGGCGCGCCCGCACCTACGACGAGGGCGGGCGCGGTCTGCTCCTGGTGGCCCAGCTGACCGAGCGCTGGGGCACGCGCCAGGGCGCCACGGGCAAGACCATCTGGGCGGAACAGACACTGCCTCTCCAGTGAGGATCCACCGGCCATGACCACACACCCTTCCCACCGGGCCGCCGCGGCGCCCGTGCAGCGGGCCGCCCAGCTGGTGGGCGTCGTCTTCCTCCTGGTGGGCGTGCTGGGGTTCATCCCCGGTATCACCACCGACTACGGCTCGATGGAGATCGCCTCCCACGACTCGGGTGCCGAGCTGCTGGGGCTGTTCCAGATCTCGGTCCTGCACAACCTCGTGCACCTGGTCTACGGACTGATCGGCCTGGCCCTCGCCGGCACGGCCGCCGGAGCGCACTCCTACCTGCTCGTCGGCGGCGCCGTCTACCTGGTGCTGTGGGTCTACGGCCTGTCCGTCGGCCACGACAGCGACGCCAACTTCGTCCCCCTCAACACGGCGGACGACTGGCTGCACTTCGCCCTGGGCATCACGATGATCGCCCTGGCTCTGGTCCTCGGCCGCCGCCCGAGCCGCACCTCCCGCACCGGCGCGGAGCGTTAGGCACCCCGGACGGGACGGCGTGCAGACCTTCCTCCCCTTCCCCGGCTTCCGGGAGTCGGCCCTGGTCCTGGACCGCCGCCGGCTCGGCAAACAGCGGGTCGAGGCGTTGCAGGTGCTGCGCGGCCTGGTCGTACCGGGGTACGGCTGGCGCCACCACCCGGCGGTCCGGATGTGGGCCGGCTACGAGGAGGCACTCGTCCGCTACGGCCTGGAGATCTGCCGCGTCTGGCGCGAACAGGGCCACCAGGACAGCTGCGCGGCCACCCTGGTCGCCGACCTCGCGGCGATCCGCCCGCACGCCCCGGTCCGCGACCAGCACGTCCTGGCGGCCGAGGGCGAACTGCCCCCCTGGCTGGGCGACGCCCCCTTCCACCACAGCCACCGCTCGGCCCTCGTCCGCAAGGACCCCACCACCTACGCGGACCTCTTCCCCGGCGTCCCGGACGACCTGCCGTACGTGTGGCCGGCGTCGGACCGGGCCGCGTAGACACCGGGCCGACCTCACGGGGACCCGAGGGCTCACCGGGCCGTCGGCTCGGCCGCCTGTTCCGGAAGCTGTGCTTGCTGCACCTGACCCCGCCCCGGTCACGGCGCCGGCGGATCAGCAGCAGCCGCCCGAGGCGGCCGGTTCCTCGGCGCCGGTTCCGGCCGAGGCCGGGTCGGTGCAGCAGGTACTGCCCCGCTGCTTGGCCAGGGAGCCGGCGTCGGCCTTGACGACGTACACCTCCCAGGGCTCCCCGCCGGGGCCGCGGACCCAGACCTTGTCCTGGACGGCGTAGCAACAGGTCGTGTCGTTCTCCACGTCGGTGCTCAGGCCCGCCTCGCCCAGGCGTGCGGTGGCGGCGTGCACCGCCTCGGCCGTCCCGACCTCGACGCCGAGGTGGTCCAGGCGGGTCGTCTCACCTGCGGTGCCTTCGATGAGAACGAGCTTCAGCGGGGGCTCGGCGATGGCGAAGTTGGCGTAGCCGTCGCGGAGTTTGGCGGGTTCGGTGCCGAAGAGCTTGGTGTAGAAGGCCACGGACTCGGCGAGGTCGGGGACACGGAGGGCGAGCTGGACACGGGACGTCATGGCGAACCTCCTGGAGCAAAGGGGGGAGTTCAGCAGCCGCCGGAAGGGATGGCCGGGGTGCCGGTGCCGATCTGCAGGGTGGCCGGAGCGGCGCAGCAGCCTCCGCCCTCGGCGGCGGCCGTGTCGGGCTCGTCGAACAGGCCGGCCCCGCCGCACACGCCGGTCTCGGGCAGGGTCAGCTCGACGCGCTCGGCGGCCTCACGGTCTCCGGCGATCGCGGCGGTGACGGAGCGGACCTGCTCGTAGCCGGTCATCGCGAGGAACGTGGGCGCGCGGCCGTAGGACTTCATACCGACCAGGTAGACGCCCTGCTCCGGGTGGGAGAGCTCGTTCACGCCGTGCGGGTAAACCGTGCCGCAGGAGTGGACGTTGGGGTCGATCAGCGGGGCCAGGGCGGTGGGTGCCTGGAGGCGGTCGTCAAGGCTCAGGCGGAGCTCGGAGAGGAAGGACAGGTCCGGACGGAGACCGGTCAGGACGATCACCTCGTCGACCGGGTCCAGGCGGCGCCCGTCCTCGGCGACCAGGACCAGCCGGTCGCCGTCCCGCTCGACGGCCTGCGTACGGAATCCGGTGACCGCGCTCGCGTGGCCTTCCTCCACCGCGGCCTTGGCGCGCAGGCCGAGGGCGCCCCGAGCGGGCAGCTGGTCGGCCTCGCCGCCGCCGAACGTCGAGCCGGTGATTCCGCGGCGCAGGATCCACACCGCGTGCGTGCCCGGCTCGTCCTCGGCCAGGTCCGCGAGGTGGGCCAGGGCGGTGAAGGCCGAGGCGCCGGAGCCGACGACCGCGGTGCGCCTGCCCGCGTACCGGGCGCGTACGGACGGGACCTTGAGGTCGGGGACGCGGTAGGAGATGCGGTGGGCGGCCGTCTTCTCGCCGAGGGCGGGCAGGCCGTCCGCGCCCAGCGGTCCGGGGACGGACCACGTGCCCGAGGCGTCGACGACCGCGCGGGCGCTGATCCGTTCCTCGCGGCCGTCGGCCGACAGGATGTGCACGGCGAAGGGCTGCTCGTCGCGGCCGGAGTCGACGACGCGGTCGCGTCCGGCGCGGGCGACGCCGGTGACGGTGGCGCCGTAGCGGACCTTGTCGCCGAGGACGTCGGCGAGGGGCTGGAGGTAGTTCTCGGCCCAGTCTCCGCCGGTGGGGTACGCGGAGCCGTCAGGTCGGGTCCAGCCGGTCGGTGCGAGGAGCTTCTCCGCGGCCGGGTCGATGACCTCCGACCAGGTGGAGAACAGCCGCACGTGCGCCCACTCGCGCACGGCCGTGCCGGCCGACGGTCCGGCTTCCAGGACCAGCGGTTCGATGTCCCGCCCGATGAGGTGGGCGGCGGCAGCAAGGCCGACCGGCCCGGCTCCGATGACCACGACGGGCAGCTGACCAGTGGGCACGCTGTCGCTCGACACGGACACGAGATTCCCCTTTGATTCGACATCTGTCGATGGCTTGTGCTGCCAGCGTCCCACCTGCTTCGACAGTCGTCAACATAGACATCCATCGAATCCAGCGCCCTGGTCTCATTGGTTCGACGCATGTCAACATAGATGCATGTCGAATACGCGAGTGCTGCCGCTGCTGGACCCCGATGTCTCCGAGGTCGCCAAGGCCCCCGAGGCCGTGGCACCGTGCTGCCCGCCCCTCACCGAACGTCCGTTCACCTCGGAGGAGGCGGAAACGGCCGCGCGGATGTTCAAGGCCCTGGGGGACCCGGTGCGGCTGCGGCTGTTCTCGGCGGTGGCCTCGCACGAGGGCGGCGAGGCGTGCGTCTGCGACATCTCCGATGTCGGCGTCTCCCAGCCGACCGTCTCCCACCACCTGAAGAAGCTGAAGGAGGCCGGGCTGCTGACCTCCGAACGGCGCGGCACCTGGGTCTACTACCGCGTCGAGCCGTCCGTGCTGTCCGCGATGGGCAAGCTGCTGACCATCTCTCCGGCCGCAGCCTGACCCACCACCGAAAACGCGATCAGGGAGAAGGCGTGGCGCTGAACTTCCGCCGCCAGGCCAGCGAGACGTACACGAGCGCCACCAGCACCGGCACCTCGATCAGCGGCCCGACCACGCCCGACAGCGCCTGCCCTGACGTCACGCCGAAGGTGGCGATGGCGACCGCGATCGCCAGCTCGAAGTTGTTGCCGGCCGCGGTGAACGCGAGGGTCGCGGTGCGGTCGTAGGCGAGGCCGATGACCTTGCCGAGGGCGAAGGTGCCGAACCACATCACGGCGAAGTACACCAGCAACGGCAGCGCGATACGGGCGACGTCCAGCGGCTGCGAGGTGATGGTCCTCCCCTGCAGGGCGAAGAGGATGACGATCGTGAAGAGCAGGCCGTACAGCGCCCACGGGCCGACCTTCGGAAGGAAGCCGGACTCGTACGCCTCACGGCCCAGCTTCCGCTCGCCGATGCGGCGGGTGAGGAACCCGGCCAGCAGCGGCACGCCGAGGAAGATGACGACGTTCAGGGCGATCTTCCCCATGGAGATGTCCAGGTGCTCCCCGTCGCCCAGGCCCAGCCAGCCGGGAAGCAACTCGAGGTAGAACCAGCCGAGCAGGCCGAACGCCACCACCTGGAAGACCGAGTTCAGCGCGACCAGGACCGCTGCCGCCTCGCGGTCGCCGCAAGCGAGGTCGTTCCAGATGATGACCATCGCGATGCAGCGGGCGAGCCCGACGATGATCAGGCCGGTGCGGTACTCGGGCAGGTCCGGCAGGAAGATCCAGGCGAGCGCGAACATCACCGCCGGTCCGACGAGCCAGTTGATGACGAGCGAGGAGACCATGAGCCTCTTGTCGCCGGTGACGGCGTCGAGCTTGTCGTAGCGGACCTTGGCCAGGACCGGGTACATCATGATCAGCAGGCCGATGGCGATCGGCAGCGAGATGCCGCCGATCTCGACCTTCGCGAGGGCGTCGTCGAGGCCGGGAATGGCGCGGCCCAGACCCAGGCCGACGGCCATCGCGGCGAGGATCCACACGGCGAGAAAACGGTCGAGCGTCGACAGCTTCGCGACGACCGAGGACTCCTGGACGGTCGCGGCTGCTTCGGTACGGGTCACGGGCAGGCCCTCTTGTTGTCGGCGGCATTGCGTGCGGACTCGGCCAGGTCGCTGAACTGCCCGGCGAGCCGGGCGATGACGTCGGGGCGCAGCCTGTAGTACGTGAACCGGCCGCACGGCTCCGTCTCGACGACCCCGGCCTCGCGCAGCACTCTCAGATGGTTGGAGAGGTTGGTCTGCCGGGCACCGGTCTCCTCCACGAGGTGGGTGGTGCACAGCGTCTCTTTGGCCAGCAGGGCCACGATTCGCAGCCTGAGCGGATCGGCCAGAACCCGGATCAGATCAGTGTCGACTGACGTCAGCATGGGCTGATACTTTCACACCAATGAACCGCTGACGAAGGAAGAACCGATGTCCTCCAGCCCGCTCGCCTCCGTGCTGTTCGTCTGTGTCCACAACGCGGGGCGTTCCCAGATGGCTGCCGGCTTCCTCCACCACCTCGCGGGCGACCGGATCGAGGTCCGCTCCGCCGGCTCCGTCCCGGGCGACCGGGTCAACCCCGCCGCGGTCGAGGCCATGCGGGAGATCGGCATCGACATCGCCGACGCCAAGCCGAAGATCCTCACCACCGAGGCCGTCCAGGCGTCCGACTACGTCATCACCATGGGCTGCGGCGACGCCTGCCCGGTCTTCCCCGGCAAGACGTACCTCGACTGGGCCCTGGAGGACCCGGCGGGCAAGGGCGTCGAGGCCGTCCGCCCCATCCGCGACGAGATCGGGAACCGCATCGAGGCACTGATCGCCGAGATCGACGCCGGGCCCCGGCCCCCTCACGGCAACTGAGACCACACACGCCGAAGGGCCCCACCGCAAGCGGTGGGGCCCTTCGACATCGTGCCCGGTGAGGCACTGGCGGAGGATACGAGATTCGAACTCGTGAGGGGTTGCCCCCAACACGCTTTCCAACTGTGTTGGTGGTAGCGAGCGGTGCAGTCGTAGCCGTTCACCTGCGTTCATCGACGGTCGTCGGCCTGTGCGGAGCCTGGTATGGGACGCGCCTGAACGTCCCTGGACGAAGATGAATGAGACGGAAACTGAGACGGGCCCCTGCCCGCGTGACCAGCCGTGATTAGCCCCCTTCACGGCGGACCGACCGCTGAGCTCGGCGTCGCGCCCCCAGATGTTCCACCGTGGTGCTGCGCTGTTTCCCGCACCTGTCGAGCTCCTCCGGTGCGTGGCCATGTCGTCGAAGGTGCCGCGGGACCGCTGGTGAAAAAGCGACCCTCGGCGCCAAGTGCCTATAGCATGCACACTATGGCATAAGGGGCAAAAAAGAGGTCGTCTCACCTGTTTTGTCTAAGCTTCTCCATTAAATCCGCAACTAGGCGTAACATCCGTCGCAGTTCAAGGTCGCCTCTCGGCGGCCCTCAGTCCGCGAGGTAGATGTATGGTCCGCCAGTTGCGCCTCGAAGAGGTCACGTCAGCACTAGAGGCTTCTCTGTCCGTGTCAGACTTGGAGCTGATAGCTCAGGGTGGCCAGAAGTACGTATTCGGCTGCAATCTTGAGGGCGCTCCGGCAGTTGCAAAAGTCGTCCTATTGCCACTCGGACCGGATAGTGTCTACGTTCTGGAGAGGGCGCAGCGCGAAGTCGAAGTATTGGCTGCGATCGATTCTCCCCGCGTCGTCCGGGTCCTCAGCGAAGTTGTGGAGTTGGATTTCGCGGAGGGTATTCGAGCTGCCACCTGGGTCGAGGATCGTCTCGATGGCCAGGACATGAGGGATGACCTTGAGAAGCCTTGGAATTACGACAGGGCTGCTCGTCTCATCGTGCAACTGGGCGAGGCTCTATCAGCCTTCCATGACCTTGAAGTCGTGCACCGTGATCTCAGCCCAGCCAACGTTCGTGAGTTGAGCGATGGATCCTTTGTTCTCATGGATCCCGGCTTGGCCCGCCATCTCGCAAAAAGTGCCCTGACTGGTGTTTTCCAACCAGGTACTGCTGTTCACAGGAGTCCTGAGCACATCCCAGGGGGGGATGTTCAGCCAGTCAGTGACATTTTCGCGCTCGGGATTCTGGCCTACAGAGCTCTAACAGGGGTTCTTCCTATCGACCCTTCCGGGTCCGAAGATGATTATTATCGTCGTCTGCGTGACTACGATAGCCGTCCTATTGAGGCTAGCTGCTCCGACATTCCAGCACCACTGCGGGATGTCATCAATCGTTGCCTCAAGCGTCAGCCTGCGCGTCGCTACTTGGATGGCTTGGAGCTCATTGAAGAGCTTGAAAAGCACGGCGAAATTTTCGGCCCGTACTTTATGGACGCTTAGGGGGAGCGGTGGCAGTTCTGATCCAGGACGGACGTCGTAGCGGTCACCTGAAGTGGACGCGTGAGGCGATCCAGCGTCGGTGTGCGGATGGCGCAGTAATCAGCGCATTTTGCACCCCGCGGATCCCTCGTCCTCGACAGCGCGATGCGGGGGCTGTTGTAGAGGCGCTGGGAACCGCTGAAGTCCTGTTCGACCCTATGACGCATGCGCGTCTTTTGAGTGGAACGAACAAGCTCGAAGACTATGACACCTGGAGTCTCTGGGGAAACTCTGGTGTGGGGCTCGACACGACGGCCCGGCGTCTTGAGCATGTAGAGCGCGTTTTTAGTCGCCAATCCGAGCTTGGCCTTCCCCGGCTCGCTCCGACACTGGCGCTGGCGTCCGCGCGCTCAAGCGATGCTGACCATGCTGTCGAGACGGCTCGCGTGGCGCGCGGGCTCGACAGGCACTGCTACCAAAGCCTCGTCGGCACTGTCGAATTCTTCGCATCGGGGACCGATCTGGATGCTCACGTCGGGCGTCTTGCCGGGCTGCGGGCGTCTACTTGGGTACTGACTCTGGTGCCAGCCTCCAGCCCTAATCTCATCGCTGACCTCGCAACCTCCACGGTGGCGCTGACAGGGTGGCTGAGGACTATCCACTCCCTCAGTGTCCGCAGCCGGGTGATCGTCCAGAACGCTGACTTTCTCGGCTTGCTGGCATCCGCTGCCGGGGCCGACACAGTCGGAAGCGGCTGGGACCGATCGATGAAGGTCTTCGACGCCAGCAGCTATCAACTCGCCACCCCGGCTCCGCGCCGGCCAGCTTCTTACGTCACCCAAAGAGGCCTGGTCGCGATTCTGAGGCGGTCCATTGCTGACGATATTCAGCGGCTCGATGCAGCTAGGGCGCAGGAGTTGCGAGGCGGCCCTATGCCCTCTGATGATGCTCACCAACGTGTGCATCATCTCAGAGTGATTCGTGACCTCGTATCGGATATCTACCGGATGCGGGGACAGGAGGAGTCTGTTTCCGTGCTGCGCGCCATTTACCACAATGCACTTGATAACTACGCGTGGTTGGATAGTCAGGTGCCAGGCCTGGTTTCGGCTTCGGAGCGTGATGCGTGGGTGAATTACCCACTATTGACGCTAGAGCAGTATGCTAAAGCTGAGGGTATTTGGTAGGGGTGAAGCCCAGGGCGGCGACGAAATGCTCGCTGCCCCAGAGGCGCTGAACATGGTCAAGCTTGGAGATGCGAGGCCGTACGATCCATCGGTCTTCTAGGGCTAGTCCAATATTCAGCCTGCGAGCGGTAGCTAGTAGCGGCTCGCGATTCTTCGGCATCTGGCTCATAATCAGTGCACTTGCGGCACACCATGAGCGGTACCGAAATGCTTGCCTCATTCCCTTCTTCCAGTCATCAACCTTGGCTTCCAATGCGTAGAGATGCCCCACTGGGTGCAATACTTCGGCACGGTACAGGAGATTCCCGTCCTTCTTGACCGCTCCGTTTTGCGAGAGAGTGCGTAGAGACTGAAGAACTGTCTTCTCTGCGCGGTGGACTCTCGATTTGAGAGTATCCAAGCTGATGCCTTGGCGGACCTTCAATGCTGCGACTACTTCAATCTCCGACCTCTTTAGTACCGGCGGGATTTTCGATTCGAGTCGCTCCATCAATCGCGTCGCCGATCCTGGCAATGCGACCAAATCGGGAATTCCCGACGGCCCTGGCATTTCGGCAATCATTACTACTCCAGGAGTGGGCTGAGGTAGTGATCGGGCCAAGCTGCGCAATGCTGGGTCGAGCGCCGCTTCCTTTGTTGGGGTGAAACGCACTCCATATGGGCGAGTCATGCTGCGGTACTCGAAGTTTCCTTCGAGCTGGAAGTTCTGTGAAATAGCGGCAGGCGTGAGCATCTGCTAAATCTAGCAAGCAACACTGACAGCGACTGCCCGGATCCCTCCTTCAACGCTGCCCACCTCGCCCTCAAGTCGCCCCGTACGGGTGGTTTA
Source organism: Streptomyces afghaniensis 772 (assembly GCA_000415505.1). Classification (GTDB taxonomy): domain Bacteria; phylum Actinomycetota; class Actinomycetes; order Streptomycetales; family Streptomycetaceae; genus Streptomyces; species Streptomyces afghaniensis. The sequence continues at coordinate 10,672 of KE354300.1, forward strand.
AGGAGGCGTACACCAACGGACGGTGCCGGGATGTCTCCGTGCTTCTGGAGCGCTGACTGTGCGAACGTGGCGCCCAGCCTCTGGTGCTCGTCATGGCTGGGGATCTCGGCGCGGCTGAAGTAGAGGTCGGTGGAGCGGCTTTGGGCTGGAGCTGCTTTGGCGCGAGTGATCATGGCCCCGTAAGCTTCCGGCGCGTCGGGCAGTCTGTGGACCTGCCCGCTATAGCACGACGTTGGGGCCATGATCTTCGAGGCTCGCGCCAAAGTGGCTGCCTAAAGCCGTGGAGCCGACCGCCCCAGCCACGACGTACCCCTTCTCTGGCATCAGGTGGCTGATTGCTGTGTGCGCGGCACGGGCGCCGGCCGGGCCGGAGCGGGGCGGAGACAGGAGCGCAGGCCCGGCCGGGGGCCGGGCCGCGCGCGGGGAGCGGAGCGAGCCGCCTTGAACCAGTAGAGAAAGTTGTAACTCAGTCTGTGGTGTGGGGCGTGAAGTCGTATGCGCAGGCTGGGAGATCGGCGCCTTGGCGGTGGGCCATCGGTAGGAAGACCACTGGTCGGATAGTCCATGTGATGCGGGTGCTGGCATGGGTCAGAGTGACCGTGCAGGGTTCCATGCGTAAGAGGGCTCGTCGTGTGTCGATGCGGCCGTCGTAGAGCCATCCCCAGGCTTCGTCGGAGGCGTCCGGGTCGAGTGCTGGTGAGATGGTGCGCAGGGCGACGGCTACCCATCTGTCTGCCTGTGGTGCTGAGTAGGCGTCGAAGGATGCCCGGAGTGCCGGCCAGCCTGTCTCGTCGTTGACGTCCTGCGTCCAGCACTCGCACCAGAAGCCGCGCTGGGGCTTATCCATCAGCACGGGTGTCCTCCGGGCCGGGTGTCCGTGAAGAGTTCGGCGGTGACGGTGTAGCCGCTGTGGTTGCCGTGGACGACGACTCGGTGTGCGATGACGCTGACCATGCCCAAGCCGCGGCCGTGTACCGCGTCCTCGCTCGGCTGCTTGACCTTCGGGGCGGTGTCCGTCCCTCCCTCATCGGTGACCGACAGGGCGACCACCTTGGGGGAGACCGCCAAGGCCAGGTGAAAGCTGCCTGTCCCGCCGCTCGCCGTGTGGAGGATCGCGTTCGCGCTCAGCTCGCTCACGATCAGTTCGGCGTCGTCGGCCAGGGGAGATCCGCGCAGGATGTCCCGTGTCCAGCGGCGGGCCCGGCTGACCTCTTCCGGAAAACCTGGGCAAGTGAGTCCCCAGACCCGGGCGGTGCTCGTATACTCGTGCATACAAGTTCCTTCGTGCTGGTAGGCCGCCATGTATAGCGGGTTCGGGCTAGACGAGTTTCACGCCGTCGTGGGCGCGGATGGCCGGCGGGGACACCGCGTCGAGTGCGTCCAGGACGCGGATCGCGTATGCCTCGTCGGCGAGTTCGATGACTTCTTCGCGGGTGGCCCAGCGCAGTGCGCGGGTCTCGTCCCCGGTGGTGGGCGTGCCGTCGGCGGCCTCGCAGCGGAAGACCATGGAGACGATCAAGCCCTTCATGTTCTTGTAGATCCCGGTCAGCATCGCGGGAAGTGCGATCTTGATACCGGTCTCTTCGAGAACTTCGCGCTGGAGGGCCTCGGGAATGGTTTCCTCGCGTTCGAGGACTCCGCCCGGGGGTTCCCAGTGGCCGTTGTCGCGGCGTTTGATCAAGAGGGCCCGGCCCTGGTCGTCGACGATGACTCCGGCGACGCTCACGGAGTGCGGACGGTCGGTGCTCACGTTCCTCTGCCCTCTCGGATGGCTAGGCTCTCCACCGTAGCAACAAAGCTCGCCCACTCGTCTAGATACCTAAAGGAGTACACGTGCCCTCTCTTTCCTCCGGCCTCCTCGGCGATCTCGACCCCACGAGCGATCGTGCGGTCTTCCGGCAGATCGCCGACCAGCTGCGCGAGGCCATCGACCGTGGGCGATTCAAGGAGGGCGAAAAGCTGCCCTCCGAAGCCGAACTCGTCGAGCATTACGGGGTTTCCCGTATGACGGTTCGAAACTCCTTCTCCGTCCTCCAGGGCGAGGGTCTGGTGCACGCCGAGCACGGCAAGGGCGTCTTCGTGCGACCACGGCCGCCTGTACGGCGTCTCGCCTCAGACCGGTTCGCCCGGCGTCATCGCGAGCAGGGGAAGTCCGCGTTCATCGTGGAGGCCGACGCCGCCGGCAGTCACCCACAGGTAGACAGCCTGGAGGTCAAGGAGGAGAAGGCAAGCCAGGACGTCTCAACTCGACTCGGGTCCGTGCGGCGAGTGCTCGCCCGGCGTCGCCGGTATCTGCTGGACGGGCGGCCGGTGGAGTTCGCCACCTCGTATCTGCCGCTCGACATTGCGCGCGGGACGCCGATCGCTGAGCCGAATCCCGGGCCCGGTGGCATTTACGCCCGGCTTGAGGAGCTGGGGCACCGCCTCGACCACTTCGAGGAAGAGATCCGTGCCCGGATGCCCTCGCCCGATGAGGTGCGCACTCTGCGGCTGGCCTCTGGCGTGCCGGTCATTCACCTGATCCGCACGGCGTTCGACCAGGAGGGACGGGCCGTAGAGGTCTGCGACACGGTCATGGCGGCCGACGCGTACGTCCTGTCGTACCAGCTCCCGGCGACGTGAGCGCCTGATCGGTGGTGGTGCGCGGGGGTGCTTCTCCGAACTCGTACACCTCAACAGGCTTACTCGTATAGACGAGTGGGCAAGTTGTGTGGCAAGGTGGTTGCCGTTCCCGGAGATCGGGTTCGAACGCCGTATCTTGTATAGACGAGTAGATGGGAAGAAGTCTTGCGCACCATCCGTGTAGAGACCTCGGCCGCAACGATCCTGCTGACCGAGGCGCCCGAGCCCAAGGTCCGCGACCGGCAGACCGGCGAGATCGCCAAGGACGCCACCAGCGGAGAGGCCCTGATGACGTTCGGCGTCGTCTACCTGGAAGACGGTGAGTCGTCGCTGATCAAGGTCACCGTTCCTGAGAGCGGGGTGTCCGAGGGGCTGACGCTCGGGGCTCCGGTCTCGCTGCCGGGTCTGGTGGCCCGGCCGTGGGAGAGCGTCTTCAACGGGCAGCAGCGGCACGGCATCGCGTTCCGCGCCGCTGCCGTGACTCCGGCCGCGTTCCCGGCCGCCTCCGGGGCCGCTGCCTGATGACCGATCTGACGACGCTCCTGGAGGTGGGTGGTCCTGTCGCCGCGCTCGGCGGCGGGGCCGCCTACGCCCGGGCGAAGCATCCCGGGGTGTACTGGTCCACGGTCGGGCTTCCGATATCCACGGCCCGGCTGCTCAGCTCTTACGGCTCGGTCATGGAGGCCTGCGGCCTGACCGTGGCTCCGTCCCGGCTGCGGATGCTGGCGGTCAAGGCCACCACTCGCCGTGAGGTCCGGCCCGTACCGCCGCGTCGGGGCATCATCCGGCCCACCTCGACAGGGCTGCGGCTCCGTCTGCGGCTCGCTCCAGGGCAGGAACCGGCCGACGTCGCGGCCTCGGCGGAACGGCTGCGGCATGCCTGGGGCGTTCACGCCGTGTACGTCTCGACCGTCAAGCCGGGTGTTGTTGAGCTGCGGCTGGTCGGCTTCGACGTACTGCGGCAGGTGCGGATGCCTCGCAAGGTTGACGCCGGGTTCCTTCAGGTGCCGGTGGCGCTGCGCGAGGACGCCATGCCCTTCGTACGCGATTACCGAACCGTGCCCCACCAACTCACCCTCGGGGCCACGCTGTCGGGCAAGTCCATGTACCTGCGACACCTAATCGCCGGGCTCGCCCCTCAGCCGGTCGCCTTGGTCGGCATCGACTGCAAGCGCGGTGTGGAGCTGGCGCCGTTCGCGTCCCGCCTCTCCGCGTTGGCGACCGATCCGGAGCAGGCTGCCGAACTGCTGCCTGTACTCGTGAAGGAGATGGAGGACCGCTACGACTTGATCAAGGCCCGGCAAGGCATCGCCCCGGATATCCCGGCCGAAGAGATCACCTCCGACGTCTGGGGACTGCCCGAGTCCGAACGTCCCGTTCCCCTCGTGCTGTTCGTGGACGAGGTGGCCGAACTCTTCCTCGTCGCCACCAGGAAGGACGAGGAACGCCGGGACGAGATGGTCACCCAACTCATTCGCCTCGCCCAGCTCGGCCGTGCGGCCGGCATCTACCTGGAGGTCTGCGGACAGCGCTTCGGCGCCGAGTTGGGCAAGGGCGCGACCATGCTGCGGGCCCAGTTGACGGGTCGCGTCTGCCACCGAGTGAACGACGAAGCCTCCGCGAAGATGGCGCTCGGCGATATCGCCCCCGAGGCGGTCTCGGCTGCCTGTGCCATCGCACCGGAACGCCCCGGCCTGGCCGTCGCGGGTGACACCTCCGGCGGCTGGTCACGCATCCGCACGCCGTATCTGTCCCTCAGCGATGCGGCGACGACCTGCCGAGAGTCCGCACACCTGGTGCCGGACGTGCCTGTGCTCAAGCCCTTCCTGCCGGAGGTGGCCGTACGGCCGGTCGAGTCTCCGGTCCCGGTCGTCGAGCCCCGCCCGGCTACCGGCTGACCTCCTCCACCAACCCCGGTCGGCGTGACCGCCTCACGCCAAGTCCCTACCCCTCCCATGCCTGAATCCGGAAGGAGCCGCATCATGCGCGCCCAACTGGCCCGTGTTGACGCGGTGCTCATCCAAGCCGTCATCGCCGCCGCGCTGTCCTTCGCCCACCTGCACGACATCGCCTCGGCGGCCGGGCAGAACGGATGGAAAGCGTGGGCCTACCCGATCAGCGTCGACCTGCTGCTCGTCGCCGCCTGGCGCCGACTGCGGTCCGGGGAAGCCAAAGCGGCCGGGTGGTGCTGGTTCGTCATCGCTCTCACCGCCTCCCTCGGAGCCAACGTCGCCACCGCCGGCCTCCTCGACATGACCCACGTACCGGCCTGGCTGCGCATCCTCGTCGCGGGCTGGCCCGCGGTCGCCTTCCTCGGCGGCACGCTACTCGCGCACTCCGCACCGACACCGCTCGACCAGGCCGCCGACACCGCTATGGACAACGAGGTCCAGGCTGACGAGCCCGAACTCCCTCCCATGCAGCCCGCGCACCTGCCTGTTGAGCAAGCCCAGCACCAGCAACCGGCCACCGAACAGGAACCGCCTGAGAGTCCCGCCCTGCCAGTCCCAGCCGCCCTGGTCGCCCACGCTCGCAAGGTCGCTGCCGAACACCACACCCGCACCGGAACACCCATCGACACCCCGACCCTCCGCGCCCGCCTTGGAGTGCCCGAACCCATGGCCGAAGCCATCGCCACCCACCTCTGAAGGAGACCTGCGTGACCGCCAACCGCCGCTTCCGCAACGTCGTCCGCATCGGCCCCGTCCGGGTCGGCACGTACTACGACGGCCGGGGCCAGGAGAAGCACACCGCAGCCTGCACCGCCCCGCGCTGCGGCTTCTCCACCGACTACGACGGCCGCGCCGCCGCCGAGCTGGCCGCCCGCACCCACCGTTGCCCCGTGCGCTGAAAGGACCCTCGCCCGTGACCGTCAGCCTGCCGCTTGTCGTCATCCTCGGCTTCTTCGCCTGGGGAGCAGTCAGGTTCCTCGGCGTCCGCGTCTGGATCGTCGTCCTGATCGCCCTCTTCGGCTTCTGGCTCTCCCGCACCTTCCTCGCACCCGCCATCGAGTCCGGCACGCGCTCCGGGGTGACCGTCATAAACGGCTCACACGCCTAGACGAGTAGATAAGGAGACCCAACCGTGTTTCTTCCGAAGTACCCCGACAGCCCGACCCCGCCGACCGCGCACACCCACACTCCGACCGAACCGGCACCCGTGCAGCGCTCGCTTCCCCAGGTCTCGATGAGTCCCGGCGCGATAGCGGCCGTCGTCGCGGGCGGCGTGGTCCTCACAGCTCTCGTGACGGCCGTCGCCGTCTCGGCCATCTCCGTTGCCATCGCCGCCGTGGTCCTGCGCTCGCTGCTCCGCGACCACCGCCGCCGCTGATCGGCACTGCACCCCGGGGCGGCACGACACCGCCAAGCATCCGCCGCCCCAGGGCCCCCACTCCCGACCAAGCCAGCCAGAAGGAGAGAAGCCATCTTCACCCGCTCCACCCCGCCCCCGCTTCCGGACCTCGCGAAGCTGGCCGAGCACGGCACCCTGCCGGAAGTCATCCAGCAACTCTCCGGCCTCGGCGGCTGCACCCACCCGATCCGCCTCGACGGCCATCGCACCGAGTACGACGTCGACACGCGGACCGGAGAGATCGGCCGCGTCCTCCAGCACCTCGACTCCTCGTCCCTCCCGGCCGGCCAACTCCTCGTCCGCTGCAACAACCGCCGTACGACCCGCTGCACGGCCTGCGCCGAGGTCTACCGCCGAGATACCTTCCACCTGATCACCTCCGGCCTGCGCGGCGGCAAGGGCATCCCGGAGCACGTCGCCACCCATCCGCGCGTGTTCGCCACCTTCACCGCGCCGAGCTTCGGCCCGGTTCACAGCCGCCCCTCCAGCGGGCGCCCTTGCCGCTGCGGCACCCACCACGACCAGGACGACGACGTACTCGGCTCCCCGCTCGACCCCGACACGTACGACTACGAAGCCGCTGTCCTCTGGAACGCCCATGCCGGGCCGCTCTGGCGGCGCTTCTCCACCTACCTGCGCCGGGAGGTCGCCAAGCGCGCGGGCCTGTCCCAGCGCAGGTTCCGCGAGCACGCCCGCGTGTCCTTCGCCAAGGTCGCCGAGTACCAGAAGCGCGGAGCCGTCCACTTCCACGCGGTCATCCGCATCGACGGTCCCAGCGGCGGCGACACCCCGCCCCCGACCTGGGCGACCGCCGAGCTGCTCACCGACGCCATTCGCAGCGCCACGACCAAGGTCCGCGTCGACGGCCCAACCATCGACGGCCGCGCCCACACCTTCACCTTCGGCCGCCAACTCGATGTCCGCACCATCCGCTCGGCCGACTTCAACGACGGCCAGGAGCTCACCGAACGGGCCGTCGCCGCCTACATCGCCAAGTACGCCACGAAGGGCGCTGAGACGGCGACAGGAGCTCTCGACCGGCCACTCAAGTTCGCCGCCGAACTTGCCCAGCTCGACATCAGCGACCACGCCCGCCGCCTGATACGCACCGCCTGGTTCCTCGGCGCCCGCAAGGACCTCGAACACCTCCGCCTGCGCGCCTGGGCTCACATGCTCGGCTTCCGCGGCCACTTCTCCACCAAGTCCCGTCGCTACTCCACCACTCTCGGCGCCCTCCGCGATGCCCGCGCCGAATGGCGTCGCGCTCAAGCAACCACCTCCGAAATTTCGGAAGCGCCGAACACGACCCTCGTCCTCGCCCACTGGGTTTACGCCGGAACCGGCCTCACCGACGCCGAAACCTGGCTCGCCGAAACCATCGCCCCCGCTCCCGGAACGGAAGGAGAACCGACCCATGCCTGAGGCTCAGGTCACCGCCGCTGAGCTGGGTTCCCACGACCCTGCCTTGGTCCTCCTGACCGTCGAGGAGGCGGCCAGGCGGCTCCGTATCGGCCGTACAACGTGCTTCCGGCTCGTGCTGGCCGGAGAGATCGAGTCGGTGACGGTCGGGCGGCTTCGCCGCATCCCTGCCGACGCCGTACCCGCCTACGTGGCCAAGCTGCGCCACCGACCTGCCGAAGCGGCCTGAGGGGGAAGTCATGGCAGAGAAGAAGCGCACACGACAGCCCAACGGCGCCTCGTCGATCTACTTCGGCAAGGACGGGAAATGGCACGGAAGAGTGACGGTCGGCCTCCGTGATGACGGCAAGCCGGACCGTCGTCACATCGAGCGCAAGACCAAGGCCGCCGTGACCAAGGCAGTCCGCGAGATGGAGCGGGCGCGGGACGAGAAGAAGCTCAGGAAGCCGGGGCAGGGTTGGACGGTCCAGGCCTGGCTTGAGCACTGGGTCGAGAACATCGCCAAGCCGTACGTCTCCGAGAACACGTACGACGGCTACGAGGTCGACGTACGCGTGCACCTGGTCCCCGGCCTCGGCGCCCACAAGCTCGACCGCCTGGAGCCGGAACATCTGGAGCGCTTCTACCAGCGGATGCAGGAAGCCGGGAGTTCCGCCGGCACCGCCCACCACGCTCACCGGACGATCCGGGTCGCCCTCGGTGAGGCCAAGCGACGTGGGCATGTCGCCACCAACGCGGCTGAGATCGCCAAGGCCCCGAGACTCGAAGAAGAGGACATCGAGCCGTTCACGATCGAAGAGGTTCAGAGCGTCCTGGTGGAGGCCGCCAAGCTCCGCAACAGTGCGCGCTGGGTCGTCGCCCTGGCGCTCGGCCTTCGGCAAGGGGAGGCGCTCGGGCTCCACTGGGAAGACGTCGACCTGGACGCGGGATACGTCCGTATCCGCAAGAACCGTCTACGCCCCAAGTATGCCCACGGCTGCGGAGACGATCCCTGCGGGCGGAAGGCTGGCTACTGCCCGCAGAGGGAGCAGATCCGACGCGAGCACAAGTCCACCAAGTCCCGTGCCGGGCGGCGCACCATCGGCCTGCCCGACCCTCTGATCAAGATTCTCCGACAGCACCAGGAGACGCAGGAACGGGAACGGATCGCGGCCGGTGCCGAGTGGGAGGGCAAGGGCTACGTGTTCGCCTCGCCGACCGGCGGGCCGCTGAGCCCCAACACTGACTTCCACATCTGGAAGCGGCTCCTGAGGGCGGCAGGCGTACGGGACGGCCGTCTCCATGACGCTCGCCACACCGCAGCTACCGTCTTGCTGATCCTCGGCGTCCCGGACGTCGTGATCGACTCGATCATGGGTTGGGAGCCCGGGGGAGCGGCCCGGATGCGCGCCCGCTACATGCACGTGACGGGGACCATGCTCCGCAAGGTCGCCCAGCAGGTCGGCCAAGCGCTCTGGGAGCTCCCGGAAAGCAACTGAGACGGAAACTGAGACGGACAACGTCGAAGGGCCCCACCGCGAACGGTGGGGCCCTTCGACATCGTGCCCGGTGAGGCACTGGCGGAGGATACGAGATTCGAACTCGTGAGGGGTTGCCCCCAACACGCTTTCCAAGCGTGCGCCCTAGGCCTCTAGGCGAATCCTCCGCCGGAAACATTACATGACGGAGAGGAGTGCTCGCGAACTCGTTCCCTGCCCCTGACATCAGGTAGCCTTGGCGCAGCCCCTCACGCGGCGCTATCTGACTGAACTCCCCCAGGGCCGGAAGGCAGCAAGGGTAGGTTGGCTCTGGCGGGTGCGTGGGGGGCGTCTGCGTTCCGGGCTTCCTGCGGCGGGGTCCGCTTCCTGTGGCACGGCCCACTCCGTGTGGCGCGGTCCGCTTCCTATGGCGGGGTCCGTTGTCAGTGGGCGCCTATAACCTCGTATGCGTGTCGTCTCTCGCTCTGTACCGCCGCTATCGCCCGGAGACCTTCGCCGAGGTCATCGGGCAGCAGCACGTCACCGACCCGTTGCAGCAGGCGCTGCGCAACAACCGGGTCAACCACGCGTACCTGTTCAGCGGGCCGCGCGGCTGTGGCAAGACGACCAGTGCCCGGATCCTGGCGCGGTGTCTGAACTGCGAGCAGGGCCCTACGCCCACGCCGTGCGGTGAGTGCCAGTCCTGTCAGGACCTCGCGCGCAACGGACCCGGTTCCATCGACGTCATCGAGATCGACGCCGCTTCCCACGGTGGCGTGGACGACGCCCGTGACCTGCGCGAGAAGGCCTTCTTCGGACCTGCCCGCAGCCGGTACAAGATCTACATCATCGACGAGGCCCACATGGTCACGTCGGCCGGCTTCAACGCGCTGCTGAAGGTCGTCGAGGAACCGCCGGAGCATCTCAAGTTCATCTTCGCGACCACCGAGCCCGAGAAGGTCATCGGGACCATCCGGTCGCGGACCCATCACTACCCGTTCCGGCTCGTCCCGCCCGGGACCCTGCGGGAGTACCTCGCCGAGGTGTGCCAGAAGGAGGCCATCCCGGTCGAGGACGGTGTCCTCCCGCTCGTCGTGCGCGCCGGTGGCGGGTCCGTGCGTGACTCCATGTCCGTCATGGACCAGCTGCTGGCCGGCGCCGCTGCGGACGGTGTGACGTACACCATGGCGACGGCCCTGCTCGGATACACCGACGGCTCCCTCCTCGACTCCGTCGTCGAGGCCTTCGCCACCGGTGACGGCGCCGAGGCCTTCGAGGTCGTCGACCGCGTCATCGAGGGCGGGAACGATCCCCGTCGGTTCGTCGCCGATCTGCTGGAGCGGCTGCGTGACCTGGTGATCCTCGCCGCCGTCCCGGACGCGGCCGAGAAGGGGCTCATCGACGCCCCCGCCGACGTCGTCGAGCGCATGCAGGCCCAGGCCGGCACCTTCGGCGCCGCCGAACTGAGCCGGGCCGCCGACCTCGTCAACGAGGGCCTGACCGAGATGCGCGGCGCCCACTCGCCCCGCCTCCAGCTGGAGCTGATCTGCGCGCGCGTCCTGCTCCCCGCCGCCTACGGCGACGAGCGGTCCGTCATGGCCCGACTGGACCGGATCGAGCGCGGTGTGAACTTCTCGTCCCAGGGCCCCGCCGGCATGCCCGCCATGGGGTACGCGCCAGGGCCCGAGGGGCGATGGGGCGAGCGGCGGCCGCTCCGGCGGCTGCTCCCGTTCCGCCGGGTGGCGGTCCGGCAGCAGCCCGGGCGGCGGTCCGTGCCTCGGGAGCGCCGGGTGGTGGAGGTCCCGTGGGCTCCGGGGGTCCCGTGGGCCCCGGTGGTGGCAGCGGCAGTGGCGGTCACGCGCCGGCTGCGGCCGGGCATGCGCATGCCCCCGCTGCGGCGGGCCAGGAAGCACAGCAGCCGGCGGTTTCGGGCCCGCCCGCTCCCGCCGAGCCCGCGCCCACCTCCGGCCCTGCCGACGGAGGGCACGCCCAGCCTGTCCAGGCCCAGCCTGCCCAGCCGCCCGGGACACCGCCCGCTCAGGCTCCCGCTCCCGCTCCCTCCAAGGATCCCGCGGCCGCTCCCGCCCCGGCCCCCGGCGCCTGGCCCACCGCGGCCTCCGCCGGCA
>KE354301.1 GCA_000415505.1 Streptomyces afghaniensis 772
CGGTCTCGACCCCCGCATGCTCTGGCCGAACATCCTGGAAGCGGTCAAGAACCGCCGTCGCTTCACCTGGATCCTGCTCAGTCAGAACGCCCAGGTGGCCGGCTTCGACGGCACCACCCTCCAGCTCGGCTTCGTCAACGCCGGCGCGCGTGACAACTTCCTGAGCAGCGGCAGCGAGGACGTGCTGCGGCAGGCGCTGGGCGAGCAGTTCAACGTCCAGTGGAAGATCGAGGCGATCGTCGACCCGTCCGGCGGCTCCGCGCCGCAGGCCCCGGGCGGCCCTTCCGGGTTCGGAGGCGGCCAGGGCGGTCACGGCGGCGGCACCGGTGGCTACGGCGGCGGTGGCGGCTACAACACCGGCGGTGGAGGCGGCGACTACAACACCGGCAGCGGCGGTACGGCGACTGCCCAGCGCCCCGCCACGTCCCAGTCGACGGCCCCGTCCGCTCCCGCCCAGCAGTCGAACACACCCACCCGCGGCTCCACCCCGGCTCCCGCACCCACCGCCGCCGTACCCCAGCCCTCGGCCCCGGCGCCGCGGTCCGTCTCCGTCGAGGACGACATCCCCGAGGACGACGATCCCGACCTCGACGAGTCCGCCCTCTCCGGCCAGGAGCTGATCGTCCGGGAGCTGGGGGCGACGGTGGTGGAGGAGTTCTCCACCGAGCCTTAGGGCCAACGAGCCTCAGGGCCAACGAGCCTCAGGGCCAACGAGCCCTCGGGGCTGGCTGGTCAGCCGGTGCACGCCCCCCGGGCGTCGAGCCAGGCAGCCCCGTTCGGAGGAACCTCCAACCCAAGATCCCCGCCCCCTTCGGAAGCCCGCACAAAGGGAACCCGCCGCCTCCCGTTAGGCTGACCCCCGTGAAGGTCCTCGTCATCGGCAGCGGCGCCCGCGAACACGCCCTGTGCCACTCCCTGTCCCACGACCCCGACGTCACCGCGCTGCACTGCGCCCCCGGCAACGCAGGCATCGCCGAGGTCGCCGAGCTGCACCAGGTCGACGCCCTGGACGGCGCTGCCGTCACCGCGCTGGCCACGCGGCTCGGCGCGGACCTCGTGGTCGTCGGCCCGGAGGCGCCGCTGGTCGCCGGTGTCGCCGACGCCGTCCGCGAGGCCGGCATTCCGGTCTTCGGTCCGTCCGGGCAGGCCGCCCGGCTCGAGGGCTCCAAGGCCTTCGCGAAGGACGTCATGGCGACGGCCGAGGTGCCCACGGCGCGGTCGTACGTGTGTACGACCCCCGAGGAGGTCGCCACGGCCCTCGACGCCTTCGGTGCTCCGTACGTCGTCAAGGACGACGGGCTCGCCGCCGGCAAGGGTGTCGTCGTCACCGACGACCTGGAGGCGGCCAAGGCCCACGCCGCCGCCTGCGAGCGCGTGGTCATCGAGGAGTACCTGGACGGCCCCGAGGTCTCCCTGTTCGCCGTCACCGACGGTGAGACGGTCGTGCCGCTCCAGCCCGCCCAGGACTTCAAGCGCGCGCTGGACCGCGACGAGGGCCCGAACACCGGCGGCATGGGGGCGTACTCGCCGCTGCCGTGGGCCGACCCGAAGCTGGTCGACGAGGTGGTGCAGACCGTTCTCCAGCCGACCGTGGACGAGATGAAGCGCCGGGGCACGCCGTTCTCCGGGCTGCTCTACGCCGGTCTCGCGATCACCTCCCGCGGCGTGCGCGTGATCGAGTTCAACGCCCGCTTCGGCGACCCCGAGACCCAGGTCGTCCTGGCCCGGCTGAAGACGCCGCTGGCCGGTCTCCTGATGGCCGCGGCCACCGGCAACCTCGCCCACCTGGAGCCCCTGCGCTGGAGCGACGACGCGGCCGTGACCGTGGTCGTCGCCTCACACAACTACCCCGGCACCCCGCGTACCGGCGACCCGATCACCGGTCTCGACGAGGTCGCCGCCCAGGACGCCCCGCACGCCTACGTGCTGCACGCCGGCACCAAGCGTGACGGTGACGCGATCGTCAGCGCGGGCGGCCGCGTCCTGTCCGTCACGGCCACCGGCAAGGACCTCACCGAGGCCCGCGACCGCGCGTACACGGCCGTCGGCCGCATCCGCCTCGACGGCTCCCAGCACCGCACGGACATCGCCGCGAAGGCGGCAGGCGCGTAACCGGACGCGTAACCGGCCATCCCGGCACCCGGCGCCGCCACCACGCGTCAACCCGGGCGCCCACGCCTCAACCCAGTTGCCCACGCGTCAACCCGGGTACCCGGCGTCACACCAACGCGGGAAACCGCCCCGCTCGATGAACCTCGCAGGCCCCGGATCCGTCTCAGGATCCGGGGCCTGAAGTTTTCGGATGCGGGCCTGATCCTCGCTGTCCGTCATCCACCTTTCCCCAAAGCCATTCCATCGAGTGACCGATGTCCTATCCGGCTGACGGGGGGTGGAGCCCCAACTAGGGTGCGGCGCAAGCGTTCCGGCACTTGGCCCACCGGCATTGCGATGTCAGTGGCGGGTGCCACAGTGGGGGAGTGAGCAAGGACAGCGTCAGGTCAACGGGGAGGGGGTGAGGTCGGTCGTGACCGGAATGGGTGTGGAGGCAGGCGCGCAGGTCGCGCGGGCACGAGCACTGGTCGTGCTGCGCATCCGCAGCCGCGCCCTGGCCGTCGCCCTGCTGCCCGCCGCCGTCGCCGTGATCCTGCTCGCGGGCGCCGCCACCGGCCGTCTCGTCGGCCCCGGCTGGGATGCCGCCCGCTGGATCCTGACGCCGGCCGCGGTCCTCGTGCTGCTCGCCGCCGCCGGTATCGCCCTGGTCGTCGCCCGGGCCCGTCCCGCCATGAGCCCGACCATCCCGATCGCCGAGGAGGCGGCCCCGGACCTGTACCGGATGGTGCGCGACCTCGCCGACCGCCTCGACGTCCCCGCGCCCTCCGCGATAGCGCTCACGCCGGACTGCGACAGCTGGCTGGAGGACCGCACCCACCGGGCGCACGGCCCGCCCCCCGCCGAGGAGCACGACGACATAGCGGGCGGTGGCGGACACCCGCACCGCCGGCACCCGGTCGCGCCGGTCCTGGTCATCGGCTCCCCCTTCCTGTGGTGGATGCGGGTCGGCGAGCTGCGCGCGGTCCTCGCCCCCGTCGTCGCCGGTACGGGCCCCTCGGCGCACCCGGACATAGCCGCCGCCCGGCGCTTCGTCCGAGGTCTGGACGCCGCGGTGGCCGTGGCCTCGGCGCCGGAACGCAGACCGGTGTCGCGGGTCGTGCTGGCCGGTGTCGGCTGGGTGGCCCGGCTGCTGCTGCGCGGTTGCCGTGTGTACGCCGCAGAGATGGAGCGGGGCGTGGCGGCCGCGGCCGCGGAGCGTGCACAGGCTGTGGATTACGGGCTGCGGATCGTCGCCCAGGAGCAGGTGGGCCTGGCGTACGCGGGGTGGGACCGGCTGCTGACCCGGGTCGCGCTGCCCGCCTGGCGGATGGGCCGCTGGCCGTCCCGGCTGGACGCCGGCGTGGTGGCGGCGCTCACGGAGCTGTCCCGGCGCGACCGCCTGGCCGAGGGCTTCGCGTCCCGGCTCGGTGAGCGCCCCGCCTGCGATCTGCTGGAGGAGCCGGGCGCGATAGACGAGGCCGCCTCCCTGCTCGCCGCCCGCCTCTTCCACGGCGGCCCGGCGGGGCCCGGCCCCGACTGGTCGCCGGTGGGGTGGAGCGAGTATCCGGAGGAGGTCGTGGACCGCAAGTGGCGCATCGACGCGGCCCGGCTCCACCGCGTCCTGGACGCCATGGGTGTCCGCCCGGCCCCGGGGAGCACGGCCCCCGACACCGGCGGCCCGACCCTGTCCCGCGTCCTCGACCACCTGACCGACCGGACCGGAGAGCCGCCGTTCGCCACCCGAAGCCCGGAACGGCCCCCGGACGACGAAGAGGACCTCTCCGGCACGACCCCCCGCAGCGCCACCCTCGCCGCACGGCTCAGCGCCGAACTCTCCCGCGAGGAAACCACCGCGACACCGAGCCCGTCGCCCGCCACCACATCGCCCGTCGCCACATCGCCCGTCGCCACGTCGGCCACCACCACCGCGCCCGCCGCCCCCACGACCGCGGCCTCTCCACCCGCCGGCCCCCCGGCCACCCCGGCCACCACCACCACCCCGGACCCCGCGGCCCTCTGGGACGACCGGACCCTCCCCCTCTTCCCCCTCCAGCCCCCGCGCACGGCCCGTGAACTGCTCGCCGACCACCTCACGGCGATGATCTGCTGCGCCGCGATGGACACCGCGGGCGCGACCCCGGGCCTTGACTGGCTGGACGGCCCGACCCTCCTCCACAACGGCGAACGCACCGCCGACCTGGCGCCCAAGGTCCTCACCCTGATCGAGGACGGCGACTCCACGCCCCTGCGGGCCTGGCTGGCCGAGCTGGGGATACGCCCCGAGAAGCCGGTGCGCCTCGGCTGACCGCCGGAGCACCTGCCTCCGCTTCTGGCCAATTCGAAACGAACAGTAACGAAGTGCGCGCATTATGTGATGTGCTTGGACCGTTCGCGCACATGGCAAGGGCTTGCGACATACGACAAACACATAGGCACGAAAGAACCACACAGGTCGCAGCGCACCACACAGCACGCACAGCCACGGGGGCGAAGGGGAGGGGAAGCAACCATGGGCTCGGAGCAGATCCGCCGCTGGGAGTCGGGAGCGCTGGCGCACGCCGTGACGGATCCCTTCGGCCAAGGCCCCGTCCCGTGGCTGCGCGGAAACGTCACGTACTTCGACGACAGCGGTCAGGTCGTCCCCTGGTACGTGGACCAGGACCCGGCCCGGGCCCCGAAGAAGGGCAGCCGCTCCGGCGGCCCCCGCGCGGCCGACGACGTCCACCGGCAGATCAAGGGCTTCACCTCCACCGGCGCGGTCGCCCCGGGCGAGGCCATCGACTTCCACGTCACCGTCGACCCGCCCCAGGAGTTCGGCGTCGACATCTACCGCATCGGCCACTACGGCGGTGACGGCGCCGCGAAGATCACCACCAGTCCGCGCCTGTCCGGCATCGTGCAGCCCCCGCCGCTCACGGCGGACCGTACGGTCTCCTGCCACCACTGGTGGCTCTCCTGGCGGCTCCAGATCCCGTCGTACTGGAACATCGGCGCGTACGTCGCCGTCCTCACCACCGCCGACGGCTACCGCTCCCACGTCCCGTTCACGGTCCGCCACGACCAGCCCGCCGACCTGCTCCTCGTCCTGCCCGACATCACCTGGCAGGCGTACAACCTCTACCCGGAGGACGGCCGCACCGGCGCCAGCCTCTACCACGCCTGGGACGAGAAGGGCCGTCTGCTGGGCGAGTCCGAGGCCGCCACCACGGTCTCCTTCGACCGCCCGTACGCGGGCGCGGGCCTCCCCCTGCACGTCGGGCACGCGTATGACTTCATCCGCTGGGCGGAGCGTTACGGCTACGACGTCGCCTACGCCACCGCCGGCGACCTGCACGCGGGCCGCGTCGACCCCACCCGCTACCGCGGCCTGGTCTTCCCGGGCCACGACGAGTACTGGTCGGCCGCGATGCGCGGCGCGGTGGAGCTCGCCCGAGACACCGGCACCTCGCTCGTCTTCCTCTCCGCCAACTCGATGTACTGGCAGGTGGAACTGGGCCCCTCCCCGTCCGGCGTCCCCGACCGCCTGCTGACCTGCCGCAAGCGCAGGGGCCCCGGCAAGCCGGTGCTGTGGCGGGAGATCGACCGGGCGGAGCAGCAGCTCATCGGCATCCAGTACGCCGGGCCCGTCCCCGTGCCGCATCCCCTGATCGTGCGCAACGCCGGCCACTGGCTGTGGGAGGCGACCGGGGCGCACGAGGGGGATGAGATCGAGGGCCTGGTGGCGGGCGAGGCCGACCGCTACTTCCCGCGCACCCCGCTGCCCGAGCACGAGGAGCGCGTGCTGCTCGCCCATTCGCCGTACACGGACAAGGAGGGCGCACCGCGTCACCAGGAGACGTCCCTGTACCGGGCCCCCTCCGGCGCCTGGGTCTTCGCCTCCGGAACGTTCGCCTGGACTCCGGCCCTGGACCGCCCGGGCCACGTCGACCCCCGCATCCAGCGGGCGACCGCAAATCTCCTGGACCGCATCTGCAAACGCGACTGACCCGCTGTCCGTGATCAAGCTCGCATACGGGAGAATCGAGCCACTTGGACAGAACCACGGGGAGGAACCGTGTCCGGATTCGTAGAGAAGCCCGAGCCGATCCAGGTTCCGGGCCTGGTGCATCTGCACACCGGCAAGGTGCGCGAGCTGTACCAGAACGAGGCGGGCGACCTCGTGATGGTCGCCAGCGACCGCATCTCCGCATTCGACTGGGTGCTGCCGACCGAGATCCCCGACAAGGGCCGGGTCCTCACGCAGCTCTCCCTGTGGTGGTTCGACCAGCTCGCCGACCTGATCCCGAACCACGTCCTGAGCACGGAACTGCCCGCGGGCGCCCCCGCCGACTGGGAGGGCCGCACGCTCGTCTGCAAGTCGCTCCAGATGGTCCCCGTGGAGTGCGTGGCCCGCGGCTACCTGACCGGCTCGGGCCTGGTCGAGTACAACGAGTCCCGCACGGTCTGCGGCCTCGCGCTGCCGGAGGGCCTGGTCGACGGCAGCGAACTGCCCGCCCCGATCTTCACCCCGGCCACCAAGGCCGCCGTCGGCGAGCACGACGAGAACGTCTCCTACGAAGAGGTCGCCCGCCAGGTCGGCGCCGACACCGCTGCCCGGCTGCGCCAGGCGACCCTCGCGGTCTACTTCCGGGGCCGGGACATCGCCCGCGACCGGGGCATCATCCTCGCGGACACGAAGTTCGAGTTCGGCTTCGACGGCGACGCCCTGGTCCTCGCGGACGAGGTCCTCACCGCGGACTCCTCCCGCTTCTGGCCGGCCGACGAGTGGCAGCCGGGCCGCGCGCAGCCGTCGTACGACAAGCAGTACGTCCGCGACTGGCTGACCTCGGCGGAGTCCGGCTGGGACCGCAAGAGCGAGCAGCCGCCGCCCGCGCTGCCGCAGCAGGTCGTCGACGCCACCCGCGCCAAGTACGTGGAGGCGTACGAGCGCCTGACCGGCACCAGCTGGTCGTAGACCCGCACGTAGAACACGAAGAAGCCCCCCGGCTGGAACCGGGGGGCTTCTCGCTGGAGCGAACGACGAGGTTCGAACTCGCGACCTCAACCTTGGCAAGGTTGCGCTCTACCAACTGAGCTACGTTCGCCTGCGCCGTGGCGCGGGAACCACTATACCCAACCTCGCTCCCGCGCGAGCCGCACCGCCGCATGCCGGTTCTCCGCCCCGAGCTTCGACACGGCCGACGACAGGTAGTTCCGTACGGTCCCCTGTGACAGCGCGGCCCGCTCGGCGATCTCCGCGACGGGCGCACCGTCGGCGGCGAGCTCCAGCACCTCGGCCTCCCGCGCGGTCAGCGGCGATTCCCCGGCGGCGATCGCGTCGGCGGCCAACTCCGGGTCGACGTAGCGGTTCCCGGCGTGCACGGTGCGGATGAGCTCCGCGAGCCGCTGCGCGCTCACGGTCTTCGGCACGAACCCCCGCACCCCGGCCTCCAGCGCCCGCTTCAGATGCCCGGGCCGCCCGTGGCTGGTGACGATGAGTACCTTGCAGCCGGGCAGTTCGGTGCGCAGGGATGTGGCGACCTTCACACCGTCGGCGCCGGGCATCTGGAGATCCAGTACGGCGACGTCGGGCTTGTGAGCCCGGGCCATCGCGAGCGCCTCCGGCCCGGTGGCCGCCTCGGCGACGACCGTGAGGTCGTCCTCCAGCGACAGCAGCGCGGCGAGCGCCCCCCGGATGAGGTGCTCGTCGTCGGCGAGCAGCAGCCGCACCGGCTCCACGGCGGTCATGGCATGACCTCACTCACAGCAGGCACGGCGGCGATGGGCTCGGAGGGGGCGGACTCCGACGGCAGCGGAATCTCCGCCGTCAGCCGGAACAGCCCCTTGCCCGCGGGTCCGGCCTCCAGGGTCCCGTCGATCTCCGCCAGCCGCTCCCGAAGGCCGGCGAGCCCGGAGCCGGATGAGCCGGACGAGTCGGAGGGCCCGCCCGCGGCCTCGCTGACCCCGTCGTTCTCCACGGACAACACCACGCGCCCCTCCGACATCCGCAGCCTCACCGCACACCGCCGTGCGTCCCCGTGCCGCAGGACGTTCGTGGCGGCCTCCCGGACCACCCACCCCAGGGCGGACTGCACCGCGACGGGCAGCCCCGCCGCCGTCGCCCCGCCCACCGTGCAGTCGATACCGGCCGCGGTCAGTACGCCCTGCGCACCGGCGAGTTCCGAGGCGAGGTCGGCATCCCGGTAGCCTCGGACGACCTCGCGGACCTCCCGCTGCGACTCCTGCGCGAGCCGCTGCACCTCGACCATCTGCGCCACGGCTTCCGGCCGGTCCCGCTGGGCGAGCTGCACGGCCAGTTCGCTCTTGAGCGCGATGACGGCGAGGTTCCGCCCCATGACGTCGTGCAGGTCCCGCCCGAACCTCAGCCGCTCCTCGGCGACGGCGAGCCGGGACCGGGTCTCACGTGCCTCGTCGAGTTCGTAGACGATGTTGAGCAGCCACACCGAGACGATGGCCGTGAAGGCGACGAGCCCGCCGCCGAACAGCACCATCACCGACGCCAGCAGCGATTCGCCCGCAGGCGCACCCCGGGTGAAGGCCACGATCCCGGAGCCCGCGGCGAAGGCCCCGACGACGGCGAACACGCGCTTCCGCTCACGGATGCCGAGCGCGATGATGCCGGTCCCGACGATGACGACCACCCCGAAGGCCCCGCCCACGGCGGCGTCCACGCTCTCGCTGTCCGGTCCGCGTTCCGCGATGCCGATCGCGGTGGCGCCCACCGCGGCGGTGACGGCGGCCAGCGACCACAGCAGTCCGACGGGCTGGGGGCGCCTGCCCCGCGTCCAGTCCAGCGCCCGCGACACGGTGACGAAGCAGAGCGCGGCGTGCACGCCCGCCGTCAGCAGCAGGGCGGCCCCCACCCACCCTCCCAACGGGATCAGGGCCGTGAGCCCGATCGTCACGAACTCGAGCACCGCGAAGAAGTGGAACGACCCCCGGGTGTACGTCTCGACCTTCTCCGGCGTGCTCTGCCGCCGCCACCACCCGCCCGGCCCCCGCATCAGCCCGTCACTCCCCCTTCGGTCAGCGCCGCGGTTCCCAGCGGAACCACCGCCGTACAGCAAACACCGCGATGACGATCCAGACCACCGCCGTCGCGACGGCGCCCAGCGCCTCGGCCACCGGCAGGTCGCCGGTCCAGCCGCCGCGCACCAGGGTGACGACGGGCGTCAGCGGCAGCAGTTCGCAGACGGAGGCCACGCGGTCCGGCAGGAGCTCCAGCGGGAAGAACATGCCTGAGCCCATCATCGAGACGAGCATCAGTGGCATGGGCGTGACCTGGGCGCTCTCGCCGGTCCTGGTGAAGCTCGCGGTGGCGGCGGCCAGCGCGGCACACATCACGAGCCCCAGCAGCAGGCCGGCGACGGCCAGATGGGGCGCGGGCGGCGCGGGCAGATCCAGCAGGACCGAGCAGCCCACCGCCAGCACCAGGCACTGCACGAGCCCGGTGAGCACGGCCGGCAGCGCGGAACCGGCCAGGATCTCGACGTCCCGCAGCTCACCGGTGCGCAGCCGCTTGAGGACCAGTTCCTCACGCCGGACGACGAGGGCGCCGACGAGCACCGAGTAGACGGCGAACAGCAGGGAGAAGCCGACCGAGGCGGGCAGCACCAGGGTGCCGGTGCTCAGCCCGGCTTCGGCGAGGTCCATCTTCTTGGAGAACTGCGATGTGCTGACCGGCAGCACCAGCGGTGCGAACAGCGCGGCGACGAGCGCGCCCTTGGTCCGCCCGAGCAGGGTCATCTCGGCACGGGCGAGTGCCGTCATCCGGCTCAGTGGCGTGGTCACCGCCGACGCCGGGCGGGTCGTCGTGTGCGTGGCGCTCATGCCGCGTACTCCTTCGCCGTCATCCCCATGGCCTGCTGCGCGGAGACGTTCTTGGCGATTGCGAGGAACGCCTCCTCCAGGGAGGCCGACCGCACGTCCAGGCGGCGCAGTTCCACCCGGACCTGCGCGGCCCACATCAGCAGTCCGGTGGCCGTCCGCTGGAGTTCGTGGGTGCGGAGCCGGACGGTCCGGCCGTCGGTCTCGTGCCCGCTCACGCCCAGCTCGCCGAGCGGCGGGAGGTCGCCGACGAAATAGCCCTCGGGCAGTTCGAAGGAGATCCGCGACGGTTCCGCGGCGGTCACCTCGGCCGGGGTTCCGGTGGTGGCGATGCGGCCCGCATGCATGATCGCCAGCCGGTCGGCGAGGTTCTCGGCCTCCTCCAGGTAGTGCGTGGTCAGCAGCACCGTCGTACCGCCGTCGCGCAGGGCGCTCACCAACTCCCAGGTCTCGCGGCGGCCTTCGGCGTCCAGCCCGGTGGTCGGCTCGTCCAGGAAGAGCACCTCGGGGTCGCCGAGCAGCGCGAGCGCCAGATCCAGTCGGCGCCGCTGCCCGCCGGACAACTGCTTGACCCGGATGCCGGCCTTCGACTCCAGCCCCACCAGCGCCAGGATCTCCGCCGGTGGCCGGGCCCCGCTCACACACCCCGCCCACATCCGCGCGGTCTCCGCGACGGTCAGCTCGGACGGGAAGCCGCCTTCCTGGAGCATCACGCCGGTGCGCGGCCGTACGAGGGCCCGGTCGGTGTACGGGTCGTGGCCGAGGACCCGCACCCGGCCGCCCGCCGGCGCCGCGAGGCCCTCCAGCAGTTCGACGGTCGACGTCTTGCCGGCGCCGTTGGTGCCCAGCAGGGCGAAGATCTCCCCGCGTCGTACGGAAAAGGTGATTCCGCTTACCGCCTCGAACCCGCCCCCGTACACACGCCGCAGGTCAGTGACCTCAATCACGTGTTCGTGTCCGTTGGTATCCATGTCCTCAGCGTCCCGGCCGCGTGGCTCCGGGAGCAGTGCGCGCTGTCATCACTCGGCATGACAAATGTCAGAAGCAAGGATCAGAGACCCGGAACGGAAACACGAAGAAGACCCCGGTCCATCAGGACCGGGGTCTCATTCCCGAGCGGACGACGAGGCTCGAACTCGCGACCTCAACCTTGGCAAGGTTGCGCTCTACCAACTGAGCTACGTCCGCATATGCTCCCGACCGGCTCTCACCGATCGGTGCGGGCACCAGCCTACCTGATCCACACGAGTGGTCGGTACTGGCGATGCAGAGCGGGTGACAGGAATCGCACACTGCGCCTTCCCCCTGGAAGGGGGATGTTCTACTACTGAACTACACCCGCATGTTTCCGTGAGCCGGGCCTTTCGGCCTCGCCCCTCGGCGTGCTCCAGACTCTAGCTGATCAGCCGGGGTGCTGCGCAAGTCGGTTGCCGCGAGGGGCGGGTGAGCGGTCGTCCGCCCGGGCCTCACCGGGCCGTCACTGCGCGGCGGTGAACGCCTCGTAGACCTTCTTGGGGATGCGCCCGCGCGCGGGGACCTCCATCTTGTTCGCCTGGGCCCAGGCCCGTACGGCCGACGGGTCGGGGGCGACCTCCGTCTGCCGGTACGCCCTGCCCGAGCGGGACCGTTTGCGGCCGGCCTCCACGTAGGGCGCGAGCGCCTTCCGCAGTTCGCCGGCATTGACTTCGTTCAGGTCGATCTCGTACGACTTGCCGTCCAGTCCGAAGGCGATCGTTTCCGCCGCTTCCGAGCCGTCGATGTCGTCAAAGAGAGTGACCACGACCTTCTGCGCCACGAATATCGGTCCCTTCCTGCGGCACTTGCCAATTCATTTCTACAGTGCCTGACAATGCAATGTGAAACCCGACTAAATCCTCCCGCGTGTCCGAACGCAATAGGTTCCGGGTGTCGACCCGGAATCTTTCCCGGAAATTTTCGTGTGTGGGTCCGTTGATGCGGGATCGTGATGACCGTCACGTAGTTTCCTACAAGTCGACGCGCGTAGAATTTTTGTGCGGGTAGTCTGAAGGAACCTGCTCAGCACCACACACCGGGAGTGCCAGTGGCACGCGTCGTAGTCGACGTCATGCTCAAGCCGGAGATCCTCGACCCCCAGGGCCAGGCGGTGCAGCGCGCACTGCCGCGGCTGGGTTTCGAAGGGATCTCGGACGTCCGCCAGGGAAAGCGTTTCGAACTGGAAGTTGACGGGCCGGTCGACGAGGCCGCCCTCGCCCGCATTCACGATCTTGCGGAGTCCTTCCTCGCGAACACCGTGATCGAGGACTTCACGGTCCGGGTCGAGGAAGTCGCGGAGGCCGTGAAGTGACCGCTCGCATTGGCGTCGTCACTTTCCCCGGCAGTCTGGACGACCGGGACACGCAGCGCGCGATCCGCCTCGCGGGCGCCGAGCCGGTCGCCCTGTGGCACAAGGACAAGGAACCTCAAGCAGGTCGACGCCGTGGTGCTGTGCGGTGGTTTCTCCTACGGCGACTACCTGC
>KE354302.1 GCA_000415505.1 Streptomyces afghaniensis 772
CCCTGCGTCGTGCTGAACGGGTCGGGCACGAAGACGGCGGCCGTCTTCGCGGGATCGTCCAGGTATCCGCGGCCGACGCCCGTGCCGCCGACGAACAGTTCGCCGCGGGCGCCGACCGGCACCGGCCTGAGGGACGGGTCGAGTACGTACAGGCGCGTGTTGCGCACGGCCCTGCCGATGGGAACGTGGGCGTGACGAGTCTCCGTACCGGCGGCGATGTTCGCGTGGGTGACGCGGTCGGAGCATTCGGTGGGGCCGTAGGCGTTGATGATGTCGATGTGGGGGTAGCGCGTGAACCAGCGGGTGCACAGGTCCGGTGGCAGGGTCTCACCGGCGACCACGAGGGTTCGCAGGTGGGGCAGTGGGGGCGCTGCTGGTGTGTCGGTCGTGGCGGCTGCGTTGTCCAGGGTGTCCCAGGCGTCGAGTGTGGCGCGGAGGAGGGAGGGGACGACTTCGAGGATGGTGGCGCCGTCGTGGTGGGCGCGGGTGAACAGGCCGATCGGGTCCAGGGCGGTGTCGTCGCCGTAGACGGTGGTGCGGCCGCCTTCCATGAGCGCGGCGACCATTTGCCATACGGAGATGTCGAAGGTCAGGGCGGCGTTCTGGACCAGTACGTCGGAGTCGGTGAGTGTCAGGTCGTCCACCTTGGCCTGGAGGTGGTTGTTCATTCCGGCTCGGTGGACCATGGCGCCCTTGGGCCTGCCGGTGGATCCGGAGGTGTAGATGACGTAGGCCAGGTCGTCGCCTGCGCCTCGCACCGGCACCAGATCGTCCAGCCCATCGGCCGGCTCAGGGCAGATCAGGACTTCCGGACAGGTGCCCGCATCATCGGCGACGGCGCGGGCAGCTTCTGCCAGGTCCGGCTGAGTGACGATCCAGCGCGCCCCGGATGCCGCAGTCATGTCGGCTTGGCGGGTGTGGGGGGTGCGTAGGTTGAGGGGGACGTAGGCGCCGCCTGCGCCGAGGATTCCGAGGAGGGTGATGAGGGCGGTGGTGCCGCGTTGGCCGTGGTAGACGACTCGGTCGTCGGGGGTGATGCCGGCGGTGAGGAGTTCGCGGGTGAGGCGGCTGGCGCGGCCGGCGAGTTCGGCGTAGGTCAGTGACTGGTGGTCGTCGGTGACGGCGAGTGGCGTGGGGTGTGGTGTGGCGGCGTGGTGTCTGATGCGTTCCACGACGCGAGGTGAGGTGTCGTTGCGGTCGG
>KE354303.1 GCA_000415505.1 Streptomyces afghaniensis 772
GTGCAGGAACCACATGCGTTGCTGAGCGAAGGACAGCGGCAGTGGTCCCTCCCGCCGCACAGGACGCAATTCGGGCAGCGCTCCTACGCGTTTGGCCGACCGGAGCACAGCGGCCAGGGGCTCCAGGACGGGGGTCGTCGAAGAGTGCGCGCAGGGGGAGCTGGACATCGAAGGTGGAGCGGATGCGGGCGATGAGCTGGGTGGCGAGCAGGGAGTGGCCGCCCAGCGCGAAGAAGTCGTCGTCCAGACCGACCCGCTCGACACCGAGCACCTCGGCGAACAACTCGGCGAGAAGCCGCTCGTCCGGTGTGCGCGGCTCGCGGTGGGGGGCGCGCTGGGTCGTCAGATCGGGGGTGGGCAGGGCGGCCCTGTCGATCTTGCCGTTCGGGGTGATCGGCATCGCGTCGAGGCTGACGACGACGGAGGGCACCATGGCCTCCGGGAGTGTCCGGGCGAGCGCGGCGCGTACCTGTTCCGGCTGCGCGGTGCCGGTCACGTAGCCGACGAGGGCGGTGCCGCCTGCGGCGTCGGGCCGGGCGAGAGCGACGGCGTCGGTGACGCCGGGTTGTTCACGCAGCGCGTTCTCGATCTCGCCGAGTTCGATGCGCTGTCCGCGGATCTTGACCTGGTGGTCGCGCCGTCCGAGGAACTCCAGCTCTCCGTCGGGCAGGTAGCGCACCACGTCACCGGTGGCGTACATGCGGGCGCCCTGCGTCGTGCTGAACGGGTCGGGCACGAAGACAGCGGCCGTCTTCGCCGGATCGCCCAGATACCCCCAGGCGACCTGAGTGCCTCCGATGTAGAGCTCGCCCGGCACCCCTATCGGCGCCGGTGCCATCCGCTCGTCCAGAACGTACAGGGAAGTGCCTGCGATGGGCCGCCCGGCGGGGACGCCGGACCGACCGGGCACGGCATCGCCGGGGGCGAGCCGGTGGACGCAACAGCCGACGACGGTCTCGGTGGGCCCGTACTCGTTGACGATCGAGGCCTCGGGCGCGACCGCGCGGAACTGCTCCACGAGGACCGGGGAGAGCGCCTCACCGCCCACGACGAAGCAGGCTTCCAGACCCGCGAGGCCGTCCTCGGGGAGGAGCCGGCACAGAGCCTGAAGGTGGGAGGGGGTGAGTTTGACCAGGTTGGGCCGGGCCCCGCCGGTGAGCACGGACACCAGTCCGTCCAGGGGATCGTTCTCGTCGACGAGGTGGATCGTTCCGCCTGCGATCAGCGGCACCCACAGGCTGGTCACCGTGAGGTCGAAGGCCACGCTGGAGTGGACCGGGGCCACGGGGGCACGGCCCGGGCTGTAGGCGTCGGCGGCCCAGCGCACGTAGTTGGCCAGACCGCGGTGCGGTACGACCACTCCCTTGGGGCGGCCGGTCGAGCCGGAGGTGTACAGCACGTACGCCGCCGTCCCCGCGCCGGGAAGGTTCTGTGCCGGGTGCTCGGGGAGGACGGTGACGTCGACGACGGCGGTACCCCCCGCACTTCCCGTGCCTGCTCCCCGATGCCGACGACGGCGGCGGCTCCGGCGTCTCGCACCAGGGAGGCCAGCCGCTCCATCGGCTGCCCCGCGTCGAGCGCCAGGTAGGAGGCGCCGCACTTCCAGGCGCCCAGCATCGCCGCGACGAGGTCCACCGAGCGCGGCAGCAGCACACCTACCACCTGTCCGGGGCGCACGCCCGCCGCGAGCAGCGCGGCGGCGATCCGGCCGGCCCGCTCGTCCAGCTCGCCGTAGGTGACGTGCCGTCCGCCCGCTACGGCGGCCACGCTGCCGGGCGCG
This sequence comes from Streptomyces afghaniensis 772, assembly GCA_000415505.1. Taxonomy (GTDB): domain Bacteria; phylum Actinomycetota; class Actinomycetes; order Streptomycetales; family Streptomycetaceae; genus Streptomyces; species Streptomyces afghaniensis. The sequence goes on from KE354303.1 coordinate 1,781, forward strand.
GTGGCCACCTGCGTGTGGAACAGGTCGAGCGCCGTGGTGCCCTCGTCCACGGCGGCGGGGCCGCGTGACCAGCCGGACAGGCGAACCTGGTCTTCGACAGACACCGACGTCAGCGTGCACAGTGCCCGATCCGGGTGGTTGACGGCGTTGCGGCTGAGCGCGAGCACCGCGTCGAGCAGTCGCTCGGCGGTCTGTGCGGTGAACAGCTCGGTGCTGTACTCGAGGGTCAGGCGTGCGCCGCCGGGGCTGTCCGCGACGAACAGGGTGAGGTCGAACTTGGCGGTGGCGTTGGGGATGTCGAACCGCTCGGCGCGCAGCCCCGGAGCGAGGTCGAAGCCCTGTGGCATGTTCTCCTCGGCGACCATCGCCTGGAACAGTGGCTGCCCCGGGCGGTCCTGCCGGTGGCCGAGCGCCTGGACGACGTCGCGGAACGGAACGTCGGCGTGGCTGAGCGCCGTGGCCAAACGCGCGCGGACCTGACCGAGCAGGGCACGGAATCCCAGCCGGCGGTCGATCTCGGAACGTATGACAAGGGTGTTGGCGAAGAAGCCGATCAGCTCTTCGGTGTGCGCATGGCTGCGTCCCGCGGTGGGCACACCGATCCGGATCTCGCGCTGGCCGCTGTGCCGGCCGAGGGTGGCGGCGAACGCCGCCTGGAACGCGGCGAACAGACTCGTGCCCTGAGAGGCCGCCAGTTCCCGGAGCCGCTGGGTGTCCCGCTCGGACAGCGCGGCGGTCACCCGGGCGCCGCGGTGCGCCGGGACAGCGGTTCGAGGATGGTCGGTGGGCAGATCCAGGACGAGGGGTTCGGCCAGGTCGGCGCGCCAGTGGTCCAGTTGGCGTTCGGCCACACCGCCGGCCAGCCAGTCCCGGTGCCACACGGCGAAGTCGGCGTACTGCAGTGCGGGCGCGGGGAGCGCGTCGGCGTTCCGCTCCGAGTACAGGGCGCGTAGTTCGTTCATGATGACGCCCATGGACCAGCCGTCGGTGACGATGTGGTGCATCGCCATCAGCAGCACGTGGTCGTTCTCGGCGAGACGATAGAGCACCGGGCGCAGCAGCGGACCCGCCGCGAGGTCGAACGGGGCGGCCGCGCGAGCGGCACTGTCCTTGCGGCACTCCTCTTCGGCGGCCTCGGCTGTGAGGTGGTCCAGGGCGATGTGCTCCATGCGCCAGGTGGGCTCGGCGTGGATGAACTGGGACACCTCCCCCTCGGCCAAGCCGAACGTCGTGCGCAGGATTTCGTGCCGCACACCTAGGAGCCGTACGGCGTCGTCCAGCGCGCCGGGGTCCAGCGGGCCGGCGAGGCGCATCGCCACGGGCACGTGGTAGGCGCTCGACTCCGGCTCCATCTCGCCCAGGAGCCACAGGCCGAGCTGGCTCGGGGAGGCAGGCATGACATAGACCTGATCTGTGGACATGGGGTCCTCGCTGTTCCCTCTCGCGGTGTTGCCGGTCATTTCCGTACCGCTCGCTGGTCGTTCTCCTGGTGCGCCGTCTCGTCCCGGTGATCGCCGGGCGGGCCACAGGGTGGGCGCCCCGTCCGGCGGGTGCCGGACGGGGGGTTCGCGTCAGACGGCCGGGACGTCTGTCCCGCCGTCTGCTTTCTCCTGCCGGCTCTTCTCCTGCTCGCTCTCCGACCGGGCCGCCAAGGTGTGCAGCGCGTCCACCCACCGGTCGGCGAGTTCATCGGCGTCGTGCGGCGGCTCGCGGTCGCCCGCGAAGGTGAGCACGAGCGCGTCCTCCGCACCACGCAGCACGTCGACCCGGATCGGGAACTCGGTCTGCGCCACGGAGTAGCTCCGGTGTGCCAGGGGGTGGTCCGACTCCACAGCCGCGGACACCGCGCCGAGCGAGGCGTCCACCGGGTAGTTGTCGAAGACGAGCACGGACTCCAGCGAGCGCCCGCCGGTCATCACGGCCAACTCGACGCCGCCGTGCTCCTCCGCCTCAAGGCGTTGCAGGTGGAGCCGGCGCACGGCTGCCGTCACGGGCTCGTCCGGAGCGAAGCGGAACCGGACGGGCAGGGTGCTGATGAAGGGGCCCACCGCCGCCTCCGCCTCGGCGGTGGCCGGGCGGCCGTTCGACGTCACGCCGAAGACGACGTCCTCGCTGCCGCCGCGGTCGGCGAGGACCCGTGCCCAGGCGAGCTGTGCGAACGTGGCGAAGGTGGTGCCCGCGCTCTTGGCCGCCGCGTCCAGCCGGTCGGTGAGCCGCGGGTCGAGCGCGCGCTGCACCTGCGTCAGGCGCCCCTGAGTGCGTTGCGGCTCCCCGGCCCACGGCCCGGTGCTGCCCTCCATGACGCGGGCCCAGTACGCGGCCGCCGCGTCCCGGTCGAGGCTCTCCACCCATGCGACGTGCTCGGCGAACGGGCGCGCCGGGTCGGTCTCCGGCTCGGAGCCGGTCGCGAACGCCTGGTAGGCGAGGAGGAGTTCCTGCCGCAGCCGCATGCAGGACCAGCCGTCGAGCAGGCTGTAGTGGTGGTGCTGGACGAGGAGTTGGAGGTTGTCCGTCAGCCGGTAGCGCAGCAGCCTGATCAGCGGCGGGCGGCCGAGTTCGAAGCCGGCCAGCCGCAGCTCGTCCAGCTCGGACAGCAGGCGCTGCTCCTGCCCCTGCGGGTCGAGACCGCGCAGGTCGCGCTCCTCGAACCACGGCTCGACGTGGTCGGCGACGCGTTGCACCGGGGTGTCGGTGTCCAAGCCCTCGTAGTAGGTGCGGAGCACGGCGTGCCGGGCGAAGAGCCAGTCCCATGCCCGACGGAAGGCCGCCTCGTCCAGTTCACCGGGGAGCGGGAAGCCGGACTGGATGACGTACAGGCCGGGGAAGGGCCGCTGCCGGGCACTGGTGAGCATGTGGCGCTGGATCGGCGCCAGCCCGTACCGGTCGTGCGGCACTTCGGCATCGCCGTGCTGCCCCGTCCGGTCTGCCCCTTCTCCGCGTGCTGCGTCGCGGCCGACTCGTCGACGACCCTGGCCAGGGCCTCGATCGTCTGATGCTGGAACACCATGCGGGGGGTGACGGCCAGGCCCGCTGCCTGAGCCCTGGTGACCATGCGGATGCAGGTCACCGAGTCGCCGCCGAGGGCGAAGAAGCCGTCCGTGGCGCCGATGTCCGGCAGTCCCAGCAGCTCCTGCCACACGCCTGCCAGCAGCTGCTCGGTGGGTGTCACGGGGGCGCGGCCCGCGGAGCGGGTGGTGGCGGCGGCCGGGGTGCCGGGTGCGGGGAGCCGGCCGCGGTCGACCTTGCCGTTGGGTGACAGCGGAAGCTTCTCCAGCTCGACCAGGAAGGAGGGCACCATGTAGCCGGGCAGCAGCGTGGCCAGGTGCTCGCGGACGGCATCAGCGTCCACCGGGCCCGCGCCCTCCTCGGGGACGACGTAGCCGACGAGGCGGCGCTGCCCGTCCATGGTCACGGCCGCGGCGACTGCCTGGCCGATGCCGAGCCGGCCCCGCAGGGCAGCCTCCACCTCACCCAGCTCGATGCGGTGTCCGGCGATCTTCACCTGGAAGTCGACGCGGCCCAGCAGTTCGAGGCTTCCGTCGGCCCGGTAGCGGGCCAGGTCGCCGGTACGGTACATCCGGTCGCCCGGCACGCCGCTGAACGGGTTCGGCACGAAGCGGTCCGCGGTCTGCCCCGGGGCGTCCGCGTAGCCCCAGGCCAGGCCGGTGCCCCCCAGGTACAGCTCGCCCGGCACCCCCTGCGGGACCAGGCGCAGGTCGGTGTCGGTGACGTACGCGGTCTGGTTGGCCATGGGCACGCCGTACGGGATGCTCTGCCATGCGGGGTCGACCCGTTCGACCTCGAAGATGGTGGAGTCCATCGATGCTTCGGTGGCACCGCCCAGGCTGATCACCCGGGCCCGGGCGGCTCGCGTGCGCAGCCGGTCGGGCAGCGTGACCGGGATCCAGTCGCCGCCGAGCAGCACCACCCGCAGGTCCGGGAGGGACTCCACGCCGAGGTCGTCCATGCCGTCGAGCAGCAGCCCGAGCAGGGCCGGTACGGAGTGCCAGACAGTGATCCGGTGTTCCTGGATCAGCTCGAGCCAGTGGCCCGGATCGCGATCCCGCTCCGGTGCGGGCAGGACGACGCAGGCGCCGGTGATGAGGGTGCCCAGCAGGTCGTACGCCGTCATGTCGAAGCCGAGCGAGGACACCGACAGGACGGCGTCACCGGCCGCGATGTTGAAGCGCCGGTTGAAGTCGCTGAAGTTGTTCACCCGGCCCCGGTGGTCGAGGAGGACTCCTTTGGGCCGCCCCGTCGACCCCGAGGTGAAGATCATGTAGCACAGGTCGCCCGCGTCGGCCGGGCAGGGCACGGGCGCGTCCGAGGCCGCATCGAGTTCGCGACGGACCTCGTCGGCGTCGAGCACGACCACCGGAACGTCCACGGCGGGGAGCCGGCCTCGCACCGCCTCGCTGGTGACGACGGCCCGGATCCCGGCGTCCTGGAGCATCATGGTGAGCCGCTCGGCCGGCTGGTCGGGGTCGACGGGCATGTATGCCGCTCCCGACTTGAGGGTGCCGAGCACCGCGAGCGGCAGGTCGGCGGTCCGCTCCACGGCGACGGCGACGACCTCGCCCCGCCCCGCTCCGCGCTCCGCGAGGACCCGGGCGAGCTGGGAGCTGCGCCGCTCCAGCTCCCCGTAGGTGACGGTGCCCGACGGGGTCCGCACGGCGGGGGCGTCGGGACGGGCGGCGGCTCGTTCGGCGAAGAGGTCCGGCAGAGTGCGCTCGCGGGGGTACTCCGCATGGGTGGCGTTCCACTCCAGGGCGGCACGCCCCTCCTCCTCGGCGGTGAGCACGCCGAGATCCCCGACGGTGGTGTCCGGTGCCTCGATCAGGGTGACCAGCGCCTGTTCGAGGTGGGCCAGCATGCGGTCGATGCGCTGGGCGGTGAAGATCTCGGCGTCGTACTCGCAGGACACGTCGATGCCGTCGGGTCCGTCGAGGAGGGAGAGGTCGAGGTCGAACTTGGCGGTGCCGTTGTGGGTGTCGAAGGTCTCGGACTCGACGCCGGGCAGGCCGAATCCGCCGCCGACGCGCTGGTAGACGAACATGACCTGGAACAGCGGGTTGCGGTCCAGGCTCCGCTCGGGGCTGGTGCGGGCGACGACCTTCTCGAACGGCACGTCCTGGTACTCGTACGCGGCGGTGACGTCGTCCCTGACGCGGCGCAGCGCGTCGGTCGCGGTGTGTGCGGCGTCCAGCCGCAGCCGCAGGGCGAGGGTGTTGGCGAAGCAGCCGATGAGGTGCTCGGTCTCGGCTGTGGGCCGGTTCATCGCCGGAGTGCCGACGAGCAGGTCGCTCTTGCCGCTGTAGCGGCGCAGCACCAAGCCGAGCGCGGTGAGCAACGTCATGAACGGTGTGGCGCCGTGCTCCCGGGAGAAGGCGTGGATGCGTTCAACGAGCTCCGGCTCCAGGCGGCGGCGTCTGCGCCCGCCACTGCGCTGCGCGTCAGCCGGACGCAGCCGGTCGGTGGGCAGGTCGAGGGAGGAGTCCGCGCCGTCCAGCCACGTGTCCCAGAAGTCCAGCCCCTGGCTGAGGCGTTCGGCCCCGAGACCGGACTGCTGCCAGCGGGCGTAGTCGGCGTACTGGACCGGCAGGTCGGGCAGGGCGGGGTGCTCGCCGTCCTGCATCGCACGGTAGAGGGTGACGAACTCACGGAACAGGATCTCCACGGACGCGCCGTCGGTGGCGATGTGGTGCACGATGATGGCGAGGACGTGGTCCTCGTCATCGAGCCGTATCAGCACCGCTCGCACAGGCAGTTCGGCCCCGAGGTCGAAGTTGTACGCCGCGCAGCGGTCCACGATCGCGCGGACCGCCTGCTCACGCTCGTCGGCGGGCACGGCGGTGACATCCTCCGTGGCCAGGGAGAATCCCGTGGCGTTCGGCGCGGTCACCGCGACGGGTCCCTCGTCGCCGTCGGCGTACCGGGTCCGCAGGATCGCGTGGCGCTCGACGATCCGGCGCAGTGCCAGGTCGACGGTGGCGGGGTTGATCGCTCCGCGCAGCCGCTGCGCCATCGGCACGTTGTAGACGCCGGAGCGTTCCGGGTCCTGCTTCCACAGGAACCAGAACTGCCGCTGCGCGGCGGACAGCGGGGCCGGGCCCTCCTCGCCGCTCGGGGCGATCCGCGGCCGGCCGGCCGCGCGGCGTTCGCGCAGCATACGGGCGAGCAGGGCCTGCTTGGCCGGGGAGAGCCCGGCGATTCGGGCGTCGAGGTCGCTCATGCCGAGACGCTCCCGTGACGCTCGCGCACGGAGCGGGGGGTCAGGTCGGTCCACACCTCGGCGATGTGGGCCAGGCACTCCTCGCGGGTGCCCGTGGTGCCGGTGTCGGTCCAGCCGGCCGGCATCGGGCGCTCCAGGAACCACACGGAGTACTGCTCCTCGGCGTTCACGACGACGCGGAACTGGACGGTGTTGCTGCTCATGGACTGCCTCACTTGGTGGTGACGGTGGATGCGAAGAAGTCGGGCACGACGTGGCCGGTGCCCGCGGCCCGGGCGCGGCTGTGCACCCAGGAGCCGACGGCCAGGTCCAGGACGCCGAGGCCGAAGGGGGAGAAGACGATCGGCCGGGAGCGGTCGACGTCGACCCGGCCGAGGAGGACGTCGGCGAGCGTGCCCGTGATGAAGTCACGTCCGTCCCGGGCCTGTTCGGCCAGGTGCAGGGAGGTGCGCTCCCGTACCGCGTGCTCGGTGTCGTCGGTGATGTTCTGAGAGGCCAGCACCATCTCGGGGGAGAGGTCGCGCAGGGAGAGGTGCAGCACCAGGGGGGCGTGGTCGAGCAGCTTGGGGTCGTGGATGTGCGGCTCCCCCGCGACGGTGGTGAGGACCACCAGGTCGCACTCGGTGAAGGCCTGCTCGACGTCCTCGGCGACGGTGAAGTCCTGGGCGCCCTCGGCGGTCAGCTCCTCGCCGAAGGCGCGGGCGGCGGCGGGGTCGAGGTCGTAGAGGGTGAAGCCGCCGATCTTCCAGTCCAGGTCGCGCAGGAACTTCCACACGTGCCGGGCGATCAGGCCGGTGCCGACGACGCCGACCCGGCGGGCGGTGCGGCCGCCGCCGAGGGTCTCGGCGGCGAGCACGGCGGAGGCCGCGGTGCGGGTGGCGGAGATGACGGAGGACTCCAGGCAGGCCGCCGGGTAGCCGGTCTCGGGGTCGTTGAGCAGCAGCACCGCTGAGGCCCGCGGGATGCCGTGCGTGCGCGGGTTGTCCGGGAAGCTGGCGATCCACTTCAGGCCCGCTGCTGCGAATTCGCCGCCCAGGTAGGCCGGCAGCGAGATGATGCGGGCCCGCGGGTTGTCGGGGAAGCGCAGGAAACCGCTCTGCGGGTTGACGCTGTCGCCGCTGTCGTGCGTGAGGTAGGCGCGGCGCACGAGATCGACGCACTCCTCGCGGTGGCCCTCGATCTGTGCCCCGACAGCGGCTTCGGAGACGAGGGTGAGGGAAGGCGGGGAATCCGCGGTGCCAACGGACACGGTGGTTCCTTTCCTTTCGTACGGGCAGGAAGGCCGGACGGGTTCAGACGATGGCCGTGGCCACGGCATCCGGGGTGAGGGTGCGCTCCACCCAGGCGGGGTTGTAAACGGTCCGGGCGTAGGGGATGCCGCGGTCGGCGCACAGGAAGACGGTGGTGGGCCGCTGTCCGGCGGGCGGCGGGCGCTCGGCGAAGTACCGGCCGATCGCCGCATAGACGCTGCCGGTCGAACCGCCCGTGTACAGGCCGTGCTCGGCGTACAGCGATCGGCAGCCACGCACGGTCTCGTACTCGCTGACGTGTATGACGTCGTCGATGACGGCCTGGGTGACCAGCGGTGGCACGATGCTCGACCCGAGACCGGGGATGTGGCGCCGGCCAGGCTCGCCGCCGAGGGCGACGGAGCCGAGGACGTCGACGGCGACGACCGTGACCCCGGGAAACCGTTCCTTGACGCGCCGCGACAGACCGGCGACGGTGCCGCCTGTGCCGACGCCGACGAAGAGGTAGTCGATGCGCGCGAGCGCTCTGTTCAGCTCGGCACCCGTCAGTTCGTAGTGGGCCGCCGCCGCGTCGGCGTTGGTGTACTGGTTGGGCCAGTAGACGTCGCTGATCTCCTCGCACAGCTCGGCGACCCGCGCCAGCCGGGCCGGCAGGTAGCCGTCGAGGCCCGGTTCCACGACCTTCTCCACCCGCTCGCAGCACGACCGCAGGACAGCCTCGGTCAGCGCGTTGCAGTTGGCGTCGATGACAGGTACGAACCGGATGCCGAGCGACTGGCAGAAGGCGGCGAGCGACGTGGCGAAGTTCCCCGACGACGACTCGACGACGGTGGTGCGCTCGGTGATGTCGCCGCGCTCGATGGCCTTCTTGAGGATCCAGTACGCGGAACGGTCCTTGGTGCTGCCGTTGGGGTTGACGTACTCCAGCTTCGCGAACAGGCTCAGCTCGTCGTCCGGGAGGCACAGCAACGGGGTGTCGCCCACGGAGGCGCCGATCATGTCCAGGCGCTTGCGCAGGGGGTTCACAGCTGACCGCCCGGCAGGTAGCGGGGCAGCGGGAACTCGGCTGCCAGCTTCTCCACCTCGGCACGCAGCCGGGCCGCCGTGAACCCGTCCAGGACGAAGTCACGGTCACCGACCGGCTCCATGGCGGTGAGGACGGCGTGGATGATGCCGGCGCAGGTGCGCATCTCCCGCGGGCCGAGTCCGCGCTGGGCGACGGCGTTCGTGCCGATGCGCACCCCGCTGGTGATCGCGGCGGGACGGGCGTCGCCGGGGACACGGTTCTTGTTGACGACGATGCCGATGGATTCCAGGGCCCGCTCCGCGGCGAGGCCGCTGACGTTGTCCCGGGTCAGGTCCAGCAGCACGATGTGGTTGTCGCTGCCACCGGTCACCACGTCGTGCCCGAGCGCCGTCAGCTCGGCCGCCAGCGCCGCCGAGTCGTCCAGGATGCGCTGGGCCGTGTCCCTGTAACCGTCGGTCGCGGCCAGCGCGAAGGCCCGCGCCTTCGCGGCGATCGCGGGGAGGACGGGCGCGCCCTGGAAGAACGGGAAGACGGCACGGTCCAGCGTCCTGGCGATCGTACGGCCGGTGCCGGGCAGCACCGTGCCGGCGTCCCGGCCGGACATGATGACGCCGCCGCGCGGCCCGGCGAGCTGCTTGTGGGTGCAGCTGGTGGTGATGTGCGCGTGGTCGATGGGGCTGGGGTGCAGGCCCGCGGCCACGAGCCCGGCGATGTGTGAGATGTCTGCCATCAGGAGCGCGCCGACGCTGTCGGCGATGGCCCTGAAGCGTGCGAAGTCGACCGTGCGCGGGTACGCCGTGGCGCCGCAGATGATCAGCTTGGGCCGGTGTTCGGCCGCGAGGGCGGCGACCTCGTCGTAGTCGATCTGGCCTCGCTCGTCCAGGCCGTAGTTGACCGGCGTGAAGTACGTGCCGGAGTAGGCGACGCTGTAGCCGTGGGTGAGGTGTCCGCCGTGGTTGAGCCGCATGCCGAGCACGCAGTCGCCCGGATCCAGGACGGCGGAGAGCACCGCGTAGTTGGCGGTGGTCGCGGAGTGCGGTTGCACGTTGGCGTACCGGGCGCCGAACAGGTCGCGGGCCCGGTCGACCGCCATGCGCTCGACGGGGTCGATCGCCTCGCATCCCGCGTGGTAGCGGGCACCGGGGTAGCCCTCGGCGGTGACGTTCATCGATGAGGTGGCCAGGCACGCCAGTACCGAAGGATCGGTGACGCTGGAGGAGGCCACGAGCATCAGGGAGTTGTGCTGGCGGGCGTGCTCCCGCTCCATGGCGGTGACGAGTTCCTCGTCGTCCGACGTCAGCAACTGTGCGGCGTGGCGGGCGAATTCTTCGGTGGCGAGCATGGTCGATACAGCCCCTCTTGCGGAATCGGAGAATGCGGGGTGAGAAAGAAGGAATCGGGTGCGGTGTGCCCCGTCTCAGACCTTCTGCGGCTCGGAGACGGGCGCGTCGAACGCGGGTGGCACGGGCACCGGGTCCATGAGGGAGTCGTCGGCGTCACGCCGGATGAACATGCCGGCCAGGCCGGTCGTGACCAGCGCCATCACCACCAGCATGGTGTAGAGCTTCTGGTCCAGCAGGCCCACGCTGACACCGATGTTGAGCACGATGAGCTCGGTCAGGCCACGCATGTTCATCAGCAGCCCGAGCGTCCCGCTCTGCCGCCAGGACAGTCGGAACAGCCTCGCGGGAACGGCCGCACCGACGAGTTTCCCCACGCAGGCGACCAGCAGGATGAAGAGCATCTCCAGCGAGTTCCCCGCCGAGAGCGAGCGGAGATCGATCGAGATACCGACGACGATGAAGAACAGCGGCAGCAGGAAGACGCTCACCTGCTCGATGGGCTCCAACGCGTGCTTCTGCAGCATCGGGTGCACCGGCCGCGGCATGACCAGTCCGAAGACGAAGGCACCGAAGATGGCGTGCACGCCGATCCACGTGGTCGCGCAGGCGGAGAGAAACACCCCGGCGCCCACCACCGCCGACATGTACGGTGCGCCCGCCCCCATGCTCATCCGCTCTGTCAGCCGTGCCAGCAGGGGACGCACGACCAGGGCCATCACCGCGAGGAACAACGCCAGCCAGCCGGCCATGGCGGCCACCCCGAGCAGCGAACCGGCCGTCACGATGACCACCACCAGCGCCAGCGAACACCAGGCGATGGCATCGCCGAGCGCGGCGCTGGCCAACGCGAGCACCCCCACCGGGGTGTGCAGCATCCGGCGGTCGGCCAGGAACTTGGCCAGCACGGGAAACGCGGTGATCGACATGACGACGCCGATGAAGAGGGCGAACGGCACAGCGGCGACTTCCTCGCCGTTCACCACACCGTGCTCGCGGTAGAGCCACAGCGCCAGGGGGAGCCCGAGCAGGAACGGCACGGCCATGGCCGACACCGAGACGCCCACGACCACCCGTCGCCTGCCCTGGAGCAGCCCGGTGTTGAACTCCCATCCGATGAGGAAGACGAACAGCACCACGCCCACCTGGGCGAGCACCGACAAGTAGGGGCGGACGTCGGAGGGGAAGAGCACCTCCGTCAGGTTGCCCGGCAGCAGGCCGAGCAGGGAGGGGCCGAGAACGAGGCCCCCGACGAGCTCACCGATGACGGCGGGCTGCCGGAAGCGGAGCGCCAGCCGGCGCAGTGCGGCGCCGGTCAGCAGGATGATCGCGATTCCCGCCATCACCATCGCAACGACCGTGTCGCTGTCTTTCACGGGGCCGGCCATCGCCGCACCACCCTTTCTGTTCAAAGGCCCGGTGCCCACCACCGCGGGCACCGGACAGGACGTCAGCGGGCCGCGGGGCTCCGGGCGTACCGGGCACGCGGCAGGGCCACGGGGCCGGCCGGAGCCGCGGGCTGCGCCACGGCGGTCCCGGCGTCCAGCAGCTCCTGGACGCAGCGCGCCACACCGCGGGCCGTCGGCTCGTCGAAGAAGGCGTTGAGGTCGATCTGCACGCCGTGGCGCTCGCGCAGCCGCGTCGTCAGCCGGATGGCCAGCAGCGAGTGGCCGCCGATGTCGAAGAAGTTGTCGTCCACCGCCACGTCGGGGACCCCGAGCACCTCGGCGAGCAGCGTCACCACCTCGCCCTCCAGCGGGGACATCTCCGCGTCCGGGGCCGCGGCCCCGGCGGTGTGGGCGGGCGGTTTCGGCAGTGCGGCGCGGTCGATCTTGCGGTTCGGGTTCTTCGGCAGCTCGGGCAGCCGCAGCAGGACCGGCGGGATCATGTACCGGGGCAGCCAGTCGGCCAGGTAGGCGGTCAGCTCCTGCGGGGAGGGCGCGCCCGCGTAGTACCCGACGAGGCGTTTGTGCCCGGCGCTCTCGTCCACCAGGGTCAGCGACTCCCGCACCTCGGGATGGGAGAGGACGGCGGAGTCGATGTCGCCCAACTCGATCCGGTAGCCGCGGATCTTGACCTGGAAGTCGATGCGGCCCAGGAAGTCGAGCATGCCGCCCGGCAGCCAGCGCACCTGGTCGCCGGTCGCGTACATCCTCGCCCCCGGTTCGTCGCCGAACGGGTCGGGCAGGAACGCTCCGGCGGTCAGTTCCGGCCGACCGAGGTAGCCGCGGCCGAGCCCGTCGCCACCGATGAAGAGCTGGCCGGGGACACCCACCGGCACCGGGCGCAGCCACTCGTCGAGCACATACACCCGGGTGTTGGCGATGGGCCGGCCGATCGGCACCCGCCACGTCCCCTCCGGCACCTCGCGGACGGCGAAGGTGGCGGCGATGCTGGTCGACTCGGTCGGGCCGAAATCGTTGATGAGCAGGGGCCCGCCGAGCTCGACGACCTCCCTGGCGCGCTTGGGGTCCATCGTGTCGCCGCCGACCACGAGTTCCCTGGCACCCTCGAACACCGTCGGGTCGTACGCCGCGACCTCGGTGAACAGGGGCGTCGCGAAGACGACGGTGTCGACCCCGCCCGCGCGCAGCGCCTCGCCGAGCACCGGCGGATTGAGCACCGTGGCCTGGTCGAAGCCGTGCAGCACGGCCCCGTTCAGCATGGCGCCCCAGATCTCCAGGGTGGCCGCGTCCCAGGCGGCGTTGGAGATCTGCGCCATCTTGTCGCCCGGTGCGATGTTGATGAAGTTGGTGTTGCGCACCAGGCGGATCACGTTGCGGTGGGTGATGCAGATGCCCTTGGGTCGGCCCGACGAGCCCGAGGTGTACATCACGTACAGCAGCGACTGGGGACCGGCTCCGCCGTCCACAGCGGTGTCGTACGCGGGGTCGACGGCGATGTCGGGACGCAGGTACGCGTCCACGTGGACCACGGGCACCGTGACGTCCACGCCGGGCAGCCGGTCACCGGACGGCGTCAGCACCACGGCCGGACGCGCCGCGTCCAGGATCTGCCGCAGCCGCCGCCCGGGGTGGGACGGGTCGAGCGGCAGGTAGGCGCCGCCTGCCTTCACCACGGCGAGCATGGCGACCACGACGGCCGGGTCCCGGTCCACGTACAGGCCGACCAGGGTCTCCGGTCCGACGCCCAGCTCCCTGAGGCGGGCCGCCAGCGCATTGGAGCACCGGTCCAGCTCCTGGTAGGTGCAGCGGAAGTCGCCGTACACCAGGGCAGGTGCGTTCGGTGTCGCGCGCACGTGCTCCGCGAACAGGGCGGTGAGCGTGCTGTCCTTCGGGTAGGCGGTGGCGGTCTCGTTCCAGCCGGCGGCCTCGCGCTGCTCGGCCTGCGAGGCGTGCGGCAGCAGCCGCAGGGGCTCGGCCGGTGCCGCCGAGACCTGGGCGGCGAGCTGGGCGAAGTGGTCGGCGAACCGGTCGATCGTCGTGCGGTCGAACAGGTCGGTGCTGAAGGTGATCACGCCCTCCAGGCCGTCGCCCGCCTCGGAGAGTGTCATCCCGAGGTCCGTCTGCGAGGCTCTGCGCGTCAACTCGACCGACTCCACCGCCAGGTCGCCGAGCCGGGCGCGCAGGCCGCCCTTGCCGGTCTGGAGCGCGCCGAGCCCGTCCTGCCCCAGCAGATGGGTGTTGGTGAGGCTGAACATGACCTGGTAACCGGGAGAGCGGGAGGCGTCCCGGTGCAGCCGCAGCCGCTGTACGAGCGCCGGGAAGGGCATCTCCTGGTGTGCGAGCGCGCCCACCACCGTCCGCTTGGTCTCCCGCACGAGCTCGGTGAACGTCGCCTCCTCGGTCACCCGCGAGCGGATGAGCAGCGGGTTCACGAAGTAGCCGATCACGTCGTGCAGGTCCGCGTCGTGCCGCCCCGAGCCGGGCACGCCGACGAGGAAGTCCTTCTCGCCCGTGTAGCGGTGCACCAACAGCTGGAAGACCGACAGCAGCGTGACGAACAGGGTGGACTCCTCGGCCTCCGCGCGGCGCCGCAGTGCCTGTGTGACGCCGGGGTCCAGGGCGAACGTCACCGTGTCGCCGCGGTGGCTCTGCACGGGGGCCGCGGCCGGTCGGCGGGCAGTTCGAGGACCGGCTCGCAGCCGTCCAGCTCCGCCTTCCAGTACTCCCAGAGCCGTTCGCCGCGGGGCGACTCCAACAGCCGCCGCTGGCGGTCGGCGAGCGAAAGGTAGGCGGCCTCGGGCGGCTCGGGCAGTGCCGGGCCCTCTCCTCGTTCCGCCGCGTAGAGACGAGCCAGTTCGTCGGTGAGCAGCGCCATCGACCACATGTCGGCGGCAACGTGGTGGAGCGTCAGCGACAGGATGTCGCCGTCGGATCGACGCAGCAGGAGCGCGCGCAGCACGCGGCCTTCGTCGAGCACGAACGGAGTGCCGTCGCAAGCGCGCTCCAGACGGGCGGCGAGGGCGTCCTTGCCCAGGGTGTGCCCGTCCTCCACCGTGAAGTCGACGTCCAGGTGGGGCAGCACCGTCTGGTACGGCTCACCGTCCGCCCAGCGCAGGGCGGTGCGCAGTACGGGGTGGCGGTCGACGAGGCGCTGGAAGGTGCGGTGCAGGGCGTCGGGGTCGACGTCCGCGAGCAGCCGCACGGCGAGGGAGATGTGCAGTGCGGACGTACCGGGGTGCTGCTGTTCCATGAAGACCATGGCCTGCTGGTTCGTGGTCAGCGGCAGGTGTTCCCCGGGAGCGGCCGGCGTCGGCCGCGCGACCGGCGCGGCCGGGGTGTCGAGGGTGAGGTCGTCGACGGCGGCGCCGGCGAGCAGCTCGGCCAGCGACAGCTCCACGCCTGTCGTCTGTGCGACGGCGGCCTGGAGCTCCACGGCGGCCAGCGAGTCCAGGCCCTGCCCGACGAGCGGCGCTGTGCGGTCCACGCTGACGCCCAGGCGCCGCGCGGCCAGATCGGTGACGACGGCGCGCAGGGCGTCCGGGTCCGGCTGCCGCCCCGGGGCGGCAGCCGTGAGCACGGCGCTTGCGGCGGCGGTCGCCGCGGCGGCCGCCTGCGGCGGCGTCCCGGACGGCTGCGGGCCGCCCGTGTCGGACCTCCGCACCACCTTGATCGTGCCGGTGGCGAGCGCCGCGCGGGTCGCGGAACGCTGGATCTTTCCGCTGGTGGTACGCGGGATGCCGCCGGGCCGCACGAGCACGACCGACCCGGGTGCCACAGCGTGCTCCCGTACCAGCGCGGCGCGCACGGCTGCGATCACCTCGTCGGCCGTCTCCGCCACATGGCCGTGCGGCGTCTCCAGGACGAGACAGATCTCCTCACGGCCGTCCTGTTCGACGGCGAAGGCGGCGGCGCCGCGCCGCAGCGTGTCGTGGGCGGCGAGCGCGGTCGTCTCCAGGTCCTGCGGGTAGTGGTTGCGGCCTCGGACCACGATCAGGTCCTTGCTGCGGCCGGTCACGTACAGGTGGCCGTCGCGCACGAAGCCGTAGTCCCCGGTGCGCAGGTAGGTGCGTTCCTCGCCGGTCAGCCGGGCCCCGAACGTGCCGTCGGCGGCGGGTTTGCCCCAGTAGCCGTCGGCCACGTTCTCGCCGGCCACCCAGATCTCTCCGACGGCGCCAGGGGCGCAGGCCCTGCCGTGCTCGGCGTCGGCGACCGTGACGTCCAGGTCCACGGCGACGGGCCCGCAGTCGACGACGGGAAGCCCGTCGGCCGCCGGCTCGGGGAGGCGGCCGGGACCCAGCGAGTCCGCGGCGAAGGTATGGGCGATGTCCTCGTCGCCCACCCGCCTGCCGGACACCATCAGCGTCGCTTCGGCCAGCCCGTAGCAAGGGAAGAAGGCCTCGCGGCGGAACCCGAGTGGCGCCATGCGGGCAGCGAACCGCTCCAGCGTCCTCGCGCGCACCGGCTCGGCGCCGTTGAACGCCACCTGCCAGCGGGACAGGTCGAGCCCGGCGAGACGCTCCTGCGGAATGCGGTCCACGCACAGGTCGTACGCGAAGTTCGGCCCGCCGCTGATGGACGCACCCAGCTCGGATATCAGTTCGAGCCACAGCAACGGCCGGGTGATGAACGCCGTCGGAGCCAGCAGCGTCGCCGGGGCTCCGGCGTAGACGGGCTGCAGGATGCCGCCGATCAGGCCCATGTCGTGGTACGGCGGCAGCCAGCTCACCACACCCGTGTCAGGGCCGGATCCGAACCGTTCCTGGATCTGGGCCGAGTTGACCACCAGGTTGCGATGGGTGACGCGTACGCCGCGCGGTGTCCCCGTCGAACCGGAGGTGTACTGGAGGAACGCCACGCTGTCCCCGTCGATACGGGGCCGCCGCCAGTCGTCCGCTGCGGGCAGGTCGCCGTCGACCGAGATCAACTGAAGCCCCGGCGCCCGCAGTTCCTCGGCCAGCTCGGCGGCGCGCGCCAGCTCGCTGCCGGGTACCAGCGCGGCCGCGGGTCGTGAGTCGGCGAGCACGGCCAGGTGCCGGGCCGAGTACTTGCCGCCGCTCGGGGGGTACAGCGGGACCGCGACGGTGCCCGCGTACAGGCAGCCGAGGAACGCGGCCACGTAGTCCAGGCCTGGCGGCAGCAGTACGAGGACCCGCTCGCCGGTGAGTCCCCTGGCGGCGAGCATCGCGCCCACCGACCGGGCACGGGCGTCCAGTTCGGGGAAGGTCAGCGAGGGCCGCTCGTCCCGGTCGGGGCTCACGAAGGTGTAGGCGGTGCCGCCGCTGAGCGTCGCACGCTCGGCCACGACGTCCACGAAGGTCGGGGCGCGCCTGACGGAGAAGTCCGTGGGTGGGGCGTTGGTGCTCGGCAGGTACATGACAGGGAGTCCTTAGGCGGATCGTACGGAGGTGTTGCCAGGGGACGTGCTCAGGCGGTGCGCCAGCGGATCCAGCGGCTGGCGCCGACCAGGCCGGCCGCGGTCATCGCGGCCAGGACGGCGATGTCGAACAGGAAGGTGGCGCCGAAGTCACCGACCAGGGCGAGGCGCAGGGACTCCGCCGCATACGTGGGCGGGAGCAGGTAGCCGAACACCTGGAGCGGAACCGGCAGCGACTCGATCGGGATGAGCACCGGGGCCACCAGCAGCAGCACGAAGATCATCAGGTTGACGATCACGAGCAGCAGGTCCATGCTGCGCACGAGCGTCCCGATGGCCAGTCCTATGGCCGACAGCGCCATGCAGGACAACGGCAGCACGAGCAGGAGCGCGGGCGAGATGACGAAGTCGGTGTCGTACATCAGCTTCGCCACGATCATCGGGGTGATCAGGCCCGGCAGGATCAGCAGCAGCCGGGAGAACACCATCGCGGCCAGGAACGAGATCCTGCTGATGGGCAGCGACGCGTAGTACACCATCATCCCGTCCTGGCGCAGGACGCCGATGCGCTGGGCGAGCGTGCCGATACCCTCGTTGGCCACGGAGAAGATGGCCGCGCCGCTGACGATGAACAGCAGACTCTGCTCGTCTGACAGACCATTGCCGATCCGGGTCAGGCCGAACACCATGGCCGTCGGCATCAGCAGGCCGAACATCAGCACCCACGACCAGGTGGTACGAACCTCCAGCATCTGTTCCAGCCACAGGTACTTGAGGTCGATTCCCATGCGTCGCAGCCGTGTCTTCGCACCACGGGCAGGCACCCCCTTCCCGTCCCGGGGCACCGGGCCCGCGGACGCGGCCTGTCGGGTCCGGGCGCCGGAAGCCGTCTCGTCGCCCGCCTCCCCGAAGGGGGAGGGCGGGGCGGGAGTCGTCGCCGGTGCGCTCGGCGCCGTCGTCAGGACGGCTGCCGCGGACGTCACCGCTCCCGCAGGCACGAGGCCGGCAGCGGTCTCGCTCGCCTCCGCGCTCGCCAGGCCCTCCGCGGCGTCCGGCTCCGTCGTCACCGAAGGGGCCGCATCCGGCCCCGAACGGCCGTCCATCGTCAGATAGACGTCCTCCAGCGTCGGCCGGGTCAGCCGGAAGTCGGCCACCCGGTCCATCCCCACCTCGCCGTGGACGAGGCGCATCAGCTCCGGCATCCGCGCGGAGTCCGTCTGGACCAGGTAGCTGCCGTCCCGCTTGCCCGCGGTGATCGTGCCGACCGCGCCGAACCGTTCCCGCTCGTGCCGTGCCAGCCCGCCGTCGCCCTTGACGAACAGCTCCAGCCGGATGCTGTCGCCCAGCGCCTCCTTCAGACGGCCTGGCGTGCCCATCGCGGTGATGCGGCCACCGTTCATGACGGCGACCTGGTCGACGGCCGACTCGGCCTCCAGCACGTTGTGCGTGACGAGGACGACGGTCGTGCCGTCCGCGGCGCTGCGCCGCGACACCATGTCCCACACGAGCCGCCGGTTGTGCGGGTCGAGTTCGTTGGTCGGCTCGTCGAGGATGAGCAGTTTGGGCCGGCCCATGAGGGCCATGCCGAAGTTGACCAGACGTGTCATGCCGCCGCTGAGCTGGTCCACGTAGCGGTCCCTGACGTCGCCCAGGCCGAGTTCCTCGATGAGCTCGGCGGTCTGGCGGCGCGCGTCCGCCTCGGACTGGCCGCGCAGCCGACCGGTGTAGTGCAGCGCCCGCCGCACCTCGACCAGGCGCATCGACAGGCCGGTCTGCGGCAGAAAGCCGGTCATGGCCTTGACCTCGTCCGGCCAGGCGACGGCGTCGATGCCCTCGACCAGGATCTCGCCCGAGGTGGGCCGCACCAGGCCCAGGAGCTGCGACACCAGCGTGGTCTTGCCCGCGCCGTTTGCTCCCAGCAGCCCGAAGACCTGGCCGCGGGGAATGCTGAATGTCAGGTCGTCATTGGCCTTGACGAGCGTGTCCGAGCCCCCGGTCGGGAAGACCCGGGTGAGGTTACGGACCTCGATGGCGTTGTCCCGTGAGACGTGGTTCATGGATCCTCAGATCTCTTCCGCCGCACGGGCGATGACGGAGTCCTCCGGCAGGAAGCCGAACGCGACCGGGACGGTGTCCCGCGGCCGCGGCCCCACCAGATCCCGCACCTGCGGGGTCAGACCGATGGTGTAGTCCGCTACGTCCACGCGCAGCCGGGTGCCGGCCGGGACCTCACAGCTGACGTCGAAACCGCGCGCACCGTAGTGGTGGAAGACGACGTCGTTCGCGCCTCCCGTTTGCTCCTTCATCGCCGCCCGGTCCAGGCGGGTGCCCGCGACCGTGCAGGCGGCGAGAGGTTTTTGCGGCAGCCGCACCTGGATGCGCCAGGCGGGGCGCTGCGACTCGGCCCTGAAGCGGACCGTGCGGGTGCCGCCGCGGGTGGTGTCGTCCAGCACCGTGACCTCCGGGAGGGGGATGTCCAGCGCGGGCGCCTTCGCCACCATCGCCGGCTCGTCTCCGCGCGGAGGGAAGTAATCGTTCACGGCAGCCCGCCTCGGGTCGTCGCCCAGCGCTCCGCGCGTCCAGGCATCGGGTGCCGGGTCGCCGCTGAACCACAGCGTCCTGGCCTTCACGTCGTCGCGTACGTACAGCAGCGAGTCGGGCCTCGGCCGCTCCGCGCTGAACCCGTGCCGGACGACGCCGGTGCCCAGAAGGGCCAGCGCGACACCGGCCGCGACCACGGCGCTCAGTCCGGTGGCAGGCAGCCGGACCAGCAGCGGCAGGGCCGAGACCAGACCGGCCGTGACGAAGACCATGGCCACCGAGGCGAGCGGAATACCGAGCGCCGTCAGCAGGCTGCCCGTGAGCGGCACGAAGAGAACGACGGCGACGGCGGGCCCGGCCGACCACAGCAGCGCACCGGCCACATCTCCCGCGTCCCGGCCGCCGTCTCGCCCGTCGCGCGTCCCTCGGTCCGGCAGATCCACCACAGCAGGGCAGCGCAGCGAGCAGCGGCCACTGCAGGAGATAGCCGGCACCGGGCAGCACCAGCGTCAGCACCGCGAGCAGCAGGCCCGCGGTCAGCAGCACGCCACCCGTCGTCTCGGCCGGGCGCAGCCGGCGCAGCACCTTGGCCGCCGTCAGCAGGACGCCGCCCACGATCGCGCCGAACGCCGCCACGAACCAGCCCCGGTTGTACGGCTCGGCCAAGGGCAGCGCGGCCAGGTCGGGCGCGAGCAGCAGCGCCAGCGTCCACAGCCCGTGGACCACGGCACCGGCCGCCACCAGCGTGCCGAGTGCCGTCCCCGCGCCGCGACGACCCGCAGGGGACGCAGGGCGGACCGGCGTGCCCCCCANACCAGCAGGCCGGCGAGCACCGTCAGCGTGAGCCCGGCCAGCGGCAGCGCCCACGACACCGGGTAACGCACGAGGACCCGCGCGAACAGGTCGAAGTAGACCCCGTTCTCGCCGCGGAGCTGCTCCGCGTCGGCGCCGTCCAGGGCCCGCACCATGCCGACCATGGCCTCACCGTGGTGCTGCATGCTGTCCCGGTCGAGCTGTTCGACGGTGTCGGAGCGCGAGTGGTAGTCGTGGAACCCCTCGATGAAGGCGGAGTTCAAGCCCGCGACGCCCTCCTTGCGGAAGACGGTGAAGTCGCTGTCGTTGGGCAGCCGCTTGTAGACCTCGTACGCCAGCGAGTTGGCGACCGGGCGCGGGTTGGCCTCGGCGAACAGGTCGATCAGCGGCAGATTCCCCTCGCCGGTCTCGAACAGCATCACCGGGCCGCCGCTGCCGCGCGCCTCCCAGTTGAGCACCGCACCGAACTTGTCGAGCCCGTGCTCCCGTGTGAAGAACTCGGCTCCCAGCGCTCCGAGTTCCTCCCCGTCGCTGAACAGGAAGACGACGTCGTTCTCGACCCCGCCGGACGCCTTGAGGGCGCGCAGCGTCTCCAGCATGGCCGCCACCGCGGCCCCGTCGTCCGATGCTCCCGGCCCGTTCGGCACGGAGTCGTAGTGGGCGACGAGCAGCAGCGCACCGCCCGCGTCGCCCTGACCGTCGCGCCCGTCCGGCCCGTTCTCGCCGGGCAGCCGGGCGATCACGTTGTGCACGGTCGCGGACGGGAACGGGCTGCCCATGTCGGGCTGTACGACCTCGCCCGACTGGACGACGACTTCTGCCCCCAGCTCCCGTGCCGTCCGCGCGAGGTACTCGCGGACCCGGGTGTGCTCGGCGCTCCCGAGCGGATGCGGTTTCCGGGCGAACTCCGTCAGGTACTCGGCCGCTCGGGCCGCCGAGAACTCTCCTTGTGGCGCGTCCGTTCCCTTCGCGGGCGGCGGCTGCAGCGCCAGTGTGCCCAGCAGCGCGAGGAGCGCCAGAAGCGATGAGACGGCAAGCAGCACCACGGGGTGGCGTCGCCGGGGAGGCACCACGCCGGGCGCGGCCGGCCTCACGTCGGTGGGGGCAGAAGACGTCGTGGTCATGGCATGTCCGCGCCCTGCAGTTCGGGCTCCTCGGGAGCGACGAAGTCGACCTCGGCAGCCGTTTGGAGCCGGATCTCGTACGGCCGGCGCTCGACGTAGACGCCGTAGCCGTCGAGGATGCGGTGGTGATGGTCGATGATCGCCTCAAGGGGGAGGTGCTTCGCCGGAGTCGAGTGGCCGTCGGAGACCAGAGTCACGTCGTACCCGAGGGTCACGGCCTTGCGGCAGGTGGAATCGATGCACAGTTCGGTGACCAGGCCGGCAACCACCAGGTGCCGGATGCCGTGCGAGCGCAGCAGCTCATCCAGCCGGGTCTCGTGGAAGGCGTCACATTCGACCTTGCGTACCTTGAGGTCCCCCTCCTCCACGCCGAGTCGGGGGTCGATCTGCCACTCCTCGGAGTCGACGTCGCCGAGGTCGTCGTCCTGCACGTGGACGACGGGAACCCCGAGCGCACGCGCCTTCTCGGCGAGCGGACGCAGCCGGTCCAGCAGGGAGTCCGCCTCGGGTACCGCGTCTTCTCCGGTCAGCAGGCCTACCTGGAGGTCCACCAGGACAAGTGCCGTAGTCATCTGACTGATCTCATTTCGGTCGGGTGGGATCGGGTGGCGGCCGGGGCCGGTGCTGCTCGGGAGCGCGTCGGTGTGTCACCACCGAACGTGCGCGCCGAACCGCACCGGCCCGGCACAGGTGCATGCCTGCGCCGATCAGGCTGATCGCTGGGAATGGAACCCAAACCCGCTCGGTGCGGCGGGATCAGTTGAACATCGCCTGCATGGTTTCGTGGGTCGCCTTCTTCAACTGGTCCTGCTCGCTGCCCCAGCAGGTGTTGAGGATGATCCGCGTCTTGTCGGCGTTCAGCGGAATCGTGCGGTGCAGGGTGGTGTCCGACCGCAGGAAGTACATCTCGCCGGTGGCGTGCGGGTACGTGCTGATCGGGTGCTTGGCGAGGTACTCGTGGACCCGCGGGTCGTCCTTGTCCCAGTCCGTGTGCGGAACGGCCTGGAGCTGCCCGCCGAACTCCGGGCCCGGCGCCTCGATGATCCAGATGACGGTGAAGCTGAAGTCGCCCCAGTGCCAGCCGTGCGTGTCACCCTGCTTGTGCTGGCGGATGAGGACGTACTTCTCCTCGTCCCAGGGGCAGGGCAGGACCGGCTGGCCGGCGATGCGGGACAGAGTGCCCATCATCGCCTCGGAGTTGTAGACGGCCCGGACGAGTTCGCTGTCGTTCTCGATGGCCTTCTGGCTCACCGTGCTCATGAAGCGCGGCGAGTTGCTGGTCTCCTTCAGATGGATGTCGATGCGCTGCTGGTGCAGGTCCAGCAGCCTGTGGCACTCCTTCGTGATGGTCTGGAAGAGGTCCTTCGAGACGAAGTTCGACAGTTTCACGTAGCCGTTGCGCCGGAAGCTCTGCGACAGCTCACGCAGCGCGGCGTCGTCAAAAGCGCCCGCGAAGTGGTTCGCCAGCTCCTTCTCGATCTGCGCCGGGGCAATCTCGTCGAATGACATGTATTTCTCCCTGCTTTCACGCCGAAGCCCGTTGGCGGAAATCCGTCGGGCGATTCGTGAGTGAACCTACGCGGCGCCGAAGAGGCCCACAAGGAAAGGGGCAGTAACCCGGGCCGCGGTTGCCGGTAGCGAACGCATCCTGCCCACTCCTGCCGTAACTGCCGGAAGTCTGCCGCCCAACCGCCTTGCGCTGCGCCCCGGACGAAATCATCCTCAAGTGAGGCCTTACCGCGCTCATAACCGCCATGTGGGGGAGACGACGAGATGAACGAACCCCTGGACCCGACGCGGAGCGTTTCACCACGGGACCAGGTCGAAGCTCTCCTGGGGGACCTGGTCCACAGCGAGGGCACGCCATCCGACCCCCTCGGCCGCGCGCAGGTCAGCGGCCTGCGTACGGTCCTCTGCCTCCTCGACGCAGAGGAACAACCTCTCACTTCCGGGCAGCGGCTCGCGCGCCTTCGCAAGGCCCGCGCCCATGCCCGCACCACCACCTTCCTCACCGCATACCTGCTCAACGACGCCACCCTCCCCGGCAGCCCTGACGAATAAGGGAATTCGGGACGGGCGGCTACGCGACTCGAAGCCGTCGCGATTTCTTTCCGGGTATTCCTTTACATCGACGGGAGAGCTGTGTCCGCAGAAGCATCGGGGATGCATTCCGGGCTCGGGTCCTATGTGCGACTGCTGAGATCGCCCGGTGCGGCAACGTTGGCGCTCTCCGGGATGATCGGTCGATTTCCGATCGCCATGCGCTCCCTCAGCTGCCTGATGCTGGTATCGGCCGTCACCGGATCGCTGGCCGAGGCCGGGACGGTGGCGGCGGCGATGTTGGTCTGCCAGGGGGTGGCCAGTCCAGTGCTCGGCCGCCTGGCCGACCGGACGAGCCAGCGGCGGGTGCTGCTCACCGCATGCCTGGCGCACGCGGTGGGGATGGCGTCGCTGCTGGTGTCGATCGCGCTCAAGGCTCCGCTCTGGGTGCTCATCGCGGGGGCGGTCGCCGCCGGGTGCACCTCCGTGTCGTTCGGCTCGTTCGTACGGGCACGGTGGGCGGCGATGGTCGCCCCCGAGTCGCTCCGGACCGCCTACGCCATGGAGTCCATGCTGGACGACACGATCTTCCTGCTCGGGCCGCTGCTGGTCACGGCGTTGGCATCGGCGGTGCATCCGGTCACGGGTCTGCTCACGTGCTGGGCGCTGCACACCATCGGCTCCCTCGCGGTCGCCCTGCACCGCAGATCCGAGCCGGCGTCCGAGCCGGTACCGGGTCGCAGCCCCGTACGAGCGATCACCGTGACCGGGGTGTGGGTGCTGACGCTCGCGTATGCCGGAATGGGCTTCCTGTTCGGCGCCGTGGACGTCTCGATGATCGCGTTCGCCGAGGAGCAGGGGACACCCTGGTTCGGCGGCGTACTCCTTGCTCTGATCGCAGCCGGCAGCCTGGTTTCCGGCCTGGTCTACGGAGCGGTCGACTGGCGCGTCCCGCAGGACAGGATGCTCTCGATCACCACGTGCTTCCTGATACTCAGCGCGATCCCCCTCGCCCTCACCGACTCGTCTCTCGTGATGGCCTTCCTCGCCGTCGTCGCGGGCGTGGCCATCTCGCCCGCGCTGATCTCGGGAAGCACCCTCCTCGAGTCGGTGGCTCCGCAGGGCTCCCTGTCGGAGTCGTTCTCATGGCTCACCAGCGCCGGGGCCTTCGGCATCGGCTCGGGCACGGCAGTGGGCGGGGCGCTTTCCGACATGAACGGTTCCGCGCACGGGGTGTGGGCGGGCGTCGGCGGCGGGGTCGTCGCCGTGGCACTCAGCGTCGCGGGGCGGCGGGCGCTGCGGCAGGGCAAGCCGGACGTGCAGCCGGCATCGACATGGGCGGTATCCGAACAGTGAACGATGAGGACAGAGTTGTGAACACAGCGCATTCTGTGTCGGGGCGGGACACTCTCGGGGGCCTACCGGTTCCCCGCATCTCGTTCGACGAATTCATGGCCTTCGGGCGGCGGGCCCTCATCCGGGCCGACGTTCCAGTGATCATCACCCTGCCGAAGGGCACCGAGGGCCTGGGCCGGGAAGGCGTGGCCGAGCGCCTCGGCGACATGAGGGTGACCCTGTTCACCGAACCGAGCAACAAGCAGAACTCCAAGCGATGGACCACCGAGGAGATCAAGCTCCGCGAGTTCTTCGAGAACGACAAGTACCTGACCGACCCCGGTACGTGGAACCGCATCGTCTCGAACTTCCGCAACAGCCCGGACGACGTCAACGCGATCCTCGGGTTCGATGCCGGAAAGCTCTTCGACTATCGGGGCCCGATGAACGCCGCCAACCTGTGGATCAGCCACCAGGGCGTGTTCACCCAGAGCCACTTCGACGAGCTGGAGAACTTCAACATCTGCCTGGAGGGCCGCAAGCGGTTCGTGCTGGCTCCCCCCGGGTTCTGGGAGTACTACCCCAGGTCGCTCAAGGGAGGGTTCGGCGACAAGTCGCAGGTCTTCGACTTCGACGACGTGGACTGGGCGCGGCACCCGAAGGTGGCCGCCAAGCTCGCCCAGCGGCGCGAACTGGTCCTGGAGCCAGGGCAGATGCTCTACCTCCCGCTGGGGTGGTGGCACCAGGCCGAGTCGCTGGACGAGATGAACATCAACATGAACTTCTGGCTGCGTGACGCGAAGATCTTCCGTCGGCCCTACGTGCTGGGCGTGGCGCTCTACACCGCGGTGTTCCGGAAGCTCAAGGGCGTCTACAACTACGAGCCGGCGGTGACGAGTTCATGACCGAGCGGAAGACCATCACCCCCACGCACCGGTACCGCAACAACGACAAGCTGATCGGAATCGGCAACGAATTCTGGGACATGTCGGAACGCAACGGCCTGGCCGGAATCGTGGCCGACCTCGACGCCGGCTCGGGCGTGCTCCGCGCCACCGAGGGGCATGAATTCATCGCCGAGGGCCATGAGTTCGTCAACTTCAGCTGCTGCTCGTATCTGGACCTCGACTCACACCCCGAGGTGATCGAGGGCGGCATCGACGCGATGCGCCGCTACGGCGTCCTCGACCACTGCATCGCCCGCAGCCGGGTCCAGATCCCCGCCATGCGGGAACTGGAGACGTCCCTGGGCGAGCTGTTCGGCGCCCAGGTCGTCTGCTCCATCGCCGCGAGCACTGCGACGTTCGGCCTGCTCCCGCTGATCGCCTCCGGCCACCTGGGCAACGGCACCCGGCCCTTGATGATCTTCGACAGGAACGCCCATGTGTCGATGGCCGGCCTCAAGCCGGTCTGTGCCGACGAGACCGAGGTCGTCACCTCACGCCACCACGACCTCGACTTCATCGAGGACATGTGCAAGAAGTACGCCAAGGTCGCCTACGTCTGCGACGGCAGCGACAGCCTGGGCGGCTACGCACCGGTCAAGGAACTGGCCGAGCTGCAGGACAAGTACGGTCTGCTGGTCTACTACGACGACTCGCACTCCCTGTCGGCCTACGGCGAGCGCGGCGTCGGCTACGTCCGTACGCACAGCCCGGTCCAGGACGAGCGCACCATCACGGTGGTCACCCTGAACAAGGCGTTCGGCACCAGCGGCGCGGCGATCGTGCTCGACGGGCAGTCGAAGAAGACCCTGCGCGTCATCGAGCGATTCGGCGGCGCCCTGAACTACTCGCAGCTGCTGAACACCGCGTCGGTCGGTGCGAGCCTCGCCTCGGCACAGATCCACCGGACCGGCGAGCTGACCACCCTGCAGAACCGCCTCTACGCGAACATCGAGCTCTTCGACTCGCTGGTCCGCACGGAGCAGGCCGGCAGCACGTTCCCGATCCGGCTCGTGCCGATGAGCGACGCGACGGTGATCGAGGCGGGCCGTCGCGTGATCGAGGCCGGCTTCTACGTCTCGCCGGTGTTCTTCCCGATCGTCGCACGCGGTACGGCAGGACTGCGCGTCATGATGCGGGCGGGCCAGACCGAGCAGCAGATCCGCGATCTGTGCGATGTGCTGGTCGAAGTGGGCGCCGAGGCGGCCGCCCCGCTGTCCGGGGAGGCGGTCCTGTGACGAGCACGGCCCGAGCGATCCCGCGCAGCATCCTGTACACCCCCGCGCTCTCCCTCGACCGAGTGGTCAAGGCCTGGTCGTACGACGCGGACGTGCACCTGATCGACCTGGAGGACGGAGTCCCGCCGCAGGAGAAGCCCGCGGCGCGCGACGTGTGCCGGGCGGCCCTCGACAAGGCGCCGGAACCGGAGAACGTCGCCGTGCGCGTCAACGGACTCGGCACCATCGAGGCGGTCCACGACATCGAGCTGCTCGCCGGGTCACCGGTCCGGCCCGGCTTCGTCGTGATGACGATGGTGAAGTCCGCGGTCGAGGTGAGGCTGATGCGCGACACCCTCGCCTCGGCGGGGCTGCGCCCACAGATCTACGTGACCCTGGAGACCCCGGAGGCCGTCGCCTGCGTCGACGAGGTCGCGGCGGCCGCCGACGGGCTGATCCTCGGTTCCGCCGACCTGGCCGCCACCCTGGGCATCGAGATCACCTGGGCCGGCCTGCTCGCGACCCGGCAGGCCATGGTCATGGCCTGTGCTCGCTACGGCACCGCCTGCATCGACACCGGCAACTTCCGGCTCACCGAGCCGCTCGTCCTGGCCGAGGAGATCGCGCGGGGGCGCGAACTGGGCTTCCAGGGCAAGGCGACCGTGCACCCCGGTGAGCTGGACGCCATCAACCGGGCCCTGCGGCCCGACCCGGAGGGTCTGCGCCTGGCCCGGCGGGTCTCCGACGCGGTCCAGGCCGCGGGTGAGGGAATCGCGGTCCTGGACGGGAACATGATCGGCCCGCCGTTCGCCCGGATGGCCCGGATGACGGTGGCACTCGGGGACGCCTGGGCTGGTCGGTTCGGCCGGGCCGGCGGCAATCGTGAAGGGATGGACAATGACCGTCATTGAGGAGGCGACCGCCCCGAGGCCGGGTGCCGTCCGGGCCGTCTCCGTCGCCGTCATCGGCACCGGGGCGATCGGTCAGGACCTGGTCAGCAAGATCCACCAGTCCGACGTACTCGAATGCGGCCTGGTGGCCGGGCGCAGTCCGGAGTCCGCCGGCCTGCGGCGCGCACACCGGCTCGGCTACGCCACCACGGCCGGGGGGATCGACGCGGTCCTCGCGGCGCCACGCCCGTTCGACGTGGTGTTCGACGCCACCAACGCCGCTGCGCACGTCGAGCACTGGCGGCTGCTCCAGCCGCTGGACACGCTGCTGATCGACCTGACGCCCAGCAAGGTCGGGCAGATGGTGGTGCCGACCGTGACCGGGACGCACGCCCCGACCGAGCGCAACATCAGCCTGATCAGCTGCGGCGGCCAGGCGTCCACCCCGATCGCGCACGCGTTGGCCGGCCGGTTCGAGGTGGAGTACATCGAGGTCGTCTCCACCGCGGCCAGCACCATCGCGGGCCGGGCCACCCGGCTCAACCTCGACGAGTACGTGGCGACGACCCAGCACGCCATCAGCACGTTCTCCGGCGTGCGCGACACCAAGGTGCTCCTCAACATCAGCCCGGCCGTGCCCCCGGCGACCTTCCGGACGACCGTCCACGCGGTCGTCCCAGGAGCCACCGCCGAGGCGGTGCGTGCCGTGGTCGACGAAGCGGCCGCGCGGGTACGGGCGTTCGCGCCCGGCTACCAGGTCATCGGCTGCACGGTGGAGGGCGACCGGGTCGTGGTGTCCCTGGAGATCATCGCCAAGAGCGAGGTCCTGCCGCCGTACGCCGGGAACCTGGACATCATCAACTCGGCCGCCGTCATGGTCGCCGAGCAGCACGCGGCCCGGCTCGCCCTGGCCGCAGGGACGAAGGTGGGCCGATGAGCGCCGTCGTGATCCATGACCCCACGTTGCGCGACGGCCAGCACGCGGTGCGGCACCAGCTCGGTGTGGCCGCGCTGCGAGGGTACGCACAGGCGGCCGACGCGGCGGGCGTCCCGGTGGTGGAGGTCGGCCACGGCAACGGCCTGGGCGCCTCCTCGCTCCAGGCGGGCCGGGCAGCGGTCAGCGACGACGTGATGCTGTCCACCGTGCGGGAGGCCCTGAGCACCAGCAGGATGGGTGTGTTCATGCTGCCCGGCTGGGGGACCTCCGACGAGCTGCGCAAGGCGGTCGCGCACGGCACCGACGTGGTCCGTGTCGGCGTGCACTGCACCGAGACGTCATTGGCCGAGCGCCACCTCGAATTCCTGCGGGAGCAGGAGACCGAGGCACACTGCGTGCTGCTGATGAGCCACATGGCCACCCCCGAGGAACTGGCCGAGCACGCCGCGAGCGCCGTCGGGTACGGGGCGCAGGCGGTGGGGATCATGGATTCCGCGGGCCACTTCCTGCCCGGGGACGTCGGCGAGCGGATCGGTGCGATGGCCGCGGCCGTGGATGTGCCGGTGATCTTTCACGGGCACAACAACCTCGGCATGGCCGTCGCCAACTCCGTGGCCGCCGCCGAGGCCGGGGCCAGGATCATCGACGGCTGTGCGCGCGGCTTCGGCGCCGGGGCCGGCAACACCCAGCTGGAGGTGCTCGTGCCGGTGCTGGAACGCACCGGGTTCACGACCGGCATCGACCTGTACGCGCTCCTCGACGCCGCCGAGTTCGCCGAGCGCGAGCTGATGCCCGCGCCGCCGGTCACCGGCTCGCTGAGCATCGTCAGCGGGCTGGCCGGGGTGTTCTCCGGGTTCAAGCACCAGGTACTCGACCACTCCGCGCGTGCCGGGGTCGACCCGCGCGACGTGTTCTTCGAGCTCGGCAGGCGGCAGGCCATCGCCGGGCAGGAGGACCTGATCCGGGACGTCGTGGCCGAGCTGAGCGAAAAGGCCGGCGCATGAGCGGGCAACTGATGATCGGCGCCGCGGACATGGCGGGCCGAGAGCGGCTGCTGCGGGTGATCGACGCGCTGGCCGATGTGTTCGTCGACCTGTCGGCGGGCCGTACCTCCTCGCCGCCCCGGACCCTCGTCCAGCACGGCCCACAGCGGGAACTGCTGGCCGGGACGGCGGTCTGGGAACGGCGGGGGGTGGGCAGCGTCAAGATCACCACGCTCACCCCGGACAATCCGGAGCGCGGGCTGCCGCTGATCCACGGGGTGGTCGCGCTGACCGCCCTGGAGACCGGCCGGATCACCGCCCTCCTGGAGGGCGCCGAACTCACCGCCCTGCGCACCGGTGCGGTCGCGGCGCTCGCGACCCGCCTGTGCGCACCGGAGCACGCCGAGGACCTGGCTGTCATCGGCGCCGGGGTGCAGGCCCGCGCGGTGGTGCGAGCGGTGTCCGCGGTGCGCCCGATCCGCTCCGTCCGGGTGTACTCACGCACCGCGGCCCGTACGCAGGAGTTCGCCCGGTGGATCCGCGACACGGCGGGCGCCCCGGTGCGGGTCACGGTGTGCCGCACGGCCGAGGAGGCCGTCACCGACGCCGCGGTCGTCTGCACGACGACCTCCACCAGCGGCCGTACGCCCCTCGTGGAGGCCGGCTGGGTGGCTCGAGGCGCACACGTCAATGTGATCGGCGGGACCCATGAAGAAGCCCTCGAAGTCGCCCCGGCGCTCCTGGCGGACGCGTTCGTCGTCGTGGAGCAGCGGGTCGCGGCTGTCGAGGAGGCGGGCGAGGTGCGGGCCGCGCTGGCCGCCGGGCTGATCGGCGAGGACCGGCTCCACGAACTGGGCGAGCTGGTCAACGCCCCGGCCGCGACCGGCGGCCGGACCTCGGTGTTCCGCTGCGTAGGCATGGCCATCGAGGACACGGCCGCGGCGGCAGCGCTCTACGAGGCCGCGAGCTGAGCCGATCCGGGCATCGGCCCTGTCGGTCAGTCCGTCTCGCGGCAGCGGACCATGAAGGAGCGCTCGAACACTATGACGGCTTCCCCGGTCGACTTCGTGCCGGTCGTCTCGACCGTGATGATCCCTTGCCCGGGCCGGGAGTTGGACAGCCGTTTGTCGAGGATCCGGCTCGTGGCGTACAGAGTGTCGCCGACGTACACCGGATCCTTCAGGCGCACCTTGTCCCAGCCGAGGTTGGCCACGGCACGCGCGGACAGCGCCTGTACGGTCATGCCGCCGACCAGGCACAGCGTGATGCCGCTGTTGACCAGCACCCGCCCGTACTCGGATCCCGCGCCGTAGTGCCGGTCGAAGTGCAGGGGGTGCTGGTTCATGGTCAAGAGGGTGAGCCAGGTGTTGTCGGTCTCGGTGATGGTCCGCCCCGGCCAGTGCCGGATCACCATGCCGGCCTCGAAGTCCTCGTAATCACCGCCGTGCTCCTCGACGTACTCGTTGTGCTGGACGCGGCGCAGAGTCATGGGTCGATCTCCCCTGTGAGATACGGCGGTTGCTATGCGATCAGACCGTACGTCATCCAGATCACGGCAGGTCAGAACAGTCCCAACGGGACGAAACAGGTAGGGGGAACAGCGGATGACCGCGCTTGAGGACCACGGAACGCACGGGGCGAAGGACCACCCGTGGTTCGGCAGGCACCGCTTGGCGCCCGCCGCTCCGGCGAAGACGATCAGCGAGATGCTGCGCCACGGGCTGCGGGACATCGGCTACCCGTACCAGCCGCTGCTGCCCGCCGCGCCGTTCGCTCTGCCGCGGGCGACCTATGCGGAACTGTTCCGCGTCTCCGCCGCGCTGCTCGGCATGGTGCGCCGCACCGCCCTCGAGACCGCGCCCACCACGGAGTCAGGCTCACGGCGTACAGCATGCCGCGCAGTGAACGCCAGTTGTTCATGGCCGACCCGTTCGTGGAGGAACGGTACGCGGACTGCGTGGCCCGTCCGGACGTCGTCATCGGGCCCAACGGGCCGCAGTTCCTGGAGTTCAACGTCAGCGGCGCGCTCTGCGGCGCGGTGGAGGTGCACTGCCGCATGGACGTCTGGCACAAGCTCTACGCGAGCGCGGGCCGGGTGCCGTTCACTTCTCCCGATCCGTTCGCGGCCCGTACCCGGATGTTCGAAGACCTGTGCGCGGAGCTGGGGGCGGAGCCCCGGGTGGCCCTGCTGGGCAGCGCCCGCGACCAAGGAGGCTTCACCCGCTACTTCGACCTGCAGACGGACTACTTCAACCGCCATGGACTCACGGCGCGCTTCTTCGAGCCCGAGGACCTGCATGAGGCCTGGGACTGTCCGCCGCACCTGCGCTACCCACTGGGCCTGCGGGACTTCACCATCCCCGACTGGGAGGCTCTCGGTCTCGACACGGCGCCGGTGCAGGCCGCGGTGGACGCCGGCTGTCTGCTGGTGGGCACCCAGACCTCCACCTTCCTGTCCAGCAAGCTCACCATGGGCCTGCTGTCGGAGGGGCGGCCGTGGATGAGCGCGGCCGAGCGGAATCTGGTCGACACGTACCTGCCGTGGACGCGAGTCCTGTCCGACAGGGGGACGCACCGGGACGGCCGCAAGGTCGACCTCGTCCAGTACGCCGTGGCCCACCGCGAGTCCCTGGTGCTCAAGGCGAGCGTCGGAATGAGCGGCAAGCAGGTCGTCATCGGCCGTGAGACGGAGCAGGCGCAGTGGGAGACGGCGGTGGCCGCAGCAGCCGAGGCGGGCACGAGCGTGGTGCAGGAGTACGTGGATCCGCAGACGTACCGGCTTGCGATGTGTGCCGACGGTGTCGACGAGCCGTACGAAGTCGACGTCGCCCCCGTGCTCGGGCCGCTGCTGCTCGGCGGCCGCCCGGCAGGGGTGTACGCGCGGTTCTACGGTGACGGCACGAGCGGGATCGTCAGTGTGTTCGGTGGCAGTAGCTCCGACAACTGCGTCGTCGCCGTCTAGGGCGTGTCCGTAAAGTCCCGTCGTCCGCCCGGACGCCGCAGGGCAGGCGGGACTTTGCGGACACGCCCTAGCGGTCGAGGGGCGCTCTCGTCGTCCCCGGCGACCTCTTCGCAACCCGCTCCAGATGCCGCCCGAACACCTCCCGCGCCTCAGGCGTCAGCGTCCGCAGCGCCAGCAGCGCGGTGATGACGACGTCGCACAGCTCCGACTGCACGTCGTCCCAGGTGTGTGTCACGCCCTTGCGCGGGTTCTGGCCGGTCGCGCCGATGACCGCCTCGGAGACCTCGCCGACCTCCTCGGACAGTTTCAGGATGCGCAGGAGCACGCCCTCGCGGCCCTCGACCGGGCGGTGGGTGTCGAGCCACTCGGACAGGGTGTCGACGGTGGCCCACAGGTCGGGCGAGGGCGGGGGCTGAGGCGTGTGATCGTCCATGGGGCGGCAGCCTGCCACGAGGGTCTGACAGCGAGGCGCCCCGGCGGCTACTCCATGTACTCCTCTTCGAACAGCGGGTCCTGCTCGCCTTCCTTCGCCTTCCGC
>KE354304.1 GCA_000415505.1 Streptomyces afghaniensis 772
CTGCCACTTCTGCTGATGGGGTTGGGGCTCAGCCCTCGACCGTGACGCCCATGGAACGGGCGGTGCCGGCGATGATCTTCTCGGCGGCGTCCAGGTCGTTGACGTTGAGGTCGGGCATCTTGGTGGTGGCGATCTCGCGGACCTGGTCACGCGTGATCTTCGCGACCTTGGTCTTGTGCGGCTCGCTCGAGCCCTTCGCCACGCCCGCGGCCTTGAGGATCATCTTCGCGGCCGGCGGGGTCTTGGTGATGAAGGTGAAGGAGCGGTCCTCGTAGACCGTGATCTCCACCGGCACGACCCAGCCACGCTGCGACTCGGTCGCGGCGTTGTAGGCCTTGCAGAACTCCATGATGTTGACGCCGTGCTGGCCCAGCGCGGGGCCGACCGGCGGGGCCGGGTTGGCGGCACCGGCCTGGATCTGGAGCTTGATGAGCCCCGTGACCTTCTTCTTCTTGGGAGGCATGTGCTCTCTCCCGGTCCTAGTGAGAGTTTTCCAGCCTCCGATCCGGATCAGCCGGATGGAGGCATACCGCACAACGATAACGGGTATCTATGCGCGGCCAAAAACCGAGCAGATCAGGCAGACTCCAGGAGCCCGTCTGACCTGCTCGGAAGCCGGGGTGGTGCTAGTTCTTCTGGATCTGGTCGAAGGAGAGCTCGACCGGCGTCTCGCGGCCGAAGATCTCCACGTGGCCCTTGACCTTCTTCGAGTCCGGGTTGATCTCGTTGATGGTCGCCTGGAGCGTGGCGAACGGGCCGTCGGTGACGGTGACCGAGTCGCCGACCTCGAAGTCCAGCACCTGGACCTCGACCTTGCGCTGCGGAGCCGGCTTGCCCTCGGCCTCGGCGGCCTCGCGGGCGGCCTTCTCCTCGGCCTCCGGGGCGAGCATCTTGACGATCTCGTCCAGCGTCAGCGGGTACGGGTCGTAGGCGTTGCCCACGAAGCCGGTGACACCCGGGGTGTTGCGGACGACGCCCCAGGACTCGTTCGTCAGGTCCATACGGACCAGGACGTAGCCCGGGAGCTTGTTCTGCTTGATCGTCTTGCGATCGCCGTTCTTGATCTGGACGACCTCTTCCTGCGGCACCTCGGCCTGGAAGATGTAGTCCTCGACGTTCAGCGAGACGGCGCGCTGCTCCAGGTTGGTCTTCACGCGGTTCTCGTAGCCGGCGTAGGTGTGGATGACGTACCACTCGCCGGGCAGGACCCGCAGTTCCTCGCGGAGCTTCTCGATCGGGTCGCGGTCGTCCTCGGGCTCTTCCTCGAGTTCTTCCGCGGCCTCTTCGGCGTCCTCGGTCTCCGCCTCGGCGGCGTCGTCCGCGACGGCGTCGGCAGCCTCGACCTCGGCGGAGGTCTCGGTGTCCTCGCTGTCCGCGCCCTCGACGGTGTCGAGCTCGTCCTCGACGGACTCGACAGGCTCGATGGCGTCGTTCACGTTCGGGTCAGACACGGTGGCTGCTTCTTCCTGGATACATAGGGGTGGAACATGCGAAAGGAGCGCCGGGTACCTCGGCGCTCTTCGCGGGCGGCTCAGCCGAACACGTACTTGGCGGCGTTGCTGAGTCCATAGTCAATCACGGTGACGAGGCCGATCATGACGACCACGAAGATGATCACCACGGTCGTGTATGTCGTCAGCTGGTTGCGGGTCGGCCAGACGACCTTCCGCAGCTCCGCGACGATCTGGCGGTAGAAGAGGGCAAGCCGCTTGAGCGGGCCCTTCTTGCCGCGCTTGCCGCCCTTGCGGGCCTTCTTGGACTCCGGCGCCTCGTCCTGGGCATCAGGCATGTCGATGGAGCCCACGGCGTCCGTCACTCGTCCTCACCTGATTCCGGGTCGTGGCCGTGCCGCGCCCGGTCTGAGCCGCACGGCGGTGCATTGCTGTACGTACATGCGCACACATCCTGGCGAAGGTGTGTGTAGCAGGGCCGGAGGGACTTGAACCCCCAACCGCTGGTTTTGGAGACCAGTGCTCTACCAATTGAGCTACGACCCTTTGTGTGTCCCCCAACGTACCGCATCCGTCCGGATGCTTGGTGTGCACCGAACGGGCGCGGCCTGCGGGAGGCCAACGAGGTGAGAGTGTACGTGGTCTGCGGCCGGTCGTCGAACAGAAAGGGCTCCGGCGGGGCCTCGTTGGCGGAAGATCGCCTGCGGAACAGGGTGCGGACGGCTGGACTCCGGCTGAAGATCGCCCAGGCCGTGCGGTCGATCCGGACTGTTGTTCAGGGGTTTGCCCGGCGTTGTTCAGTCTGTGAAACCCCCGTGCCGCGCACGTTTCCAGTCTGAAACGATGGGGCGCATGAGCGCTGCAACCCCTCCCACCGAGCGCCGGGTCTCCGCCCGAGTCGGCGCGATCTCCGAGTCCGCCACCCTCGCCGTGGACGCCAAGGCCAAGGCCCTCAAGGCCGCCGGGCGGCCGGTGATCGGCTTCGGCGCCGGTGAACCCGACTTCCCGACTCCGGACTACATCGTCGAGGCCGCGATCGAGGCCTGCAAGAACCCGAAGTTCCACCGCTACACGCCCGCCGGCGGTCTGCCCGAGCTGAAGGCAGCGATCGCCGCGAAGACGCTGCGCGACTCCGGCCTCGAGGTCGACGCGTCGCAGATCCTCGTCACCAACGGCGGCAAGCAGGCCATCTACGAGGCCTTCGCCGCGATCCTCGACCCGGGCGACGAGGTCATCGTGCCCGCGCCGTACTGGACGACGTACCCGGAGTCGATCCGGCTGGCCGGGGGTGTCCCGGTGGAGGTCGTCGCCGACGAGACCACCGGCTACCGGGTGACCGTCGAGCAGCTGGAGGCGGCCCGTACGGAGAAGACGAAGGTCGTCCTGTTCGTCTCGCCGTCGAACCCGACCGGCGCGGTCTACGGCGAGCAGGAGACCGAGGCGATCGGCCGCTGGGCCGTCGAGCACGGTCTGTGGGTGATGACCGACGAGATCTACGAGCACCTGGTCTACGGCGACGCCTCCGCCGTGTCGCTGCCGGCGGTGCTGCCCGAGCTGCGCGACAAGTGCATCGTGGTGAACGGTGTCGCGAAGACGTACGCGATGACCGGCTGGCGGGTCGGCTGGATCATCGGCCCGAAGGACGTGGTCAAGGCCGCGACGAACCTCCAGTCGCACGCCACGTCGAACGTGTCCAACGTCGCCCAGGCCGCCGCGCTGGCCGCCGTCTCCGGCGACCTGGTCGCCGTCGAGAAGATGCGGGAGGCCTTCGACCGGCGCCGCAAGACCATCGTGCGGATGCTGAACGAGATCGACGGCGTGGTGTGCCCGGAGCCGGAGGCGCGTTCTACGCCTACCCGTCGGTCAAGGCGCTGGTCGGCAAGGAGATCCGGGGCCGGCGGCCCAAGGACACGGTCGAGCTGGCCGCGCTGATCCTGGAGGAGGCCGAGGTCGCGGTGGTGCCGGGTGAGGCGTTCGGTACGCCCGGGTATCTGCGGCTGTCGTACGCGCTGGGTGACGAGGATCTCGTCGAGGGCGTGAGCCGGATGCAGAAGCTGCTGGCGGAGGCGCGGGACTGACGTCCGCTCCGTCGGCCTGGGGCACATACCGAATTCGGTATGTGCCCCATTTGTTTGTGCGAGCAAGACCACTAAAGGGGAAACAGCTTCCGGGACGGCTGGGGCGTACGGCAGGATCCTGGAATGGAGCGTGTACGTGATGTCTCTGAGCTGCCGAAAGCCCATCTGCACCTGCACTTCACCGGGTCGATGCGGCCCTCGACCGTGCTGGAACTGGCCGACAAGCACGGGGTGCGTCTTCCTGACGCGCTGACCGATGCGCTGGCCGGCGGGGAGCCGCCGAGACTGCGGGCGACGGACGAGCGGGGCTGGTTCCGCTTTCAGCGGCTGTACGACGCGGCGCGCTCGTGTCTGCGGGAGCCGGAGGACATCCAGCGGCTGGTGCGGGAGGCCGCGGAGGAGGACCTGCGGGACGGGTCGGGGTGGCTGGAGATCCAGGTCGATCCGACGTCGTACGCGCCGCGGCTGGGCGGGCTGATCCCGGCGCTGGAGATCATCCTGGACGCGGTGGAGACGACGTCGCGGGAGACCGGGCTCGGGATGCGGGTGCTGGTCGCGGCGAACCGGATGAAGCACCCGTTGGACGCGCGCACCCTGGCGCGGCTGGCGGTGCGGTACGCGGACCGGGGGGTCGTCGGGTTCGGGCTGTCGAACGACGAGCGGCGGGGCATGGCGCGGGACTTCGACCGGGCGTTCGCGATCGCCCGGGAGGCCGGGCTGCTGTCGGCACCGCACGGGGGTGAGCTTGCGGGAGCGTCGTCGGTGCGGGACTGTCTGGACGACCTGGGGGCGAACCGGGTGGGGCACGGGGTGCGGGCGGCGGAGAATCCGTGGCTGCTGCGGCAGCTGGCCGAGCGCGGTGTGACGTGTGAGGTGTGCCCGGCGTCGAACGTGGCGCTGGGGGTGTACGAGAAGCCGGAGGACGTGCCGCTGCGGACGCTGTTCGAGGCGGGTGTCCCGATGGCGCTGGGCGCGGACGATCCTCTGCTGTTCGGCTCCCGGCTGGCGGCGCAGTACGAGATCGCGCGGCGGCATCACGGGTTCACGGACGAGGAACTGGCGGAGGTGGCACGGCAGTCGGTACGAGGGTCGGCGGCGCCGGAGGATGTGAAGGCGAAGCTGCTGGCCGGGGTGGACGACTGGCTGCTGTCGTAGCGCCTATCGGGGTGCGGTGGGTCGGGGCCGCGCCGGGGGGTGTCCGTCCTCGGAACGGCGCGATGGGGTCGGATACCGACTAACCGTCCGTTGACGCGCCAACCGCTGCGGGCAGCCGGTCCCGCTCAGCTGCGGGCAATCGTGCCGCTAAGGGCGGCACGGGTGGGCGCAGCGGCACCTCGTCGCGCCGAGCTGCGCACCCACCCGTCCTCGGCACCGACGCCGGGTGCCTACAGGCTCACTCCCACCGTCACCGGCTCGTTCACCAGCGTGATCCCGAAGGCCTCGCGGACCCCGGCCACGACTTCCCGGGCCAGGGCGAGCAGGTCCTCCGTGGTCGCCGTGCCCCGGTTGGTCAGGGCCAGGGTGTGCTTCGTGGAGATGCGGGCCGGCCCGTCGCCGTACCCCTTCGTGAAGCCCGCCTTGTCGATCAGCCAGGCCGCGGAGGTCTTGGTGCGGCCCTCCCCCGCGGGATACGCGGGCGGCTCCACACCCTCGCCGAGCCGCTCACGCACGCGCGCGCGGAACGTCGCGAAGTCGGCATCCGTGAGGATCGGATTGGTGAAGAAGGACCCGGCCGACCAGGTGTCGTGGTCCTCGGGGTCCAGGACCATGCCCTTGCCGGCGCGCAGCTTGAGGACCGTGTCGCGGGCCGAGGCGAGCGGGACGCGGTCACCGGCCTCGACTCCGAGGGCGCGGGCCGTCTCGGCGTACCTGAGGGGGGCGGAGAGGCCGTCCGCGTCCTCCAGGGAGAAACGGACGCGCAGGACCACGTATCGCTCCGGGTCGGCCTTGAAGCGGCTGTGGCGGTAGGAGAAGGCGCAGTCCTCGTTGGCCAGGGTGACCGTCTCGCCGGTGCGGCGGTCGTAGGCGACGACCTCCATGATCGTCGAGGAGACCTCCTGGCCGTACGCCCCGACGTTCTGGATGGGGGTCGCGCCCGCCGAGCCGGGGATGCCGGCCAGGCACTCGATGCCGGCCAGGCCCGCCTCCACCGTGCGGGCGACGGCGTCGGTCCACACCTCACCGGCGGCCAGCTCCAGCCTCGTGCCGTCGAGGGAGTAGCCCTTGGTGGCGATGACGAGGGCGGTGCCCTCGAAGCCCTTGTCGCCGATGACCAGGTTCGAGCCGCCACCGATGAGCAGCAGCGGGGTGCCCGTCTCGTCGGCTTCGCGTACGACGGCGATCACCTCGTCGTCCGTCGTCGCGGTGACCAGCCGGGTCGCGGGGCCGCCCAGCCGGAAGGTGGTCAGCGGGGCGAGGGGGGCGTCGTGGAGTTCCTGCACGGGCTCAAGAGTACGAGACGGCACCGACAGCCTCCGGCACGCGTACGTGCGGCCCTCGTCCGGGAGACGAGGGCCGCACGCGCGTGGTGTCGGTTTCAGGGCAGGCGGCGGAACGCCTCCGCCCAGGAGAGCGGCAGGTCGTCGCTGTTCGCCTGCCATGTGGTGAAGCTCGCGTCCCTCATCTGCGGGGCGAGGCCCCGGGCAGCGGGTCCGTGGGCGCCCGCGCGGACGAAGTCCTGGAGTGCGGCCTTCGACTCCCAGGCGGACAGTGTCCAGAAGGTCCGTTTGAGGGGCTTCGCCTTCAGCGTGGCCCCGTAGACGCCGGGGCTGCGGCGCACCTGGCGCCAGACGGCGGGTGTCCCGGCGAGGAACTTCAGCGCTCCCCACAGGGTGCGTGTCTCGAAGCGGGAGGCGAAGACGTGCACCTCGGTGTCGCGGGGCGGGGTGTTGGGGACGGTCCAGGGAAGAGTCGGCATGACCGTTTCTCCTTCGGGTCGTCGGGGTCAGTGGGAGGCGGTTTCCAGCACGGGGGCCGGTTCGGCCGG
Source organism: Streptomyces afghaniensis 772 (assembly GCA_000415505.1). GTDB lineage: Bacteria > Actinomycetota > Actinomycetes > Streptomycetales > Streptomycetaceae > Streptomyces > Streptomyces afghaniensis. The sequence continues at coordinate 6,516 of KE354304.1, forward strand.
GGCGGCCTGCCGCTCGGCGCGTCGCCGGGTCGGGATCAGCAGGGCCGCGACGCCCGCGAGGGCGACCACCGCGGAGCCCGTGACCAGCGCGGGGCGCATGCCGTCGACGAAGGTCTGGCCGGTCTCGTAGCCGCCCTGCGCCGCGAAGATCGACGCCATGACGGCGATGCCGAGCGCTCCGCCCACCTCGCGCAGGGCGTTGTTGGCGCCGGAGGCGATGCCCTGCTCCGAGGGCCGGACGCTGGACATCACCAGGTGCGAGGCGGGGGCGAAGAACAGGGCCATGCCGATGCCGCTGACGATCAGGGCGGGCAGCTGGGCGGCGTAGGAGGCGTCGGCCGTGGCCACGACCGACATGTAGCCGAGACCCAGGGCCTGGAGGAACAGGCCCGCGGCGACGACCGGGCGGCCGCCGATGCGGTCGGCGAGGATGCCGGCGATCGGGGCGACCAGCATCGGCATGCCGGTCCAGGGCAGCATCCTGAGGCCCGCCTCGGTGGGCGAGTAGCCGAGGACGCCCTGCATGTACTGGCTGAGCAGGAAGATCGAGCCGAACATGCCGAGGAACATCAGCAGGCTCGCCGCGTTGATGCCGGCGAAGGCCCGGGAGCGGAAGAGCCGCATCGGGAGCATGGGGTTGGCGGCGCGCGTGCTGTAGAGGACGAAACCGGCGAGCAGCGCGGAGCCCGCGAACAGGCCCGTGAGGACCATCGAGCCGGTCCAGCCGTCGACGGGGCCGCGGACCAGGCCGTAGACGATGCCGAAGAGGCCGCCGCTGGCGAGCAGGGTGCCGGGGATGTCGAGCGGGGCTCCGGTGCCGTGGGACTCGGCGAGGCGGAGTCGGGCGAGGGGCAGCAGCGCCAGACCGAGCGGAACGTTCAGCCAGAAGATCCACTGCCAGGAGATGTGTTCGGTGAGGGTGCCGCCGACCAGCGGCCCCGAGGCGACGGCGAGTCCGTTGACGGCTCCCCAGATGCCGTAGGCCATACCCCGCTTGGCCGCGGGCACGGCCGCGGTGAGCAGGGTGAGCGTCAGCGGCATCATCACCGCCGCGCCCGCGCCCTGGATCGCGCGGGCGGCGATGAGGGAGTCGATGCCGGGCGCCAGGGCCGCCGCGGCGGAGGCGCCGGTGAAGACGGCGAGCCCGGCGATGAAGAGCCGGCGGCGGCCGAACCGGTCGCCGAGGGCCGCACCGAACATCAGCAGGACGGCGAAGGTGAGCGTGTAGGCGCTCACGGTCCATTCCAGATCGTGCAGGCCCCCGCCGAGGTCCTCGCGGATGGAGGGCAGGGCGGTGGTGACGACGAGATTGTCGAGAGCCGCCATGAATCCGGCGACGCTGGTGATGACGAGGGCCCAGGCGGCTCCCCCGCGGCGTGCGGTCTGCTGTGACATCTCTCCCCCAGAGAGGTGATTCGCTTGATCGGTTAGTTATTGATCACTAACTTTTGGGATCATGAAAAAGCGCAGCGCTCTCGCCTTCCCTGTCAGATCTCCAGCCGGCCCTTGAGCCGCGCCGACGGGTACAGCCCCTCCCAGACGCGGTGCTCGGGAGGGAAGCCCATGGCCGCCAGGCAGTTGACGAGCATCCCGTAGGCCATGAAGGTCGTCGTCTCGTTGACGTCGGCGCCCAGCGGCAGGTGAACCGTGTCCCACAGCCGCATCCAGCCGGCGCGCACCGACTCGCCGAACTCGTGGTCGCCCTCTTCCTCGGCGGCCTTCACTGCGACGTACATCTGCATCTGCATCATGAGCCGCTCGGGCCGCTCCGCGATGACCTTGGTGTACGCATTCCCCATGGCGTGCAGGGCCTCTTCCCCTTGAAGCCCCTCCGAGGCGTCCGCGAACGTGCGGATCGTGTCCTCCACGCACCGCTCGGCCGCCGCCAGGAAGATCGCCTTCTTGCCGGGGAAGAGCCGGAAGAGATACGGCTGCGAGACGCCGACCCGCCGGGCGATCGCCTCGGTCGACGTGCCGTGGTAGCCGCCGCGGGCGAACTCGATCGTCGCCGCACGGATGACGCTCTCGCGCCTCTCCTCCGCGCTCATCCTGACCATGCGAGTAAGTTAGTACTCAATCACTAACTACGTCAAGCGGTAACGATGACCCGTACGCGTAAGGGGCGCCTCGCAATGGAGAGCGCCCCTTACCCGTCACCCGTCGGTCTGCCGTCTCAGGCCAGCCGTACGACCGCACGCGACATGCCGAGCACCTTCTGCCCCGCGCACGTCGCCGTGAGGTCCACGCGGACGGTGTTGTCGTCGAGCTTGGCCGCGACCTTGCCGGCGACCTCGATCACGGCGCCCTGGTCGTCGTTCGGGACGACGACGGGCTTGGTGAAGCGGACGCCGTACTCGACGACCGCGCCCGGGTCACCGGCCCAGTCGGTGACCACGCGGATCGCCTCGGCCATGGTGAACATGCCGTGCGCGATGACGTCCGGCAGGCCGACCTCCTTGGCGAACTTCTCGTTCCAGTGGATCGGGTTGAAGTCGCCGGAGGCGCCCGCGTACTGGACGAGGGTCGCGCGGGTCACCGGGAAGGTCTGCGCGGGCAGTTCGGTGCCGACCTCGACGTCGGAGTAGGAGATCTTCGCCGTCATGGGATCGCTCACGCCTCCTCGGCCGCGCGGGCCACGAGCTTGGTCCAGGCGGTCACGACGTGCTCGCCGGCCTCGTCGTGGACCTCGCCGCGGATGTCCAGGATGTCGTTGCCCGCGAGGGACTTGATCGCCTCGATGGTGGAGGTGACCGTGAGCCGGTCGCCGGCGCGGACCGGACGGCGGTAGGCGAACTTCTGGTCGCCGTGCACCACTCGGCTGTAGTCCAGGCCGAGCTGGGGGTCCTGGACGACCTGCCCGGCGGCCTTGAAGGTGATCGAGAAGACGAAGGTCGGCGGCGCGATCACATCGGGGTGGCCGAGCGCCTTGGCGGCCTCCGCGTCCGTGTACGCCGGGTTGGCGTCCCCGACCGCCTCGGCGAACTCACGGATCTTCTCCCGGCCCACCTCGTAGGGCTCGGTGGGCGGGTACGTCCGCCCCACGAAGGACTGGTCGAGCGCCATGCCCCGGCACCTCCTGGTTGCGCTGCTGAACGGTACGGGTCATTCAACGACGCGAGGCCGCCCCCGATCACTCGGGAACGGCCTCGCGTACGAGCCTGATTTATCGCGTTTCGCGGTGCGCGGTGTGCGCGTTGCAACGCGGGCAGTGCTTCTTCATCTCAAGACGGTCCGGGTTGTTACGCCGGTTCTTCTTGGTGATGTAGTTCCGCTCCTTGCACTCCACGCAGGCCAGCGTGATCTTCGGGCGGACGTCGGTGGCAGCCACGTGAGTGCTCCTAAGACGAACGGATGGACTGTTTAACGCAAGAAGAGTAGCCGATCGAAGGACCGACCCCACAATCGGCTACTGTCAGTAGCGGTGACCGGACTTGAACCGGTGACACAGCGATTATGAGCCGCTTGCTCTACCGACTGAGCTACACCGCTTTGATGTGGTCCGGACCCCGCCTCGCGGCGGGAACCAGTCACACCAGAGCCCCAAAACGGAATCGAACCGTTGACCTTCTCCTTACCATGGAGACGCTCTGCCGACTGAGCTATTGGGGCGAGCGATGAAGACATTACACGCTCCGCCGCCGTTCGCCCAAATCCGTTTCGGGGTACCCGCCCGGGTCGCACGGACCGTCCTCCCAGCAGCCTCGTGCGTGCCTGTCGTACCGATCTCGTTCCGTGCGGCGGGCCACGCCGGTACGACTATTGCGCTCCTCCCCGCTACGGGCGGGAGGCCGTCCTAGGCTCGACTCACTCTGAGTGATCATGCGTCCCCGCGTGCGCAGCCGAGCCCCAGGAGCGCGATGCCCGACAGCCAGCCGCAGCCACCGCCGCCCCCGTCGTCCTCCCCAGGTCCGGCCGACCACTCGTCGCTGCTGCTGTGCGGGGCGCGGCTCACCGACGGCCGGACCGTGGACGTACGGCTGGGCGGCGGCCGGATCGAGGCGGTCGGCACGGCCGGCAGCCTGGCGGCGGGCGGCACGCGCGCGTGCGGGGCGCGAGTGGACCTCGGCGGCTATCTGCTGCTGCCGGCCCCGGCCGAGCCGCACGCCCATGCCGACACGGCACTGTCGGCCGACGCAGGGGGCCCGGTCTCCTACGAGCCCC
>KE354305.1 GCA_000415505.1 Streptomyces afghaniensis 772
GACGGCGGTGCGGGCCCGACCGTGGCGTGGGGGACGTCCAGGGGCTGGGCGCGCTGGCGGCCGTGTTGCAGGCGCGGCGGGCGCTGCGGGGGCTGGCCGAGCTGACGACGGTGGCGATGCCCCGGGTGCTGACCGGGGTGGCCGGGGCGGACGGGCTGGCGGTGCTGCGGGACGCGGTGAAGATGGGCGCCTCGGTGGTGGGCGGCCGGCCGGATCTCGACCCGGATCCGACGGGGTACGTGGAGGCGGTCCTGGAGGTGGCCTCCGAGCACGGCTGCCCCGTCGACCTGCACACGGACGCCGGGGATCCGGCCCGGCTGGCCCGGCTCGCCGCGATGGCGGGCGGGCTGCGTTCCGGGGTGACCCTCAGCCCGTGCGGCGATCTCGGCCGGCTGCCCTCCGAGGTGGCCTCGCGGACCGCCGACCAACTGGCGGCGGCCGGGGTGACGGTGGTGATGCTGCCGCAGGGCGGCTGCGGAGGCGTGGACCGGCGGGGCGCGGCTCCGGTACGGCTGCTGCGCGCGGCCGGGGTGCGGGTGGCCGCCGGGAGCGGAGCGCTGCGGGACGTGTCGAACCCGGTGGGGCGCGGGGACCCGCTGGAGGCGGCGTTCCTCCTGGCCTCGCGCTACGGCCTGTCGCCCGAGGAGGCGTACGACGCGGTGAGCGGGTCGGCGCGGGCGGTGCTGGGGCTGCCGGAGGTGCGGGTGGAGGCGGGTTTCCCGGCCGAGTTGCTCGCGGTGCGCGGGGGCGGGCTCGCGGGGGCGCTCTCGCTGGCGTACAGCCGGGTGGTGGTGCACCGGGGGCTCGTGGTGGCGCGGACCAGCGCGGTGCGGGAGTACTGCAGTTCGGCGGCTTCTGTGGAGCTGGGGCTGCCGCGGCAGGGGCGGGGGCAGTTGTCGTAGGGCCCTTGGTGGGTGGGATGTCGGGATGTGGCGGCAGAGCGTGGCGCCGGGGTGTGGAGTCAGGGCGTGGCGTCGAGGGGTGGCTCAAGTCGTGCGGCGGACGGGGCTGTCCGGGCGTACGGTCGAAGGCATGCGTACTGTCATCGCTGGTGGTCATGGTCAGATCGCGCTGCGGCTGGAACGGCTGCTCGCCGCGCGCGGGGACGAGGTCGCGGGGATCATCCGCAAGGCCGAACAGGCCGACGATCTGCGGGAGGCCGGTGCCGAACCGGTCGTGCTCGACCTGGAGTCGGCGTCCGTGGACGAGGTCGCGGAGCGGCTGCGGGGTGCCGACGCGGCGGTGTTCGCGGCGGGCGCGGGCCCGGGCAGCGGGGCGGCCCGCAAGGACACGGTGGACAAGGCCGCGGCGGTCCTCTTCGCGGACGCGGCGGTGCAGGCGGGCGTACGGCGCTTCGTGATCGTGTCGTCCATGGGCGCCGACCCGCGGCACCAGGGCGACGAGATCTTCGACGTGTACCTGCGTGCCAAGGGCGAGGCGGACGCGTACGTGCGCGGGCTGGACGCCCTGGACTGGACGATTCTGCGCCCCGGTCAGCTCACCGACGACGCCGGCACCGGCCTCGTACGCCTGGAGGCGCACACGGGCCGCGGGCCGATCCCGCGTGACGACGTGGCCGCCGTGCTGGCGGAGCTGGTGGACACGCCCGCGACGGCCGGCCTCACGCTGGAGCTGATCAGCGGGCCGGCTCCGGTGTCCGTGGCGGTGAAGTCCGTGGCGGGGAACTGACGACGCCCCAACCCGCCCTTAGAACAAGGGCAGTTGGCCCGGAAAATCGGGCACCGCGTAGCCGTCCAGGGAAGGCTGTTCCGGGCCGGGCCTCGCCTGGCGGCGGGAGCCCGGGCATGAGGTGAGTTCGCCGTGTTCCCGGGCGCCGGGCGGGTCGTGGCGCGCGTACCGCCCGGCGACGACGGCGATCTCGCGACGGCACTCGGGACAGGTTCTGCGACGGGAGGACATGGGGCCAGTGTGCCGCGCGAGCGGCTCGCGTATGCCTGTGGACCGGCCCCGCGGTTTCTCGGCCCGCTTACCGCGTCTCCACCTCTTTCCGTGCTTCGACGCCAACCTCTTGCCGTGCCTCCACCTCCATCAGATTGCTTAAGTCAATCAATCGGCTTAGCTTTGACGGGTCGCGCTGTCCCTGACGCCCCTACGGAGGCCCGGCCATGCCCCAAGCCCTTCCCCGACCCGCCGGCGACGGGAGGACCGCCGCACCGCGGGCGAACGCCGTCGTGGCGGTCCTGGCCTTCGGCGGGATCGTGGTCTCACTGATGCAGACCCTGGTGATCCCGATCGTCCCGGAGCTCCCCCGGCTGCTGAACGCCCCTGCGTCGGACACCGCCTGGGCCGTCACCGCCACGCTGCTCGCCGCCGCCGTCGCCACCCCGATGACGGGCCGGCTCGGCGACATGTACGGCAAGCGACGGATGCTTCTGATCAGCCTGGTCATGCTGGTGGCCGGCTCGGTGACCGCCGCGCTCAGCGACTCGCTCGCCCCGATGGTCGTCGGACGGGCGCTGCAGGGCCTCGCGTCCGGTGTCATCCCGCTCGGCATCAGCATCATGCGGGACGAACTGCCCGCCGAGCGGCTCGGCTCGGCGACCGCGCTCATGAGCGCCTCCCTCGGTGTCGGCGGCGCCCTCGGGCTGCCCGCCGCCGCGCTGATCGCGGACAACTTCGACTGGCACGCCCTGTTCTGGGCCTCGGCCGGACTCGGTGTCGTCGCCCTCGTGCTGGTGCCGGCCCTCGTGCCCGAGTCGGCGGTACGCACCGGCGGGCGCTTCGACCTGGTCGGCGGCGTCGGCATGGCGGCGGGGCTGGTGTGTCTGCTGCTGGCGATCTCCAAGGGTGCCGACTGGGGCTGGAGCAGCGGCACCACGGTCGGTCTGTTCGCGGCGGCGGTCGTCGTCCTGCTGGTGTGGGGCCGGTGGGAACTGCGCGTCCGGGAACCGCTGGTCGACCTGCGCACCACCGCCCGCCGTCAGGTGCTGGTCACCAATCTCGCCTCGATCGCCGTCGGGTTCGCGATGTTCGCGATGTCCCTCGTCATTCCGCAGCTCCTGCAGTTGCCTGAGGCGACCGGCTACGGGCTCGGCAGGTCGCTGCTCGTCGCCGGTCTGACGATGGCGCCGTCCGGCCTGGTCATGATGGCCACGGCCCCGGTCTCCGCCGCCCTGTCCAAGGCCAAGGGGCCGAAGATCACCCTGATGACCGGCGCGCTGATCGTGGCCGCCGGGTACGGGCTGAACATCGTGCTGATGTCCGAGCTCTGGCACTTCGTACTCGTCACCTGCGTCATCGGCGCCGGTATCGGCTTCACGTACGGTGCGATGCCCGCGCTCATCATGAGCGCCGTGCCCGCCTCGGAGACGGGCGCGGCGAACAGCCTCAACACGCTCATGCGGTCCATCGGTACGTCGACCGCCAGCGCGGTGGCCGGGGTGATCCTGGCGCAGATGACGACGGCCTTCGGACAGACCGCCCTGCCGTCCCAGGACGGATTCAAGGTCGTCCTGGCCATCGGGCCGGGGCCGCGCTGCTCGCCTTCGCCGTCGCGTCGTTCATTCCGCGGCAGCGGGTGGCGGAGGGGGCGGCGGACGGGGTGGCGGCCGAGGCCACTGAGGCTGTCGAGGCTGTCGAGGCCGCTGAAGTCTTCGAGGCGATTGGGGTGACGGAGGCGGGCGAGGAACCGGTCGCGGCGGCCGGGATCCCCGTGCGGGGGCGTGTTCTGGGCGCCGAGCGGGCGCCGGTCGCCGGGGCCGCGGTGACGTTGATCTCGCTCGGCGGGAAGCAGCTCGGGCGGGCGGTCTCGCGGGACGACGGATCGTACGACGTAGGTGCGCCGGGCGCCGGTTCGTACGTGCTGATCGCCTCGTCGGACGGCTGCCAGCCGCAGGCCTCGACGATCGTCGTGGCCGATGAGCCGGTGGCGTACGACGTGCTGCTGAGCGGCACCAGCGGCCTCGCCGGTGTGGTGCGGTCCGCGGACGGCGGGACTCCGGTCACCGAGGCCGTCGTCATCGTGACGGACGTACGCGGGGACGTACTGGCCACCGCACGCACGGACGTGCTGGGCGAGTTCACCGTCACCGGCCTGGTGCCGGGCCCGGTGACCCTCGCGGTCAACTCCCCCAAGCACCGCCCGCTGGCCCAGGTCGTCGAGGTCGGCGGGGCCGGAACCACCCGGGTCGAACTGGAGTTGCGGCCCGGCGCGCAGGTGAGGGGCACGGTGCGCGGAGGGGGCGCTCCGCTGAGCGACGCGCGGGTGACTCTGGTGGACGCGGCGGGGAACGTGGTCGCCACGACGCGGACCGGCGTCGACGGGGCGTACGCCTTCTCCGACCTGGACACCGGTGCGTACACGGTCATCGCGACGGGCTACCCGCCGCAGGCGGCGCCGGTGAAGGTCCCGGGCACCGGTGTGGACGACCACGACATCGAACTCGCCCACGCCGACGAGTAGATCGCCGCCCGTTCGAGCCCCGCCTGACAGGATGGCGCGGACCATCACACGAAACGGGGGTCGAGCATGCTCGTGCTCATACTGTCGGTCGTCGTCCTGCTCGTCATCGGCGGCTGCGTCTGCGTCTTCTGGGCGGCGGCCCGGGGCGACGCCCCGCGCTGGGCACGTGGTGTGGCCAAGGCGACGCTGCTCGGCAGCGAACTGGCCCGCAGCGCGAGCCGGAATTCCCGCTCACAGCGCAGCGGCGGGGACGACTAGGTCCTGCCGCAAGCGGCCCGCCGACCACGCGGTCGCCCTTATGATCTTCCTCACGCCGCGGTGTCCACGTGGCTCAGCTCCGGCGTCGAACCTCAGCTCGTCACCGAACGGACCGGCCCCAGTGCGGGCCCTGCTGTTCCGCATGTGAGCCCTGCTCGTCTCCGCCCTTCAGGCACCGACTGATCGGTGTGGACGGCCGTCCTCGCCCCGTCCACACAGCCCGAGACGGGACGGACGAAGACGGTCGGACACGAGACACGGTGGGACAGCCGGATGAACTGGCGACTGCATGACGAAGGGCCCCTGACCTGCGTTCTTCGCAGATCGGGGCCCTTCGTTCCCGTGTGGCGGCGCCAGGATTCGAACCTGGGAAGGCTGAGCCGGCAGATTTACAGTCTGCTCCCTTTGGCCGCTCGGGCACACCGCCGGGGTTGCTGCCCGTCGAACCGCCTTCTGCGGCGGTGCTCCGTGGCAACGACGTAAACAATACCTGATGCAGAGGGGTGCTTCGCCACCCGATTGATCGGCGCCCGTAGGGCGGGGGGTGGCTAGGCTTGTCCGGATGCGGCCCGGGACCTGAACCGGCCCGGCGGCCGCCCACGTACGCCGGTACGCACGATTCGCACCCCGATACAAGGAGCCACAGGACATGGCCGACTCCAGTTTCGACATCGTCTCGAAGGTCGAGCGGCAGGAGGTCGACAACGCACTCAACCAGGCCGCCAAGGAGATCTCGCAGCGCTACGACTTCAAGGGCGTGGGTGCTTCGATCTCGTGGTCCGGCGAGAACATCCTCATGGAGGCGAACTCCGAGGACCGGGTGAAGGCGATCCTCGACGTCTTCCAGTCCAAGCTGATCAAGCGTGGCATCTCGCTGAAGGCTCTGGACGCGGGCGAGCCCCAGCTCTCCGGCAAGGAGTACAAGATCTTCGCGTCGATCAAGGAGGGCATCTCCCAGGAGAACGCGAAGAAGGTGGCGAAGACCATCCGCGACGAGGGCCCCAAGGGCGTGAAGGCGCAGGTGCAGGGTGAGGAGCTGCGGGTCAGCTCCAAGAGCCGTGACGATCTTCAGGCCGTCATCACCCTGCTGAAGGGCAAGGACTTCGACTTCGCCATGCAGTTCGTGAACTACCGGTAGGTCCGGTCGGGTCCTCGGAGCTCCTGATCTGCGTGGGCTCCCGGTCTGCGCGGTGACGAGGAAGGGTGGGCACCTGCTGGGTGCCCACCCTTCTCGCCTGCTGGCTGCGGTCGATGGGCGCGTGCTGCCGCGGGCGCGGTCAGTTGCGGGAGTTGCCGAACAGGAGGCGGTAGGCGACCAGGAGGACGAGCGATCCGCCGATCGCCGCGGCCCAGGTGGCGCCGTCGTAGAAGTCCTTGGTGATCGGGTGGTCCATCCAGCGAGCCGATATCCAGCCGCCGATGAACGCGCCCGCGATGCCGATCAGAGTCGTGCCGATGAGGCCGCCCGGGTCACGTCCCGGCAGCAGGAACTTCGCGATGGCTCCGGCCAACAGTCCCAGGATGATCCAGCTGATGATGGTCATGCCGTGAACCTGCCCTTTCACGCTGTGCCCGCACTGTCCCGCCCATGTGATCTTGCTCCCGGCGGACCGTGCTCGTGCGTCGTACGCCTGGCGTTCCGCGTGCGTCGTCCTCGCCGCGCGCGTTCACGCCGTGTTGTTGGGGAGGACGCCCTGGCGGCGCCCGCCGGTTGCACTGATCAGTAGGGTGCGATGCATGACAGCCTCCGCTCCTGGACTGCGCCGCACCCTCGGCGTCGGGGACGCCGTCGTCGTCGGGCTCGGCTCGATGGTGGGAGCCGGGATCTTCGCCGCCCTCGCGCCCGCGGCGCACGCGGCCGGCTCCGGACTGCTCCTCGGGCTCGCCGTCGCCGCTGTCGTCGCGTACTGCAACGCCATGTCGTCGGCGCGGCTCGCCGCCCTGTATCCCGCCTCGGGCGGGACGTACGTGTACGGGCGTGAGCGACTCGGGGAGTTCTGGGGGTATCTCGCGGGCTGGTCGTTCGTGGTGGGGAAGACGGCCTCCTGTGCGGCGATGGCGCTCACCGTGGGCACGTACGTCTGGCCGGGGCAGGCGCACGCGGTGGCGGTCGCGGCCGTGGTGGCGCTGACCGCGGTGAACTACGGCGGTGTCCAGAAGTCCGCGTGGCTGACGCGGGTGATCGTGGCGGTGGTCCTGGCTGTCCTCGCTGCCGTGGTGGTCGGGTGTCTGGTGTCGGGCGAGGCCGATGCCGGGCGGCTGGACATCGGCACCTCGGACGGCGTGGGCGGTGTGCTTCAGGCGGCGGGGCTGCTGTTCTTCGCGTTCGCGGGGTACGCCCGGATCGCGACCCTCGGTGAGGAGGTACGGGACCCGGCGCGCACCATTCCGCGGGCGATCCCGCTGGCGCTGGGCATCGCTCTGGTGGTGTACGCGGGCGTGGCGGTGGCTGTCCTTTCGGTGCTGGGGTCGGACGGTCTCGGGGACGCGACGGCGCCGCTGGCCGACGCCGTGCGAGCGGCCGGGATGCCCTGGCTCGTGCCGGTGGTGCGGGTCGGTGCGGCCGTGGCCGCGCTGGGGTCGCTGCTCGCCCTGATCCTGGGCGTCTCACGGACGACGCTGGCCATGGCCCGGGACCGTCATCTGCCGGGCGCGCTGGCGGCCGTGCATCCGCGCTTCCGGGTGCCGCACCGGGCGGAGCTCGCCGTCGGTGCGGTGGTCGCGGTCCTGGCCGCCACAGTGGACGTCCGGGGCGCGATCGGGTTCTCCTCCTTCGGGGTGCTGGCGTACTACGCCGTGGCCAACGCCTCGGCCTGGACGCTGGATTCGGCGCCGACGGCGCGGGTGGTGCCGGTCGTCGGCCTGCTCGGGTGTGCGGTGCTGGCGTTCTCGCTGCCCGGGGTTTCCGTCGTCGTGGGCGCGGCTGTGCTGGTGGTGGGGGCGGTTGCGTACGGAGTGCGGCGGTCGGTGCGGGCGAAGGCTGGGAGGGCCTAGGGCTGCCCTCTTGGCCGTGTTCGGGGCCTTCTTGGCCACGGTCCCGTTCTATCGGCTGCTGCCGGAGCGCGCTGGGCCGACTGGGGGCCTCTCAACTGCTCGATCGCGGTCATGGGTTCATGATGCAGGCCGCCGCTGACAGCCGGGCGGACCTGTGGACAACCCCGGACCTGTGGAAACCGGGCCGCGTTGCCTGTCGTCAGCGGGCCGCGAACGGCTCGTTCGTCCGCACGATGTCGCGGCCCAGCGGGAGCAGCGAGACCGGGATGAGCTTGAAGTTGGCGACGCCGAGCGGGATGCCGATGATCGTGACGCACAGCGCGATGCCGGTGGCGATGTGGCCGAGGGCCAGCCACCAGCCCGCCAGTACCAGCCACAGCACGTTGCCGACGCAGGACGGCGCGCCCGCGTCACGGCGTTCGACCGTCGTGTACCCGAAGGGCCACAGCGCGTAGACGCCGATGCGGAAGGCCGCGACGCCGAACGGGATGCCGATGATGGTGATGCAGAGGAGCAGGCCCGCGAGCATGTAGGCGAGGAACAGCCAGAAGCCGCTGAAGACGAGCCATATGACGTTCAGGATGGTCTTCATTGATTCCCACCTGCCATCTTCTCGAGCCGGGCGATGCGTTCCGCCATCGGCGGGTGTGTGGAGAACATCTTCGACAGGCCCTGGCCGGGGCGGAACGGGTTCGCGATCATCATGTGGCTGGCGGTCTCGATGCGCGGCTCGGGCGGCAGCGGGAGTTGCTTCGTGCCGAGTTCGAGCTTGCGCAGGGCGCTGGCCAGGGCGAGCGGGTCGCCGGTGAGCTGGGCGCCGGAGGCGTCCGCCTGGTACTCCCGGGAGCGGCTGATGGCCAGTTGGATGAGAGAGGCGGCCAGCGGGCCCAGGATCATGATCAGCAGCATGCCGAGCAGGCCGGGGCCGTCGTCGTCGTCCGAGCGCCCGATCGGGATCAGCCAGGCGAAGTTGACCAGGAACATGATCACGGAGGCGAGGGCACCGGCGACCGACGAGATGAGGATGTCGCGGTTGTAGACGTGGCTGAGCTCGTGGCCGATGACGCCGCGCAGCTCGCGCTCGTCCAGGAGGCGCAGGATGCCATCGGTGCAGCACACTGCGGCGTTGCGCGGGTTGCGGCCCGTGGCGAAGGCGTTGGGCGCCTCCGTCGGGGAGATGTACAGGCGCGGCATGGGCTGGCGGGCCTGGGTGGAGAGCTCGCGGACCATGCGGTAGAGCCCGGGCGCCTCGAACTCGCTCACCGGGCGGGCGCGCATCGCGCGGAGGGCCAGCTTGTCGCTGTTCCAGTACGCGTACGCGTTGGTGGCCAGCGCTACCAGGACGGCGATGACGAGCCCCATGCGGCCGAAGAAGCTGCCGATGACGATGATGAGTGCGGACAGTCCCCCGAGGAGGACTGCTGTCCTGAGCCCGTTGTGCCGGCGGTGCACGGTACGCCCTCCAGGTGGTGCGGCAGGGGGACCCTTGCTTGCTGATTGCGGTGCCACTGGTGCCGTGATGTCACGTCCAGTGGACCCTCCCGTACTGGTCAACGCCAGGCGGGAGGCACTAGTTCCCTTGTGCGCACGGCGGCGGAGTGTGGACCGTCCGGGTGAACGGCTCCCGTACGCGGCACGCGCGCGTGGAGGGCCGGGTGCCCCACGCGCGCGTGGCGAATGCGGCTGTTGTTCAGAAGAGGGCGGTGTCGGTGAACCGCAGGACCAGCTGTGGCGCTCCGGACAGGGCGATGCCGAGGACTCCGGTCAGGGCGATCGCGGCGGTGAGCGGGGCGGGGACGCGGTGCTCCTCGGGTTCGCCCTCCGGGGCGCGGAAGAGCAGGGCGGTCCACTGGAGGTAGTAGAACAGCGCGATGACGACGTTGACCGCCATGATCACTGCCAGCCAGCCGAGGCCGGCGTCGACGGCCGCCGAGAAGACGGTGACCTTGGCGAAGAGGCCGATGATGCCCGGCGGCAGCCCGGCGAGGCAGAGCAGGAAGAACGCCAGGAGCAGCGCGGACAGGGGGCTCGACGCGTACAGGCCGCGGTAGTCGGAGACGCGGTTGAGGGACTTCGTCCGGCCGACGAGCGCGGCCACGGCGAAGGCGCCGAGGTTCACGGCGCCGTACATCAGGGCGTAGGCGACGGTGGAACCGATCGACTTCTCGGCGTCCCCGGAGTACGCGGCGGCCGCGATCGGCACCAGGAGGTAGCCGGCCTGGCCGACGGACGACCAGGCGAGCAGGCGTACCGCGCTGTACGCGCGCGTGGCCTGCTGGCGCAGGGCGCCGACGTTGCCCACGGTCATGGTGAGGGCGGCCAGGGCGGCCAGGGCCGGGCCCCAGACGTCGGCGTACGAGGGGAGCGCGACGACCGTGACGAGGATCAGGCCGCTGAAGCCGACCGCCTTGCCGATGACCGACAGGTAGGCGGCGATGGGCAGGGGCGCACCCACATAGGTGTCGGGCACCCAGAAGTGGAAGGGCACGGCGGCCGTCTTGAAGGCGAAGCCGACGAGGGTGAGGACGACGCCGGTCTGGGCGAGCGTGTGGAGTTGTCCGTCGACGTTCTGGATGCGGTCGGCGACCTGGGTGAGGTAGAGGGTGCCCGTGGAGGCGTACACGAAGCTGATGCCCATGAGGCTGACCGCGGTCGCGGTGACCGAGGACAGGAAGAACTTCAGGGCCGCCTCGGAGGACTTCCGATCGCCGTGCCTGAGGCCGACCAGCGCGAAGGCGGGCAGCGAGGCGACCTCCAGGGCGACGATCAGGGTCGCGAGGTCGCGGGAGGCGGGCAGGAGGGCGGCGCCGGCCGCGGAGGACAGCAGCAGGAACCAGTACTCCCCTTCGGGCAGCTCCTTGCGGGCGTCCTTCAGGGCGGTGACCGACAGGAGGGCGGCGAGGAGGGCGCCGCCGAGGACCAGGAACTGGATGACCAGGGTGAAGCGGTCGGCCGTGTAGCTGCACACGGTGGCGTCGCCGGTCAGGCAGAAAGTGCTGCGGTCGCCGTCCAGGAGGGGCAGCAGCATCAGCGTGGCGGCGGCCAGGCCGGCCACGGACGTCCAGCCGAGCAGCGTCTTGCGGTGCTCGGCGACGAACAGGTCGGCGACCAGGACGACGAGGCCGATGACCGCCGCGATGGTGGGCGGTGCGATGGCGAGCCAGTCGACGGACTGGACCAGCGACGCGGCCAGGGGCTGGGCCGGGGAGCTCATCGGGTGCCTCCTGCGAGGAGCTGCTGGACGGCCGGGTCGCTCAGGCCGAGGAGGGCCTTGGGCCACAGACCCGCGACGACGGTGAGGACGACGAGCGGGGTCCAGGCCGCGAACTCGTAACTGCGGACGTCGGTGAGCCTCGGGGCGTCCTGCGGCAGGGCGCCCATGCACACGCGGCGGACCACGACCAGCAGGTACGCGGCCGTCAGGAGCGTCCCGAACGCGCCGATCGCCATGAACGTGAGGAAGGCGGGACGGCTGAGGCCGGCTGCCGGCTGGAACGCGCCGAACAGGGCCAGCATCTCGCCCCAGAACCCGGCCAGGCCCGGCAGGCCGAGCGAGGCGACCGCGGCGAAGGCGAGCAGGCCGCCGAGGCGCGGGGCCCTGCCGTAGAGCGCGGCTCCGGTCTCCTCGGCGAGGGTGTCGAGGTCGGTGGTGCCGGTGCGGTCCTTCAGGGCGCCGACGAGGAAGAAGAGCAGGCCGGTGATGAGGCCGTGGGCGATGTTGGCGAACAGGGCGCCGTTCACGCCGGTCGGGGTCATCGTGGCGATGCCGAGCAGGACGAAGCCCATGTGGCCGACGGAGGAGTAGGCGATGAGGCGCTTGAGGTCGCCCTTCGCGCCCTGCTTGGCGAGGGCAAGGCAGGCCAGGGATCCGTAGATGATGCCGACGACGGCGAGCGCCGCGAGGTAGGGCGCGAAGGTGCGGAAGCCGTCCGGTGCGACGGGGAGGAGGATCCGGACGAACCCGTACGTACCCATCTTCAGCAGGACACCTGCCAGCAGGACCGAGCCGACGGTCGGCGCGGCGGTGTGGGCGTCGGGCAGCCAGCTGTGCAGCGGCCACATCGGTGTCTTGACCGCGAGGCCGATCCCGATCGCCAGAACGGCGATGACCTGCACGGATGTGGTCAGGGACCGGCCGTTGTCGGTGGCGAGTGCCATCATGTCGAACGTGCCCGCCTTGAGCCCGATCAGGAGCAGGCCGAGCAGCATGACCACGGAGCCGAGCAGCGTGTAGAGGATGAACCGCCACGCGGCCTGGCTCCGGCCCTCGCCGCCCCAGCGGGCGATGAGGAAGTACATCGGGATGAGGACCATCTCGAAGGCCAGGAAGAACAGCAGCAGGTCGAGGACGGCGAAGGTCGCGAGCGTGCCGGACTCGAGGACGAGCAGCAGAGCGACGAAGGCCTTCGGGCTCGGGCCTTCGGGCATTTTGAAGTACGAGTAGAGCGCGCAGAGGAAGGTCAGCAGCGCGGTCAGGACCAGAAGGGGGAGGGAGATGCCGTCGATGCCGAGGTGGATGCGCACGTCGAGTGCGGGGATCCAGCTGATGTCCGTGCTGGCCTGCATCTTCGACGGCTGGTCGTGGTCGAAGCCGAGCGCGAGGACGATCGCCGCGATGAGGATGGCGCCGGTGACGGTGACGCCGTGCCGGAGCACGGCCTGCTCGGGCGACTTCCCCTTCAGCCCGGGCGGGGCCGGCAGGAGAGCCGCGGCGGCGCCGAGGAGCGGGCCGACGACGACGAATGCCAGAAGGAACTGCATCACGGACTCGTTGATATCGATCACGCCTGCTCACGCTCCCGTGGCGACGAGGACGACGGCGACCGCGAGGACGACGGTGCCGGCGAGCAGCGCGCTCACATAGGTCTGGACGTTGCCGGTCTGGGCGCGCCGTACGGCGGCGCCCAGCCAGCGGGGCAGCGCACCCGCACCGCGGACGTAGGTCTCGACGACCTCCCGGTCGAGGAACCGGACGAGGCTCGCCCCGGCCTGGACCGGTCGGACGAAGAGGGCCCTGTACACGGCGTCCATGTGGAAGCCGGCGGCCGCGTGGCGGTGCAGCGGGCCGAGCAGGAGCCGTCCGGGGTCGGCGGGGTCGGGCGCGTAGGCGATGTCGCCGTAGGCCGGCTCGTGGGTGGCGATGGCCTCCGCCTCGACCTGGGCGGCGTCGCCCTCGGGATGGGCGGCGACCGCGCCCAGCGGGGCACGTTCGGTGAGCGCGGTGGTGTGCCGCCAGGCGCCGTAGGTGACGATGCCGCCGACCAGGGCCACGCCCGTGCCGAGCACGGAGGTGGTGAGGGTCGGGCTGAGGTCGCGGCCGTCGAACCAGTCGGGCAGCAGGCGGAACGCGAACCCGCCGAGGGCCAGGGACGGGGCGGCGAGCACCCACAGCACGACGGTCATCGTCAGCGGCTGCCTGCCGTGGTCGGGAGCTTCGGCGCCCCGGCCGCGGAAGGCCAGCAGCCACAGGCGCATCGCGTAGGCGGCGGTGAGCACGGCCGTGAGCAGGCCGGCGACGAGGACGATCCAGCCCGCGGCGGCGGGGGCGTGCTCGGTGTGACCGGTGACGACGTGTTCGGCGACGCCGAGGACGGCCTCCTTGGAGAAGAAGCCGCTGAACGGCGGGATCGCGGCGAGCGCGAGCAGCGCCACGGTCATCGTCCAGTAGGCGTCGGGGACGCGATCGCGCAGGTTCCGCATGCGGGACATGGCGGCGAGCGAGTTGGTACCGGCGGCGTGGATGATCACGCCGGCCGCGAGGAACAGCAGCGCCTTGAAGGCGCCGTGGGACAGGAGGTGGAAGACGGCGGCTCCGCGGTCGCCGACGGCGAGGGCGCCGGTCATGTAGCCGAGCTGACCGATCGTCGAGTAGGCGAGGACGCGCTTGATGTCGTCCTGGGCGAGCGCGGCGAGCGCCGAGCCGGCCATCGTGACGGCGGCCATGACGGCGAGGACGACCATCGCGGCCTGCGAGGCCTCGAAGACCGGGAGGAGACGGGCGATGAAGTAGACACCGGCGGCGACCATCGTCGCAGCGTGGATCAGCGCGGAGACGGGGGTCGGGCCGGCCATCGCGTCGGGGAGCCAGGTGTGCAGCGGGAACTGCGCGGACTT
The DNA here is from genome assembly GCA_000415505.1 of Streptomyces afghaniensis 772. Classification (GTDB taxonomy): domain Bacteria; phylum Actinomycetota; class Actinomycetes; order Streptomycetales; family Streptomycetaceae; genus Streptomyces; species Streptomyces afghaniensis. The sequence continues at coordinate 13,790 of KE354305.1, forward strand.
GCCCGCCACACCCGCCAGGAGCAGCAGGGCGATCAGCGTCGGATGGTCGAGCGAGCCGCTTGCGACGGCACCCAGGACCCGGGTGATGCGGAACGAACCGGCGTCGGTGGCCAGGGCGAACAGACCGATGAGGAAGGGGACGTCGCCGAGCTTGGTGACCAGGAAGGCCTTGAGGGAGGCGGCGCGGGCCTGAGGGGTCTCCCAGTAGTGGCCGACCAGGAAGTAGGAGCAGATGCCCATGACTTCCCAGCCGACCAGCAGCACGATCAGGTCGCCGGAATAGACGACCAGGAACATCGCGGAGGTGAACAGCGAGACCAGGGCGGCGTACGAGGGGTAGCGCGGGTCGTCGCGCAGGTAGCCCGTCGAGTAGATCTGCACGCAGGAGGCGACCAGGCCGACCAGGACGGCGACGAGGGCGGCGAAGCCGTCGATGTGCAGGGCGAGTTCGATCGGGACGGAGCCGGTGGGGGTGAGTTCCGTGGCCGCGTTGACGGCCGCGTCACCGCCCTGCCGCACGGCGACCAGCGCGGCGAGCACCAAGGAGGTGAGCGTCGGCAGGACGGCGAGCGGGCGGACGAAGCCGGGTGCCGTGCGACCCAGGAGCAGGCCGGCGACGGCGCCGAGGAACGGAAGGAGGGGGACGAGGACGGCGAGGGTGGTCGTGGTCACGCGGTGGCCTCAGCCTTCTGGGCCTCGCCGGACTGCTCGGCCGTAAGGGCGTCGTGGTCGGTGCCGTCGGGGTCGTGCCGTTCGGCGGTGTCGCGGAGTTTGTCGATGTCCGCCGTGCCGCGGTTGCGGTGGACGGCGAGGACGATGGCCAGGCCGATGCCGATCTCGGCGGCGGCAATGGCGATGGTGAACAGGGTCAGGGCCTGGCCGGAGTGCAGGGTCTCCTCGGCGGTCCTGCTGAGCCAGACGTCGAAGGCGACCAGGTTGAGGTTGACGGCGTTGAGCATCAGCTCGACCGACATCAGGACCAGGATCGCGTTGCGGCGGGCGAGGACGCCGTACAGGCCCGTGCAGAAGAGGAGGGCGGAGAGGACGGCGGGATAGGCGAGGTGCATCAGCGGGTCCCTTCCTTCTCGATCCCGTCCTTCTCGATCCCGTCCTTCTCGCTTCGGCCCTTGTCGCTTCGGTCCTTCTCGATCCGGTCCTCCTCGCTCCGGGCGGCCGGGGTGCTCTCGGTCGCGATCGCCGCGGCGGCCTTGGCCTTGCGGGACAGGACGATCGCGCCGACCAGGGCGGCGAGGAGGAGGACGGAGAGGGCCTCGAAGGGGAGGACCCAGTTCTGGAAGAGGCTCGCGCCGGTGGCCTCGGTGGAGCCGGCGGCGGGGCCGTCCAGGTCGATCCAGGTGGTGCGGAAGGCGTCGACGACGACCCAGACCAGGGCGGCAGCGGCGGCGACGGCGACGGTGAGGGCGCCCCAGCGGTTGCCTGAGTCGGCGTCCGGGGAGCGGCCGATGGGGGCCCTGGTGAGCATCAGACCGAACAGGAGGAGGACGACGACGGAACCGACGTAGATGAGGACCTGCACCCAGGCGATGAACTCGGCGGTGAGCAGGAGGTACTCGACGGCCAGGCCGCCGAGGGTGACCACCAGCCACAGGGCGGCGTGCACCAGTTGCCGGGTGGTGACGGTGACGAGCGCGGCGCCGAAGGTGACCAGACCGACGAGGAGGAAGGCGATCTCGACGCCCGTCGGGGAGAGGAAGCCGTGGGTTTCGGCCGCGGCCCTGGTGGTCGGGCCTGCCGTGAGGAGGCCTGCAGTCGCTGCGAGGGTCATTCCCGGCCCTCCTGCCCCGGCCTGGGCTGGTCCGTCTGCTGCTTGGAGTCGCCCTGCGGGCGGGTCGGTCGCTCGGCTGCCCGGGCCTGCTCGTCGGCGTGCGGTTCGGTGGCGGGCGGGGCCTGCTGGGCGGCCAGCTTGTCGGCGGTCTTGCGGGCGGTGGCGAGTTCCTTCGGTTCCTCCGCGCCGGGGTCGAGGGCCGGCGGGGCCGGGACGGTCCACATCCACTCGCGGAGCTTGTCGCGCTCGTGGGTGAGGTCGCGGATGTCGGTCTCGGCGTACTCGAACTCCGGGGACCAGAACAGGGCGTCGAAAGGACAGACCTCGATGCAGATACCGCAGTACATGCACAGGGAGAAGTCGATGGCGAAGCGGTCGAGGACGTTGCGGCTGCGTTCGCGGCCGCCGGGGGTCGCCGCCGGGACCGTCTCCTTGTGGGAGTCGATGTAGATGCACCAGTCCGGGCACTCGCGGGCGCACAGCATGCAGACCGTGCAGTTCTCCTCGAACAGGCCGATCACGCCGCGGGTGCGGGGCGGGAGGTCGGGCTGGGCGTCGGGGTACTGCGCGGTGACGGACTTCTTCGTCATCGTGCGGAGGGTGACGGCCAGGCCCTTGGCCAGGCCGCTGCCGGGGATGGGGGCCATGGTTACTGGATCACCACCTTGACGATGCCGGTGAGGGCGATCTGGGCGAGGGAGAGGGGGACGAGGAGGGTCCAGGACAGTTTCTGGAGCTGGTCCTCGCGCAGGCGGGGGTAGGTGACGCGCAGCCAGATGACGAGGAAGGCGAGGACGGCGGTCTTCAGCAGGGTCCAGACCCAGCCGAGGCCGTCGGCGCCCCAGGGGCCGTGCCAGCCACCCAGGAAGAGGACGGTGGTCAGGCCGCACAGGACGACGATTCCGGCGTACTCGGCGAGGAGGAAGAGGGCGAAGCGGAGGCCGGTGTACTCGGTGTACGCGCCGAAGATGATCTCCGAGTCCGCGACGGGCATGTCGAAGGGCGGGCGCTGGAGTTCGGCGAGGCCGGCCACGAAGAAGACGATCGCGCCGACGATCTGCCAGGGCAGCCACCACCACTCGAAGGCGTCGAGGATGCCGGGGATGGAGACGGTGCCGGCCGCCATCGCCACCGAGGCGGCGGTGAGGAGCATCGGCAGTTCGTAGGCGAGGAGCTGGGCGGCGGTGCGCAGGCCCCCGAGGAGGGAGAACTTGTTCGCGGACGCCCAGCCGGCCATGAGCGAGCCGAGGACGCCGACGCCCATGACGGCCAGGACGAAGAAGACACCGGCGTCGATGACCTGGCCGACGGCTCCCTCGTCCGGGCCGATGGGGATGGCGAGCAGGACGAGGAGGTACGGCAGGAGGGCGACGGCGGGTGCCAGTTGGAAGATGCGGCGGTCCGCGCCCGCGGGGACGACGTCCTCCTTCTGCGCGAACTTCACGCCGTCGGCGATCAGCTGGGCCCAGCCGTGGAAGCCGCCGGCGTACATGGGGCCGAGGCGGCCCTGCATGTGGGCCATCACCTTGTGTTCGGTCTGGCCGATGATCAGGGGGAAGGTGAGGAAGACGACGAAGACGATCAGGAGACGCAGGGTGACGTCGAGCACGTCGTTCACCGCGGGCCTCCTGTGGGGTCTTCGGGGTTGTCGGTGGGCTGCGGGTTGTTCGCCGGTTCTGAGGGTTCGGGGGTGTCCGGTGACTCCGAGGTGGTGTTCGGGGCCTTCGGGCCATCCGACGGCTCGGGGGTCGGCAGCGCGCCGGCCTCGGGGGACGGTTCGGGAGCCGGTTCCTCGAAGGCCGGGCGGGCGTGGTGCCAGGGGGCGTCCGAGCTGCGCGGGGGCCGTGCTGCCCTGCCCGGCCGGCTGTCGCCGGGCCGAATCGGCCGCTGACTGCCGGATCCCTCCGAAGCGCTGCGCGCGCGGCGAGGGCCGGCAGCGGCATCTGGCTGGGCCTGCTGCGATGCCGAGCCGTCACTCGCGCTGCGCGCCCGGCGCGGCTCCGGCGAGGCGGCCGGGGTTCCGGGCCCGGTGTCCGGCGACTCCGGCTCGGTGACCGGTGGCTGAGCGCCGGTCGCGGTCGCCGCTGATTCGCCTTCGGTCGCCCGGGCTTCGGAGCCGGAGGTCGTGGGTTCGGGACCGGAGGTCGTGGCTTCGGGACCGGAGGTCGTGGCTTCGGGACGGTTGGACGTCTGGCTCGCCGAGCCCTCCGCCGCCGTCCGCGCACGGCGCGGGGCAGCCG
>KE354306.1 GCA_000415505.1 Streptomyces afghaniensis 772
GGCGAGCCGCTCGACGAGGGCCCGGCCGAACCAGTCGGCGGCCCGGTCGAAGTCGCCGAGCTCCAGATGCGCACCGCCTACGGATTCCATCGCGCGGCCGGTCGCATACGGATCGTTCACCTCGCGTCCGGCGTCCAGCGCGGCCCGGTACCGGGCCAGGGCGTCGGCCGTGCGGCCGGTCCGGGCGTCGAGGTCGCCGAGGTTGAGCAGGGCGGCGGCCCGCTCGCGGGGCAGGTTCCGGCGCTCGGCCACGTCGAGGACCAGGCTGTGGATGTCGTAGAGGTCGGGCGCCGCCGCCTGGGTGCCGACATGCGCCACCATGGCCCGCACCAGCTGGGACATCAGCCGCCGGGCCAGGGTGTCCAGCTGCCCGTCGGCGACCGCGAGCCGGGCCGAGGCCAGCAGGGCGGGCCGGGTCACGCGCAGCCACTCGGCGGCCGCCCGGGGCGTGGGGAAGCGCAGGGCGCGAGGCAGGTCGAGGAGCTTCTGGCGCGCCTGGGGGCTGTCGGTCTCGGTGATCGCCCGGCAGGCCTGGAGCAGTCGCACCGTCCGCTCCAGCATGCGGGCGCGGGCCAGCTGGAGCTCGGCCGGGCGCTCATGGCGCTCGGCGAGGACGCGGAGCCGGTCGTGCAGACAGCCCGGCACCTCGTACTGCGGCAGCGGCGAGTCCACCGCGTGCAGGAACGCCGGAGGGCGACGAAGCCGTCGAGGGTGGTGCGGGCGCTGTCGACGGAGCAGCCGACGAGCGCGGAGGCGGTCTGCGGGTCGACCAGTCCGGCCGGAGCGAGGGCGAGCAGGCGCAGCATCCGGGCGGCGGTGGCGGGCAGGGCCGCGTAGGCGAGGCGGAAGACCCGGCTCAGCGCGGTGCCTTCGCCGTCTTCGGCACGCAGTTGTTTGGCGAGGTCGGAGACGGCCGCCTTGGGACGGGCGGCGAGCCAGCCGCCGCCAGCATCAGCGCGGCCGGCTGCCCCTGGCACTCCTCGGCGAGGCCCTCGGCGGCCCGGGGGTCGACGGTGATGCGGACCGAGCCGGTGTGCCGGGACAGCAGCTCCACCCCGGACTTGGCGTCCAGGCCGCCGAGGGTGCACGGGCGGACGTCCGAGATGCCGGTCAGCGGCCCCTCGGAGACCGCGACGACCAGGCATCCGGGGTGTCGGGCAGCAGGGCGTCGACCTGCTCGGCGTCGGCCGCGTCGTCCAGCAGGAGCAGGGCCCGGCGGTCGGCCAGGGCAGTGCGCAGGGCGTCGGTGAGGTCGTCTTCGCAGGCGCCTGCCGGGGCCTGCCGGTCCAGGGCGGCGAGCAGTTCCCGGGCGGTGTGCCCGACCGGCACGGGGGTGCCGTCGGGGTCGCTCAGGCGGGCGCGCAGTACCCCGCCGGGGTAACGGTCGGCGACCTGCCGGACGAGCTCCTCGGCGAGTGCGGTGCGCCCCGAGCCGGGCCGGCCGGCGATGAGCAGCACACGCGCGCGTGGAGGCTTGCGGCCGGCGAGGGTGTCCAGGCCGGCGCGCTCGATGTCGGCGCGCAGTTCCTTCAATTCCCGTGTGCGGCCCAGGAATCGGCTCTCCCCGGAAGCGTGTCCGGTCAGCCGCACGTCGCCTGTCTCCACGACCTGATCCGTCACGGGCCACACTCCCGTCCCACCACACGCACAAGCCCGCCGGGACTCCGGTCCGGGCGTGAACAGAGCCTAGTTCACGCTCTGCAACGTCCCGGGCGGAGCACGACGGGCACGGCGGGCACATCCCCCGATCGGATCAGCCGATCTTCACACCGCGCAGGGCATGGGGCGCGGTACGGGGTGCAGGGCGGGATTCGGACACCTTCACGCCTCGAAGGGACGCGCCGGCCACGGCGCCTGGGCCGGGCGCAGGGCGTCCAGACCGTCGCCGGCGCGCGCGGCGACCAGGGAGAGGACGCCCACGACGAGACAGTTGTTGTGCAGTTCCCCGGCCAGCACGCCGCGGACGAGGTCCTCGACCGGCACCCGGTCGAGCTCCATGTCGGCCTCTTCCTCCTCGACCGCGAAGCGCTCGCCCTCGGCCTCGGACAGACCACGGGCGAGAAAGATCCTGACGGCCTCGTCGCAGCCGCCGGGGGTGGTGTAGACGTCGGTCAGCACCCGCCAGTCCTCGGCCTTGACGTGCGCCTCCTCGTACAGCTCGCGCTGGGCGGCGTGCAGCGGGTTCTCGCCGGGGACGTCGAGCAGACCGGCCGGGATCTCCCACAGCTTGTGGCGCACGGGGTGGCGGTACTGGCGCAGGACCAGGACGCGGTCGGCCTCGTCGAGGGCGAGGACGGCCACGGAGCCGGGGTGGACCTGGTAGTCGCGGCCGACCACGGTGCCGTCGGGCATGACCACGTCGTCGGTGCGGACGGAGGTCTTGTTGCCCACGAAGGGGGTGTCCGTCGCCCGGATCTCCCATTCCTCCGGGGTGTCCTTGATCGTCATGCCTGTCCTTCCACGTGCCCGGCGCGACTGCGCGTGCCGGGCCCGACGTGCCGAAAAGAAACCGGGGTGCACACCCTTTGAAGGGATGCACCCCGGCCACCGTACAACTGGTGTGTTACTTCGAAGTCTTCCGCTCGACCGCGGCCTTGACGAGCCCGGCGAACAGCGGGTGCGGGCGGGTCGGCCGCGAGCGCAGCTCCGGGTGCGCCTGGGTGGCGACCAGGTACGGGTGGACGTCACGGGGGTACTCGACGTACTCGACGAGCTTGCCGTCCGGCGAGGTGCCGGAGAACAGGATGCCCGCCCGCTTCTCCAGCTCCGCGCGGTAGGCGTTGTTCACCTCGTAGCGGTGCCGGTGGCGCTCCTCGACGTACTCCTTGCCGTCGTACACCTCGCGCACGATCGAGCCCTCGGCCAGCTTCGCCGGGTACATGCCGAGCCGCATGGTGCCGCCCATGTCGCCCTCACCGGCGACGATGTCGAGCTGCTCGGCCATCGTGGAGATGACCGGGTGGGCGGTGGCCGGGTCGAACTCGGTGGAGTTGGCGTCGCCGATGTCGGCCAGGTTCCGCGCGGCCTCGATCACGATGCACTGCAGGCCCAGGCAGAGGCCGAGCAGCGGGATCTTGTTCTCGCGGGCGTACTTGATCGCGCCGACCTTGCCGAGCACGCCGCGGTCGCCGAACCCGCCGGGGATGCAGATGCCGTCGACGTCGCCGAGCTGCTGGGCCGCGCCCGCCGGGGTCTTGCAGTCGTCGGAGGTGACCCACTTGATCTTGACGCGGGCGCGGTTGGCGAAGCCGCCGGCGCGCAGTGCCTCGGTGACCGAAAGGTAGGCGTCGGGCAGGTCGATGTACTTGCCGACCAGCGCGAGGGTGATCTCGTGGTCGGGGTTGTGGACACGGTCGAGCAGGTCGTCCCAGGTCGTCCAGTCGACGTCCCGGAACGGCAGGTCGAGCTTGCGGACGACATAGGCGTCCAGGCCCTCGCCGTGCACGGTCTTCGGGATGTCGTAGATCGAGCGGGCGTCGGGGCAGGCGACCACGGCGGCCTCGTCGACGTCGCACATCAGCGAGATCTTCCGCTTGATCGCGGTGGGGACCTCGCGGTCGCAGCGCAGCACGATCGCGTCCGGCTGGATACCGATGTTGCGCAGAGCCGCAACCGAGTGCTGGGTGGGCTTCGTCTTCAGCTCACCCGAGGGGCCGATGTACGGCAGGAGCGAGATATGGACGACGAAGACGTTGTCACGGCCGACCTCGTGACGGACCTGGCGGACGGTCTCCAGGAACGGCAGCGACTCGATGTCGCCGACCGTGCCGCCGACCTCCGTGATCACGACGTCGACCTCGTCCGTCGCCATGCGGCGGATGCGGTGCTTGATCTCGTTCGTGATGTGCGGGATGACCTGCACGGTGTCGCCCAGGTACTCGCCGCGGCGCTCCTTGGCGATCACGGTGGAGTACACCTGGCCGGTGGTGACGTTCGCGGAACCGTCCAGGTCACGGTCGAGGAAGCGCTCGTAGTGGCCGATGTCCAGGTCGGTCTCGGCGCCGTCGTTGGTGACGAACACCTCACCGTGCTGGAAGGGGTTCATCGTGCCCGGGTCGACGTTGAGGTACGGGTCCAGCTTCTGCATCACGACGCGCAGACCGCGGGCCTTGAGCAGCATGCCGAGGCTGGAGGCCGTCAGGCCCTTGCCGAGCGAGGAGGCGACACCCCCGGTGACGAAGATGTGCTTGGTCGTCGAATTACGAAATGCGGCGGGCGGCATGGCCAAGACGGGGCTCCCGTGGTCGCGGTCTGGGGGTGCGGTACGGCTGCCTGCCGGAGGTTTCCGGGGGGTCGCCGTCGCTGCGGTTCGGGGGTTTGCTGCCCACCGGTCCACGGGCTACCAGCGTATCAGCGCCGCGGGGGGATGGCTTCCGGCCACGCTCCGCGCACGCACCGACACGGAGACGGTCACCCTCACCGGTCTCTCACCCCTTGCTCACTCGTTCGGCGTACTCGCCTTGCCTGGACGGGCACCCGGAACATCGGCGTGCGTCGTATCCTGCTCGGACACTCGCTGCCGAGCCCGCCGGCCCAACGGCACCACCCCCCGCCCGTAAGCACCGGAACAACGTGAGCTCGTCAGTTCGTTGAGCAACAATTGGCGCTTTGCATCACGGCTGAGTGACCTGTTTTGCTTCATCGCTCAACGACGCATTGCAAGACTTGCTGAAAATCCCCCTTGACCGCACTAGCGACAGCCCCCTTGCGGGGTGACGTGGCCGTTCGACTGGAGTTGCACGTGGCCGGGCGCATCGAAGACTACGCACTCATCGGAGACATGCAGACCGCTGCCCTGGTCTGCCGGGACGGCACGGTGGACTGGCTGTGCCTGCCCCGCTTCGACTCGCACGCCATCTTCGCCGGCCTGCTGGGCAACGAGGAGCACGGCTTCTGGCGGCTCGGCCCGGCGTACGCCTCCGACCAGCAGCCGCCCACCGCGGCCCGGCGCAGCTACCGCGGTGACTCGCTGATCCTGGAGTCCGAGTGGGACACCCAGCGGGGCACGGTCCGGGTGACGGATTTCATGCCGCCGCGTGACGGCGCCCCGCAGCTGATCCGGATCGTGGAGGGCGTCTCGGGCCGCGTGCCGATGCGCTCGGCGCTCAGGATGCGGTTCTCCTACGGGCGGGTGGTGCCGTGGGTGCACAAGCACGACGGGCGCACGGTGGCCGTGGCGGGCCCCGACTCCGTGTGGTTCGACACATCCGCGGAGACGTACGGCAAGTCCCTGACGACGTACGCGGATTTCACGGTCGCGCCGGGTGACCGGATCGCCTTCACGATCTCCTGGCAGCCCTCGCACAAGGAGCCGCCGCCGCTGCCCGAGCCGGAGCAGTCGCTGGAGGCGACGGAGGACTTCTGGCGCGAGTGGGTCGACCACTGCACGTACCACGGCCCCTACCGGGAGGCCGTGGTCCGCTCGCTGATCACGCTGAAGGCCCTGACGTACGCCCCGACCGGCGGCATCGTCGCCGCGCCGACCACCTCCCTGCCGGAGGACATCGGCGGCGTCCGCAACTGGGACTACCGCTACACGTGGCTCCGGGACGCGGCGATCACGCTGTCCTCGCTGCTGCGCACCGGCTACCGCGAGGAGGCCCGCGCCTGGCGCGAGTGGCTGCTGCGGGCCGTGGCGGGCGACCCGGAGAACCTCCAGATCATGTACGGCATCGCCGGCGAGCGCGAGCTCGGCGAGGCGGAGCTGGACTGGCTGCCGGGCTTCGAGAACTCCACCCCGGTCCGGGTCGGCAACGGCGCCGCGCACCAGCTCCAGCTGGACGTCTACGGCGAGGTCACCGAGGCCCTGCACCTGGCCCACATGACGGGCCTCGCCCGCAACGACTACGCCTCGCTGCTCCAGCTGAAGCTGATCCGCTACCTGGAGGACCACTGGCAGGAGCCGGACGAGGGCATCTGGGAGGTGCGCGGCCCGCGCCGCCACTTCGTGCACTCCAAGGTGATGGCCTGGGTCGCCGTCGACCGCACGATCAAGCTGATCGAGTCCGGCGACGCGGACGGCCCGCTGGAGCGGTGGAAGGAACTGCGCGACGACATCCACCGCGACGTGTGCGAGAAGGGCTACGACAAGGAACGCAACACCTTCACGCAGTCGTACGGCTCGAAGGAGCTGGACGCGTCGCTGCTGCTGATCCCGCAGATGGGCTTCCTGCCGCCGGACGACAAGCGGGTCATCGGCACCATCGAGGCGATCCAGCGGGAGCTGTCCACGCCGGACGGCTTCATCCTGCGCTACCCGACGCAGGGCGACAACGAGGGCGTCGACGGCCTGCCGGGCGACGAGGGCGCGTTCCTCGCCTGCTCGTTCTGGATGGCCGACGACCTGGCGATGATCGGCCGGGTGGACGAGGCCCGCAAGCTGTTCGAGAAGCTGCTGTCGCTGCGCAACGACCTCGGCCTGCTGGCGGAGGAGTGGGACCCGCACCTCCAGCGCCAGGTGGGCAACTTCCCGCAGGCGTTCAGCCACGTGCCGCTGATCGACACGGCACTGCGTCTGACGGCTTCGGGCGCCTACGGCGGCTGAGCGGGCCCGACCGGCCATGGCCCCCTAGTCTGGAAACGGACGATTGCCCCTTTTCGGAAGGGGGCGGCCATGGCTTCCCTCTCGAAGGCGGGCGCGGCCCTCACCGCGCTGCGCGAGGATCTGACCGGCGACGTGTTCGCCCCGGAGGACCCGGGCTACGACGAGCCCGGGCCGTCTTCAACGCCATGATCGACCGACGGCCCGCCGTGCTCGCGCAGTGCGCCGACGAGGACGACGTCGTGCGGGCCGTGCGGTTCGCCAGGGAGCTGGATCTGCCGGTCGCGGTCCGGGGCGGCGGCCACAGCGTGGCGGGCATGGCCGTGGGCGAGGGCGGCGTGGTGGTCGATCTGCGCCGGATGCACGAGGTGACCGTGGATCCGGCCGCGCAGGCGGTCCGGGTCGCAGGCGGGGCCACGATGAGCCACCTGGACCGGGCCACCGAGCCGTACGGACTGGCGACGACCGGCGGCCGTGCCTCCACCACGGGCGTCGGCGGTTTCGTGCTGGGCGGCGGCACCGGCTGGCTCGACCGCTGGTGCGGCCTCGCCGTCGACAACCTGCTCGGTGTCGAACTCGTCACCGCCGACGGCACCCGGATCCACGCGAGCGCCGACGAGAACCCGGACCTGTTCTGGGCGCTGCACGGCGGCGGCGGGAACTTCGGCGTCGCCACGGCGCTGACGCTGCGGCTGCACGAACTGCCCGAGTTCTCCATCGCGCTGGTGCTGTTCCTGCCCGAGCACGGGCCGGAGGTGGTGCGCACCTACCGCGAGGTGATCGCGCACGGGCCCGACGAGGCGGGCGGCGGCGTCCTCTACTTCACCGGCCCGCCGGAGGATTTCGTACCCGGGCACCTCGTGGGCAGGCTCGTGTGCGGCATGCTGCTGACGTACGCCGGCGGCGAGGACGACCTGCGCAAGGTCGCCCAGCCCCTGCTGGCCCTGCCGCACGAGGCCGAGATCGTCGGCACGATGCCGTACGCCGACGTCCAGTGCATGATCGACGACCCGCCGGGGATGCGGAACTACTGGTCGGCGGAGTACCTGGTGGGCGCGCCGGACGACTTCGTGGACGTCTTCTGCGCCCGGGCCGAGTCCATGCCGGTGCCGACCGGCACCCAGCACGTGCTGTTCCCGCAGGGCGGGGCGATCGCCGACGGCCCGGGCGAGTATCCGGTGCCCTACCGGGACGCGCCCTGGGCGGTGCATCCCTTCGGCATCTGGGAGGACCCGGCGGACGACGAGCGGTGCGTGCGGTGGGTTCGGGACGTGCGCGCCGACGTCCGGCCGTGGAGCACCGGCGCCGTCTACCTGAACTTCATCGGCGACGAGGGCACCGACCGGGTGGTGGCGGGACTGGGCACCGAGAACACCCGGCGGCTGGCGGAGCTGAAGCGGCGTTACGACCCGGACAACGTGTTCCGCTTCAACCACAACATCACGCCGGCCTGAGGGCCGTGAGCGTCCGCTCCCCCGCCGGGTCGCCCGCCGTGGCCGGGACCAGGGCGATCTCGTCGAGGCCGGCCTCGGCGTAGGCGTCGATGCGGGCGCGGACGGTGCCGACGTCGCCGACGAGCGCGACCGTGTCCGCGGCCTCGGGCGGCAGGGCCCGCAGCAGGGTGTCGGGGTCGGCTCCCTTGGCGGCCAGTTCGACGACCGCGGCGAACCCCGCCTCGACGAACATGTCGCTGTAGCCCGGAACGGTGAGATAGCCGGCGACGCTGCGCAGGACCTGGGTGAGCGTCTCGGGCTCCGGGTCCACGGCGGCGGGCAGCCAGGCGGCCAGCCGGGGCGGCGTACGCCCGGCCCGCTCGGCGGCGGCGAGCATCCGGGCCCGCAGCATGCGGACCTGCTCGGGGGAGACGAGGTCGAGCAGCATCCGGTCGGCGTGCTCGACGGCCGCGGCGACCGCGCGTTCGCCGAACGCCGCGACGGTGACCATGCCTCCGGGCGGCGGGAGACGGCGCGGGAAGCCGCTGCCGGGCACGATCGGCTCGCCCGGCCGGCTGTCCATCAGCGCGCGCACGGCCGCCGCCGACTCCGCGAGGGCGGCGGCGGGCCGGGTCCGCGGCCGGCCGTGCACGCCCTCGACGACCCGCTTGCTGGAGGTGCCCAGGGCCACGCCGACGGGCCGACCGGTGACGGCCGCGGTGGACGCGGCGCCCCGCACGATGGTGAGCGGGTCGCGCACCGACACCGGCACGGGACCGGCCGTCAGGGTCGCCTGTCCGGTGGCCGCGCCGATCGCCGTCGCCAGGACGAACGAGTCCCACGTCGGTCCCTCGCCCGCCCACACCTCTCGGTACCCGAGCCGGTCGGCGAGCACCGCCACCCGCAACGGCTCCTCGACCGGACTGTCGTCCTCCCGCCCCACGGCGACCACGCTGATGTCCATGACCGCGCCCGTACCCGGTCGATCACGCCGTAATCCGGGGAGACCCTCTGCGGGCTCCTGGAGGTGATCGTCCCGGTGCCCCGCCGGAGATGTCCCGCAGGCACCCGCGCGGGTAGCGTCCGGCTCATGGAGACCGGGACGGACAGCGGCTACGGCACCCAGGCCGCCGGGATCACCGTGCAGCGGGCACTGGAGCTGCCGGGGCTGCGCAGCGGGCTGCCCGAGGTGCTGGCGGGGGCCGACCGGCTGGGGCGGACCGTGCGCTGGGTGCACGCCGGTGAGGTGCCGCACATCGCCTCGCTGCTCAAGGGCGGCGAGCTGCTGCTGACCACGGGCTACGGCCTCGGCACCCGCCCGGCCGAACAGCGGGCGTTCGTCCGCACGCTGGCCGAGCGCGGCATCGCCGCCCTGGTCGTGGAGCTCGGCCCGCGCTTCACACGGCTGCCCGCCGCCCTCGTCGACACGGCCCGTTCGGCCGGGCTGCCGCTCGTCCAGCTGCACCGCGAGGTGCCGTTCGTCACGGTCACGGAGGAGATCCACACCGAGATCGTCAACGGCCACTACGCGCTGCTCCAGCGGGCCGAGGAGGTGCACCGGCGGTGCACGGAGGCCCTGCTGGGCGGCGGCGGGGTTCCCCAGGTCCTCGGCATCCTGGCCGACTTCGGCGGCAATCCCGTCTTCCTGGAGACGACGGACGGGCAGTTGCTGTACGCCGCCGGGGCCGGTCCCGAGGGCGCGGACCCGCTCCAGGTGTGGGAGGGGCTGCGCGGCCAGCACAAGGACGAGCCGCCGCTCGCGGGCTCGGTCCTGGTGGACGTGCCGGGCGGCGGACCCGGCAGCGGGGGCGTCCGCGCGCGGCTCGTCCTGCTGCCCGTACGGGCTCCTCTGGCGCCGGTGCACCGGATGGCGGCCGAGCGGGCCGCGGGCATCCTGGCCGTGGTGCTGATGCAGGCACGGCAGGAGGAGGAGCTGGCGGCGCGCGGGCGCGGCGACTTCCTCACGGACCTCGCCGAGGGCCGGGTCACGGCACAGGACGCCCCGGCGCAGGCGCGCGTGCTGGGTTTCCGGCCGGGCGACGGCCCGCTGCTGCCGGTCGTCATGCGGCTCGGGGACGCCCTGTCGCCGGGGGGAGGCTGGGCCGTGCTGGCCCGGGCGGTGTCCGAGGAACTGGCCTCGGTGGGCGTGCCGGTGCTGCTCGGGGTACGGCCGGTGGAGGGCCGGGTGCTGGTGCTGCTGGGGCTGCGCTCGGAGCCGGAGCGGGCGACGGTCGCGGAACGGGTCGCGGTGGCGCTGCGCGCCGGGGTCGGCCGGGCCGGGATGCTGCGGCCGGGCGGACCGCCGCCCGTGGTGGTCGTGGGGGTGGCGGGCGGCTGGACGGCTGCGGCGTCGGGCCTGCGGCACGCGGCCGAGACGGCCACGGCGGCCCAGGGCCTGCCGGACCGGCCCTGGTACGACGCCCGGCGCCTGGACATCGATCTGCTGCTGTGGCGACTGCGCGACCATCCGGACCTGGCCGCCTTCGTCGACCGGGCCCTCGGTCCGCTCCTGGAGCACGACCGGCGCTCCCGGCCGCCGCTGCTGCCCACCCTGTCGACCTACCTCGCCCACGCGGGACGCAAGGCGGAGACGGCCCGGGAGCTCCACCTCAACCGGCAGACGCTCTACAACCGCCTGGCGCGCATCGGGGAGTTGCTGGGCACGGACCTCGACGACCCGCAGACGGTACTGGCCCTGAGCCTGGCGCTGCGGGCCCGCAGGCACGTTCCCTAGCGCCCGGGATGTCTAGGCGAGGGGCCGGGGCTGGGTCAACTCGTCGTACACGCTGAGCACTTGGGCGACCGTCTCGTCCTCGCTCGGCCAGGTCGCCGCCTGCCGCGCGCCCTTGGCCTTCATCAGCTCCCGGCGCTCGGGGTCGCCGAGCAGGCGTACGACGGTGCCGGCGAGCGCCTCCGCGTCGCCGCGCGGGACGAGTTCGGCCGCGTCGCCGACGAGTTCCGGGATGCCGCCGACATCGGTCGCGACGAGCGGCACGCGTGCGTGGAGGGCCTCCTGGGCGAGAACGGAGCGCGCCTCCTCCCACCGGCTGGGCAGCAGGGCGAGGTCGGCGGCGGCGAGCAGGTCGGTGATGTCGTCGCGCCGCCCGATGAGCCGGACGGGCAGCTCCTCGCCCTCGATCCGCTCCTGGAGTTCACCGCGCAGCGGCCCCTCGCCCGCGATCACGACCAGGGGCACCGGATCGAGCCGGCGCCAGGCGCGCGCGGCGTCCAGCAGCACGTCGTACCCGCGGTGCCGCTCCAGGGAGCCGACGGCCATCAGCAACGGCCGTCCGATGGCGCCGAGTTCGGCACGCACCTTGGGCCGCAGCCGGTCGGGGTCGTCGGGCTCCAGGGGCCTGCGGGGGCCGGGCAGTGCGACGGCCGCGAGCCGCGCGTCCCGCGCGCCGGTCCGCCTGGCCCGGTCCACGAGGGCCGAGGTCGTCCCCAGCACCACGGTGGCCGCCTTCACGACCCGCCGCTCCAGCACCCGCAGCAGATGAGCGCGGGCGCCGTCGGCGTGCGCCCGGTCGTGCCACGTCACGACGAGCGGAGTACGCACGCGCCGCCCGCTGAGAGCGAGCACGGTACGGAACGAGGCGTGCAACCCGTGCGCGTGCACCAGATCGGCGTCGGCACAGGCCGCCCGCAGGGCCGCGACCGACACCGGGTCACTGCTGCGCGGCACATGCACATGGTCCGCCCCGACACCGCTGAAGTCATAGGCGCGATCCGCCTCATAGGGGGCGCACACCGTGACTTTCACGCCCCGCGCGACGAGCCCCGCAGTCAGGGAGCGCACATGCGCACTGCTGGCCGCATTGCCTCCGCCCAGCACCTGCACGGTGCGCAACGGCGACTGGCCATGCGGTGAGTGGCTGCTCACGGGGGTCACGTGGCCGGGCTCCTGGTTCGGGTCGGACAGTCACCGCGCAGGATTCCCACGCGTCCTCCGCCAAGGATGCCAGGACATATGCGGGTTCCGGGAACGCCCCGAAGCCCGGCGGCGCGACAGCGGGGCGCGGCATCGGGGAGACGCGCCGGGCCGGGTCACCCACACGAGTGAAGATCGGCGCATCTCCCGTCAACTACGCGACCGCTCCTGCGCTACAGATCCGCCCGAGCCGTCGCCAGCAGCTCCTCCGCGTGCGCCCGGGCCGTCTCCGAATCCTCCTGGCCGGCGAGCATCCGGGACAGCTCCCGGACCCGCTCCTCCCCTTCCAGCACCTTCACACCGGAACGGGTGACCGACCCGTCGTTCGTCTTCTCCACCAGCAACTGCCGGTCGGCGAAGGCGGCGACCTGCGGCAGATGGGTCACGACCACGACCTGCGCGGTCCTCGCCAGGCGCGCGAGCCGCCGGCCGATCTCGACCGCCGCCTTGCCACCGACACCGGCGTCGACCTCGTCGAAGAGATACGTCGGCACGGGGTCCGTCCCCGCGAACACGACCTCCACGGCCAGCATCACGCGGGACAGCTCACCACCGGACGCCCCCTTGGCGATCGGCCGCGGCGGTGCGCCCGGGTGCGGGGCCAGCAGCAGCTCGACCTCGTCGGCCCCCGCGGGCCCGTACGCGACCGGACGGCCGCCGACCTCGACGCCGTCGGGGTCCTCGGTCTGCCGGATGTCGAAGGACACGCGCGCGTGCGGCATGGCCAGCGAGGCCAGCTCGGCGGTCACTGCAGCGGCGAACCGCTCGGCGGCCTCCGTCCGCGCGTCCGTCAACGCCTGTGCGAGCCCGCCCAGTTCGGCCCGCAGCGCGTCCCGCTCGGCGGTCAGTTCCCCGATCCGCTCGTCGTCCCCGTCGAGTTCGGTCAGCCGGGCGGCACTGCGCTCGGCCCAGGCCAGCACGGCGGCGATGTCCTCGCCGTACTTCCGCGTCAGCCCGGTCAGCGCGGCCCGCCGCTCCTCGACGGCCGCCAGCCGCAGCGGATCGGCGTCCAGGTCGTCGGCGTACCCGGCCAGGTCCCCGGCCGCGTCGCGCAGCAGGATCCCGATCTCCCCGATGCGGTCGGCGA
>KE354307.1 GCA_000415505.1 Streptomyces afghaniensis 772
GCCTGCTCCTCGCCCCGGCCGGCGTGCAGGATGCCCAGGTTGAAGGCGGCGTCCACGCTCCCGGCCTCCGCGGCCTTGGAGAACCACGGCTCGGCGCCGGTCTCGTCCCCGGCCCGCAGCAGCAGGATCGCCAGCGCGTTCGCGGCTTCCCGGTGCCTGGCGTAGGCCGCGCGCCGGTACCACTGCTCGGCCTGCGCGGTGCGCCCCTGCTCGGCGCAGAGCAGCCCCAGGTTGTAGGCGCCGTTCACGTCGCCCGCGTCCATCGCGGCCCGGTACCAGCGCTCGGCGTCTGGGTCTCGCCCCGCTCGGCGTGCAGCGCGCCCAGCGCGTTCGCCGCGTTGCCGTCGCCGTCCTGGGCGCCCG
>KE354308.1 GCA_000415505.1 Streptomyces afghaniensis 772
CAACGAGCGTCCCGGCGTCGACGCCCTCCGGGTCCTCCGGATTGCCCGCGAGTGCCGCGTGCGCGACCGCGGCGGCGGACGCCAGCGCCTCGGCGTGCCCCAGCCGCTCGGCCTCCTCGGCCAGCTCCACGTCCTCGCCGGCCCGGGGCTCGACGGCCGCGATCTCGTCGAGCCCGTAGCGGAGCATGTCGGCCTCCTGGGCCCGCTCACGCGCCCGCGTGGTGATCTCGTCGAGCTCGGCGGAGACGGCCCGCAGCCGCTTGTAGGCCTCGCCGTACTTGGCCAGCGGCACGGCGACCGCGTCACCGGCGTACCGGTCGAGCGCCTGCCGCTGCCGGGACAGCTTGAGCAGCCCCTGCTGGTCCGTCTGCCCGTGCACGGCCACCAGCTCGTCGGCGAGCTCGGCGAGCACCCCCACGGGCACACTGCGCCCGCCCAGGTGCGCCCGCGAGCGCCCCTCGGCGGAAACGGTACGGCTGATCAGCAGCGCCCCGTCGTCGAGCTCGGCCCCGGCCTCCTCGGCGCGTACGGCGGCCGTGGCGTTGTCCGGGACGGTGATCCGCCCCTCCACGACGGCCTTCCCGGCCCCGATCCGCACGAGAGCCGGGTCCGCACGCCCGCCCAGCAGCAACCCGAGGCTGGTGACCACCATGGTCTTGCCCGCACCCGTCTCACCGGTGACCGCGGTGAACCCGGGCGACAGCTCGACGACAGCGTCGTCGATCACGCCGAGCGACCGTATCCGCATCTCCTCCAACACGGACACGACCTTACGAGGTCCGGGCAACCAATTGCGACTGGCCCGTCTCTGTCACCCACGCGGGTGGATACCGACCCTAAGGGGCGCGGGGAACTGCGCGACAAGCCACAACGAGCCCGCACCCGCCCACCAAGCGAAACCACCCCCACAAACCGCTAGTGAGGAGCCCCCCGCCACCCGGAAACGGGCAGCGCGAACTTCGCCACCAGCCGATCCGTGAACGAAGCATGATGCAACCGAGCCAGCCGCACCGGCACAGCCCCCCGCCGCACCTCCACCCTGGCGCCCGGCGGCAACTCCACCGTCCGCCGCCCGTCACACCACAGAACCCCCGGCGGAATGTGTGGCAGAACCTCCACAGCCAACACAGAATCCGGCGATGTCACCAACGGCTTCGCGAACAAGGCATGGGCCGAGATCGGCACCATCAACAACGCCTCGACCTCCGGCCACACCACCGGCCCACCCGCGGAGAACGCGTACGCCGTCGACCCCGTGGGCGTCGCACACACGATCCCGTCGCAGCCGAACCCGGTCACGGGCCGCCCGTCGATCTCCAGGACGACCTCCAGCATCCGCTCGGCGGACACCTTCTGCACGGCCGCCTCGTTCAGCGCCCAGTCCGTGTGCACGATGTCCCCGTTGCGGTGCACCACGACGTCGACGGTCATCCGCTCCTCGACCTCGTACGCCTTGCTCACCACCCGGTCGACGACCTTGTCGAGGTCGTCCCGCTCGGCCTCCGCGAGGAACCCCACGCGCCCGAGGTTGACGCCGAGCATCGGCACGCCCGACGCCCGCGCGAACTCGGCACCGCGCAGCAGCGTGCCGTCACCGCCCAGCACTATGAGCAGCTCACACCCGTCGAGGCACTGCGGAGTGGCCTCCTTGACCAGCTCCACCTCGTCCGGCAGCGGCAGGTCACGCGCCTCGGCCTCCAGGACGCGCACGCCAAGACCGGAGCGCAGCAGTCCCTTCACGACGAGCTCGGCACTGCGCACGGCGGCGGGCCGCCCCGTGTGGGCGAGCAGGAAAACAGTACGAGCTCGGTTCTCGGTCAACGCGGCCCCTCCGCCACTGCACGGTCGACATCGGCCGGGTCCAGTTCCGGTGCCCCGGCCCGCAGCCACAGAAAGTATTCGACATTCCCCGACGGCCCGGGCAGCGGACTGGCCGTCACGCCCTTCACCCCGAGCCCCAGCCCCCAGGCCTTCTGGGCACCCCCGTCACCGCTTCGGCCCGCAGCTGGGTGCTGCGTACGACTCCCCCGCTGCCCAGCCGCTCCTTCCCCACCTCGAACTGCGGCTTGACCATCATCACCAGGTCCGCGTCCGGCTTCACGCACCGCACCAGGGCGGGCAGGACCAGCCCGAGCGGGATGAAGGACAGATCCCCCACGACAAGATCCACAGGCTCCCCATCGATCTCTTCAAGTGTCAATTCGCGAACGTTCGTACGGTCCTTGACGGTGACGCGTTCATCGTTCTGCAGAGACCAGGCGAGTTGTCCGTATCCGACGTCCACGGCGACGACATGGGCGGCGCCCGCCCGCAGCAGGACATCGGTGAAACCGCCGGTGGACGCGCCGGCGTCGAGCGCCCTGCGTCCCTCGACGACCAGGCCCTGCGGCAGGAACGCCGTCAGCGCGCCGGCGAGCTTGTGGCCGCCGCGGGAGACGTAGTCGGGATCGTTCGCGTCGGCCGCGACGACGATCGCGGCCGCGGTCTCCACCTGCGTGGCGGGTTTGGTCGCGACGGTCTTGCCGACGGAGACCCGCCCGGCGGCGATCAGCTGGCCGGCATGCTCACGCGAGCGCGCGAGCTTCCGGCGGACCAGCTCCGCGTCGAGACGGCGGCGTGCGACTCCTGCCACGTTCGGTTCAGCTCCTAGGTCCGTGCTGCGACGGGGGCGCCGGGGGTCCCGGGCGGGCGTCGAGCGCGGTGAGCGCGTCGCGCAGCCCCCGGTGTACATCCTCGTACACCTCGAGGTGTCCGTCCGTGGCGAGGTGGTCCGCGTCACCGAGCCGGTCCAGGGCCGCGTCCACGTCGGCGTTGCCCGTAGGGGTGCGGGGAACGTTCAGCGGGGCGGGGGCGGCGGGGTCGTCCTCCGGTGCCGGCACCGGCTCAGGCCCGGGCTCCGGCTCCGGCTCGGGGGCGGGTTCCTCCTCCGCCACCGGCATTTCTGGAACTGCGTCTTCCATGCCCCGACGCTACCGCGAACCGCTGCGGTACCGTCGACGCGATGGCCACGATCGAGGAGTGCCGCAGCGCACTCGACAAGCTCTCCGACAACATGCAGCGCGCCGAAGGGGACGTCCGCGACGCGGCGGCCCTGGACCGTTCGGTGAGCTGCCACATCACGGACCTGGACGTCACCTTCGTCGGCCGTATGCGCGGCGGGCGGATCGAGGTGCACGACACCGTGCAGGGACCGCCGCCGGACAGGGCCGAGATCAGGCTCGCCATGACGGGTGACGACCTGGTCGCCCTGGTCGACGGCGAGCTGAGCTTCGCCAAGGCCTGGGGCTCGGGCCGGGTGAAACTGCACGCGGGCGTGCGCGACCTGCTCCAGCTCAGGAAGCTTCTGTAGCGACCGTCTTCTCGGCCCCTGCCCCTGCCCCGACGCGTGCCTTCCGCGCCGCCGGCACGACCAGCGGCGTCCCCGTCTCCGGGTCGTCGATGACCTGGCAGCGCAGTCCGAAGACCTCCTCCACCAGGCCGGCCGTGACGATGTCCTTCGGCGCGCCCTCGGCGACGACCCGGCCCTGGCGCAGGGCGATGAGGTGCGTGGCGTAGCGGGCGGCGTGGTTCAGGTCGTGCAGCACGGCGACGAGCGTGCGCCCCTGCTCCTCGTGCAGCTCCGCACACAGGTCCAGCACGTCGATCTGGTGCTGGATGTCCAGGAACGTCGTCGGTTCGTCGAGCAGCAGCAGCGGCGTCTGCTGGGCGAGTGCCATGGCGATCCACACGCGCTGGCGCTGACCGCCCGACAGCTCGTCCACGTAGCGGTCGGCCAGTTCGGCGACGCCGGTCTGCCGCATCGACTCCTGGACGACCCGCTCGTCCTCGGTCGACCACTGGCGCAGGATCCCCTGGTGCGGGTAGCGGCCGCGGCCCACCAGATCGCCGACGGTGATGCCGTCGGGCGCGATGGACGACTGGGGCAGCAGACCGAGCGTGCGCGCGACCTTCTTCGCGGGCATCGACTGGATGACCTGTCCGTCGAGCAGCACCCGGCCCGTACTGGGCTTGAGCATCCGCGACAGCGCCCGCAGGAGCGTCGACTTGCCGCACGCGTTGGGGCCGACGATCACGGTGAAGGAGTTGTCGGGTATCTCCACCGACAGTTGCTCGGCGATCACCCGCTGGTCGTAGGCGAGGGTGACGTTCTCGGCGGACAGACGGTTCACGGTGCTCCTTCGGTTCTTGCTCATATCCGGCCCGCCTTGCGTTCGGTGACCAGCAGCCACAGCAGATAGACACCGCCGAGCACGCCGGTGACCACGCCCACGGGCAACTGCTCGGCGCCGAACGCCCGCTGCGAGAGCCAGTCGGCGACGACCAGCAGGGCGGCGCCCATGCACAGGGAGGCCAGCAGGTTCGGGCCGGGCGCACGGGTCAGGCGCCGGGCCAGCTGCGGCGCGGTGAGCGCGACGAAGCTGACCGGACCGGCGGCGGCGGTCGCGGACGCGGTCAGCAGCACGGCCGCCACCATCAGCAGCAGCCGTACGCGCTCCACCCGCACCCCGAGGGCGTACGACACGTCGTCGCCCATCTCCATCATCCGCAGCCCGCGCGCGTTGCACAGGACGAGCGGCACGAGCACGGCGCACAGCCCGAGCAGCGGCCAGACCTGGGCCCAGTCGCGGCCGTCGAGGGATCCGGTCATCCACACGACCGCGCGGGCCGCGTCCACGATGTCGGACTTGGTGAGCAGATAGCCGTTGACCGCCGTGACGATCGCGGAGACACCGATGCCGACCAGCACCAGCCGGTATCCGTGCACGCCCCGCTTCCAGGCGAGCACATAGATGGCCAGGCCGGTCACCAGGCCGCCCACCAGCGCGCCGGCGGCGACCTGGTTGGCGCTCCCGGAGAACAGCACGATCACCGTGAGCGCGCCGGCCGTCGCTCCCTGCCCGAGGCCCAGCACGTCCGGACTGCCCAGCGGATTGCGGGAGATGGACTGGAACAGCGCGCCGCCGAGTCCGAGCGAGGCGCCGACCAGCAGCCCGACCAGGACCCGCGGCAGCCGCAGTTCGTTGACGATGAACTCCTGGCCTGCGTTGCCCTCGCCGAACAGTGTCCGCAGCACGTCGGCGGCCGGGATCGGGAAGTCGCCGGTGCCGATGAGCACGACACTCGCCGTGAGCGCCGCGACCAGCAGCAGGAGCACGACGGTCAAGGCACGCACGTCCAGGCGCACGGAGAGCCCGCCCGGGGTCCGCACGGCACGGTTGGTGGTCTTCACAGCTGCGCCGTCCTCCGCCGTCGTACGAGATAGATGAACACCGGTCCGCCGAGGATCGCGGTGACGATGCCCACCTGCAGTTCCGCGGGCCGGGCCACGATCCGGCCGATGACGTCGGCGCCGAGCAGCAGCACGGGCGACAGGATCGCCGCGTACGGCAGGATCCAGCGCAGGTCGGGCCCGGTGAAGGAACGCACGACGTGCGGCACCATCAGCCCGACGAACACGATCGGCCCGCAGGCCGCGGTCGCCGCCCCGCACAGCACGGTCGCGGCCAGCATGGACAGCGCCCGCGTCCGGTTGAGGTTGGCGCCGAGCGCCTTGGCGGTGTCGTCGCCCATGGCCATGGCGTTGAGCGGCCGGGACAACGCCAGCGCCAGCACCATGCCGGCCAGCAGGAACGGCACGACCTGCCGGATGATCGAGTCGCTCGCCGAGGACAGCGAACCGACCGTCCAGAACCGCATCTTGCCCAGCGCCGCGTCGTCCATGATCATCACGGCCTGGAGGTATCCGTAGAGCGCGGCGCTGAGCGCCGTGCCCGCGAGCGCGAGCCGCACCGGCGTCGCGCCCCGGCTGCCGCCCAGGAACCACACCAGCGCCCCGACTGCGGCCGCGCCGAGGAACGCGAACCAGACGTAGCCGCTGAGCGAGGTGATCCCGAGGAACGTGATGGCCGTGACGACCGCGGCGGAGGCACCCGCGTTGATGCCGAGCAGCCCGGGGTCGGCCAGCGGGTTGCGCGTGAGCGCCTGGAGAACCGCTCCGGCCAGACCGAGGGCGGCGCCGGCGAGCAGCCCGAGCACGGTCCGCGACAGCCGCTCCGCGACGACGACGTCGCCGTACGTCCCCGAGTCCTCGAACAAGCCGTGCCAGACCTGCCCGAGGGAGAGCTCTTTCGCTCCGATCGCGATACTCGCCAGCGCGACGAGCACCAGGATCGCAACGGCCAGGACGAGCCCGAAGGCCCGTATCGCCCGTCGAGTCGGGGGCGCGGGGGCGGTCTCCGCGCGCTGTTCGGGGGGACTGTCGACCAACACGCAGGTTAGGTTAGCCTACCCTGCCATTGGATCTCGATTCCGGAGCCCGGCCGCCGCCACGGACACCCCGGCGGAGTGTGCCCGCGCACCGCGGCCCCAACCCGGACTCGGAACCGCGGATCCGACGGGACTCGGAACCGCGGATCCGACGGGCACTCAAAGGCCCAGCCTCGCCAGCGACTTCCCCCCGTCCAGCTCGCACACTCCCGCACCGGCGGCCGTCCACGCCGCGGCACACAACGCGCGCAGCCCGTCCAGCGCCTCGCCGTCCCCGTCGAGCTCCAGCCGGTCCGCACCGGCCGTCGCCGTCCAGCCACCGCACCGGAACCCGCCGTCTCCCGCCTCCACGACATCCGGCTGGCCCCTGAGCATCCCGCGCAGATCGGCGTCCACATACGTCGGCCGGTGCTGCGGCGGCGCCGCCAGCAGCTGAGCGCCGTCCGTCACCCCGGTCAGGACGAGCAGCGAGTCGACCTCCCCGTTGAACGCGCCTTCGATGTCCGTGTCCAGCCGGTCCCCCACCACCAGCGGCCGCTCCGCCCCGGTCCGCAGGATGGTCTCCCGGTGCATCGGCGGCAGCGGCTTGCCCGCGACCTGCGGCTCGGCGCCCGTGGCGATCCGCACGACCTCCACAGCCGCGCCGTTGCCCGGCGCGATCCCACGCCCGCTCGGAATCGTCAGGTCGGTGTTCGAGGCGAACCACGGCACACCGCGCGCGACCGCGTAACTGGCCTCCGCGAAACGGCCCCACGGCAGCTCGGGGCCGCCGTACCCCTGCACCACCGCCGCCGGATCGTCGTCCGCCGACTCCACGGGCTCGAGCCCGCGCTCGCGCAACGCGACCCGCAGCCCGTCACCGCCGATCACCAGCACGCGGGCGCCCTGCGGCACCTGCTCGCTGATCAGCCGCGCGACCGCCTGCGCCGAGGTGATGACATCGTCCGCGCCCGTCGGTATACCGAGTTCGGTCAGATGCTCGGCCACGGTGTCCGGAGTCCGCAGCGCGTTGTTGGTGACGTACGCCAGGCGCATCCCGCCCGTCCGGGCCGTGGCCAGCGACTCGACGGCGTGAGCGATCGCGCTCCCGCCCGCGTACACGACACCGTCCAGGTCGAGCAGCGCCGTGTCGTACGCCTCGCTCAGGGCCCGCCCACTGCCCTCGGGCCTCGTCCTGACGCTCCGGCTCATCCCGCATCGCTCCTCGTTCGACGGCTTTCCCCCGATCATCCCCCATGCCACTGACAGCCGTACGATGCCGGGATGAACACAGCAGGTCACTCGGAAGCAACGGAGCGCCGAGGCCTGGAACTCACCCCGTTCCGAGGCCTTCGTTACGACCCCGACCGGGTCGGCAGCCTGGCCGCAGTGACGTCCCCGCCGTACGACGTCGTCGTCCGCCCCGACGGAGTGCACCATCTCCAGTCCGCCGACCCGCACAACATCGTCCGCCTGATCCTCCCCGAGGCCGCCACCCCCAGCGCCCGCAACGACCAGGCCGCAAAGACCCTGCGCCACTGGCTGTCCGAGGGCGTCCTGACCACCGACCCGCACCCCGGCCTGTACGTCTACGAACAACGGGACGGCAACGGCATGCTGCAACGCGGCATCATCGGCGCCCTGCGCGTCTCGGACCCGGCCGAGCAGGTGGTGCTGCCGCACGAGGACGTCATGCCGCACATCGTCGCCGACCGCGCGGCCCTGATGCGGGCCACCTCCGCGAACCTCGAACCCCTCCTGCTGACCTACCGCGGCGACGACTCGACGACCGCCACGGCGGACCTGATCGAGCGCACCGCCGAACAGCCACCGCTCCTCGCGACCACCACGGAGGACGGCTTCAGCCACCGCCTGTGGTCGGTCACCGCCCCCGCCGACCTGACGACGATCCAGAGCGACCTGGCCCGTCACCAAGCCCTCATCGCCGACGGCCACCACCGCTGGGCGACCTACCGCCGCCTCCGCACGGAACACCCCTCCCCCAGCCCCTGGGACCACGGCCTGGTCCTCCTGGTCGACACGGCCCGCTACCCCTTGCGCGTCCGCGCCATCCACCGCCTCCTGCACGGCCTGCCGGTCCTCGAGGCCGTGGCCGCCCTTGACGGCCACTTCCGCGTGCGCCGCCTCGAAATCCCGCTGTCCGAGGCCCTGGAGGCACTGGCGGACGCGGCCTGTGCGGGCAACGCGTTCCTGTTGGCCGGCGACGGTGCCTTCCACCTCGTCGACCACCCCGACCCGGACCTCCTGGCCCGCACGATCCCCGCCGACCGCCCCACCGCCTGGCGCACCCTCGATGCGACGGTCCTGCACGCCACGCTCCTCGACCACGTCTGGCGCATCCCCGAGGACTCCCCCGCGCACATCACCTACATCCACGACACGGCCGCCACGGTCGCGAAGGCGGAACGCGACGGCGGTACGGCCGTCCTGATGCACCCGGTCCGCGAGGAGGTCGTCCGCGACCTGGCCCGGCAGGGCGTCACCATGCCGCGCAAGTCGACGTCGTTCGGCCCGAAGCCGGCCTCGGGCCTGGTGCTGCGCGCGCTGGACCTCTGACGCACTGGTTCCTACGCGGTGGCCGAACACACGAACGGGGCGGATCCCGACCGGGATCCGCCCCTTCTGCGCGAGGTCAGTCCTTCTGCTCCTCGGCGGCGTCGCCGCCCTCACCCTCGCCCTCGTCCTCGTCCTCGGCCAGGGCGTCCATGAACTCCACCCCGTCCAGCTCGGCGAGCCGGTCCGAGGCGTCCGTGCTGCCGTCCCGGTCGGCCTCGACGGCCTTCGCGAACCACTCCCGCGCCTCGGGCTCCCGCCCGGCCGCCAGCAGCGCGTCGGCGTAGGCGTACCGCAGCCGCGCGGTCCACGGCTGCACGGAGTTGGAGGCCAGCTCCGGGCTCTGCAGCGTCACGATGGCCGCGTCCAGCTGCCCCATGTCCCGCCGCGCACCGGCCGCGACGAGCCGCATCTCGACCTGCCCGGCCTTGTCGAGCTTGTGCACCTCGGGCGCCCCGGCCATGTCCAGCGCCTTCTCCGGCCGCCCGAGCCCACGCTCGCAGTCGGCCATGACAGGCCACAGGTCGATGTTCCCCGTCATCCGCTTGGCGGCCCGGAACTCGGCCAGCGCCTCCCCGTACTTCTGGGTGGCATACGCGGCGAACCCGGCGGCCTCCCGCACGGCCGCGACCCGCGACGCCAGCCGCAGCGCCACCCGCGAGTAGCCGTACGCGGCCTCGGGGTCCTCGTCGAGGAGCCGCGCGACCATCACCAGGTTCTTCGCGACATCGTCCGCGAGCGTCTTCGGCAGGCTCTGGAGCTCCTGCCGTACGTCCTTGTCGATCTCTTCGCCCGTGACGTCCTCGGGGATCGGCAGCCGCTTGATCGGCTCCCTGTCCCGCTCCCGCTCCTCACGGAACCGGCCGCCGCCACGCCGGTCGTCACGACGGTCGTCGCGCCGGTCATCACGGCCCCGGAAGCCCCCGGGCCGCCCACCGCGATCGTCGCGCCGCGGGCCACGCCCACGGTCGTCCCGTCCGCGGTCGTCCCGCCCACGGAAACCGCCGCGGTCGCCGCGGGTGTCACGGCTGTCGTCGCGACGGAACTCGCCACGCTCGCTTCGAGGACCGTCGTCCCGACGGAATCCGCCACGCCCGCCCCGAGGGGCGTCGTCGCGCCGGAAACCGCCGCGCTCCCCGCGCTCGTCCCCGCGACGGTCGTCACGGCGCTCGTCACGGCCGCGGAAGCCACCGCGGTCGTCACGCCGGAAGCCACGGTCGCGGTCGTCGCCGCGGGGGCCGCGATCCCGGTCGTCACGCCGGAAACCGCGGTCGCGGTCACGGTCGTCCCCACGGAAGCCACCGCGGTCGTCACGCCGGAAGCCACGGTCACGGTCGTCGCCCCGAGGCCCGCGATCCCGGTCGTCGCCACGGAAGTTACGGTCCCGGTTGTCGCGGCGCTCCGGGGCACGGTCGTCGCGCCGGGGGAATCCTCCGCGGTCGCCCTCTCGCCTGTCGTCACGCCGGTCGTCACGGCGGTCATCCCGTCGGAAGCCACCGCGCTGCCCGCGGTCATCGCCCCGTCGATCATCACGCCGGCCGTCGTCACGGCGACCGTAGCCACCGCCACGGTTGTCGTCGCGGCGGAACCCGCCACGGTCCCGGTCGTCCCGCCGCTCTCCTCGGTCGTCCCGCCGGAACGAGGGACGGTCTCCGCGGTCGTCACGCCGGAAGCGCCCCGGTCACGGTCGTCCCTGCGCGGTCCTCGGTCGCGGTCGTCACGTCGGCCGCCACCACCACGGTTGTCATCACGCCGGAAGCCACCACGCTCGCCGCGGTCGCTCCGCTCACCTCGGTCGCTGCGGCGGAAGCCGCCACGGTCTCCACGGTCCCCGCGCTGACCGCCGCGGTCGCTCCGCTCCCCCTCCCGTCGCTGCTGGTCGCGCTCCGGTCGGTCGTCGGGAGAGTTGGTGGACATGGTGACTCCTGTCTTCGGTACCGCAAGTCATTCTCGCGCAGCCGGGTGCCCAGCGCGCAGTGCAAAACAAAAAGGACCCCTGGTCCCAGCTGAACGCTGGGACCAGGGGTCCTTCCAAAGATTGTTCGGCGGCGTCCTACTCTCCCACAGGGTCCCCCCTGCAGTACCATCGGCGCTGTAAGGCTTAGCTTCCGGGTTCGGAATGTAACCGGGCGTTTCCCCTACGCTATAACCACCGAAACCCTAATGGTTTCGAGCGAACAAGCACACTCTTCAATTGTTTGTTCTGCTCAAAGCCGACAACCGTTCGTTGTCTCAGAACTAACACAGTGGACGCGAGCAACTGAGGACAAGCCCTCGGCCTATTAGTACCGGTCAACTCCACACGTTACCGTGCTTCCATATCCGGCCTATCAACCCAGTCGTCTACTGGGAGCCTTACCCTCTCTAGGAGGTGGGAGTCCTCATCTCGAAGCAGGCTTCCCGCTTAGATGCTTTCAGCGGTTATCCCTCCCGAACGTAGCCAACCAGCCATGCCCTTGGCAGAACAACTGGCACACCAGAGGTTCGTCCGTCCCGGTCCTCTCGTACTAGGGACAGCCCTTCTCAAGACTCCTACGCGCACAGCGGATAGGGACCGAACTGTCTCACGACGTTCTAAACCCAGCTCGCGTACCGCTTTAATGGGCGAACAGCCAACCCTTGGGACCGACTCCAGCCCCACGGATGCGACGAGCCGACATCGAGGTGCCAAACCATCCCGTCGATATGGACTCTTGGGGAAGATCAGCCTGTTATCCCCGGGGTACCTTTTATCCGTTGAGCGACGGCGCTTCCACAAGCCACCGCCGGATCACTAGTCCCGACTTTCGTCCCTGCTCGACCCGTCGGTCTCACAGTCAAGCTCCCTTGTGCACTTACACTCAACACCTGATTGCCAACCAGGCTGAGGGAACCTTTGGGCGCCTCCGTTACTCTTTAGGAGGCAACCGCCCCAGTTAAACTACCCATCAGACACTGTCCCTGATCCGGATCACGGACCCAGGTTAGACATCCAGCACGACCAGACTGGTATTTCAACGACGACTCCACACTAACTGGCGTTAGCGCTTCACAGTCTCCCAGCTATCCTACACAAGCCGAACCGAACACCAATATCAAACTGTAGTAAAGGTCCCGGGGTCTTTCCGTCCTGCTGCGCGAAACGAGCATCTTTACTCGTAGTGCAATTTCACCGGGCCTATGGTTGAGACAGTCGAGAAGTCGTTACGCCATTCGTGCAGGTCGGAACTTACCCGACAAGGAATTTCGCTACCTTAGGATGGTTATAGTTACCACCGCCGTTTACTGGCGCTTAAGTTCTCAGCTTCGCCCCACCGAAATGGAGCTAACCGGTCCCCTTAACGTTCCAGCACCGGGCAGGCGTCAGTCCGTATACATCGCCTTACGGCTTCGCACGGACCTGTGTTTTTAGTAAACAGTCGCTTCTCGCTGGTCTCTGCGGCCACCCCCAGCTCAGAGCGCAAAGCTCATCACCAGATGTGG
>KE354309.1 GCA_000415505.1 Streptomyces afghaniensis 772
AGCCCCGCCGCCGCCCGGCTACGGCCAGCCTCAGGCAGCACCCCACGGCACCCCACGCCCCGGCCCCGCCCCCGGGCTACGGCCAGCCCACACCACCACCGGGCTACGGCCAGCAGCCGCCCTTCGGTCAGCAGCCCGGGCAAGCCCCCTACGGAGCGCCGCAGGGAGCGCCTCAAGGAGCTCCCCAGGGAGCGCCGCAGGGCCCCGGAGTCGCCGCCGCGCTCCAGAAGTTCAAGGAGACCCCCACCGGGCAGCGCTGGACGCAGCAGAACAAGAAGCTCATCCGCGTCGACCTCGGCATCGGAGGGCAGCCCGTGCTGGCCCGCCAGGGCAGCATGGTGCTCTACCAGGGCAAGGTCGACTTCAGTTACAAGGGCGCCGGCTTCGCCGGCCGGATCGTGGGCAACGCGACCGGCCAGGAGATGCAGCTGATGCGCTGCACCGGCCAGGGACAGGTGTTCCTCGCCGAGGACTCCACGATGCTGCACCCCATCGAGCTCCAGGGCGACGGCATCTGCGTCTCCGCCGAGAACGTCCTCGCCTTCGACGAGAGCCTCCAGTACGAGGTGCGCCGCATCGAGGGGCACGGCATCCCCGGTGGCGCGCTGTTCACGATGCAGTTCACGGGCACCGGCACGATCGTCGTGAAGACCCACGGCACGCCCGTGGTCCTGCCGGTCACGCCCACCACGTTCGCCGACTGCAACGCCGTGGTCGCCTGGTCGGCCGCCGCCCAGGTCGTCGTCTCCAGCCAGGTGCGGATGCGCCGCAACGCCTACCCGGGTGACACGGGGGAGAGCGTCAACCTCCAGTTCCGGGCAGCGCCCGGGAACTTCATCGTCGTCCAGCCGTACGAGGTCTGAGGGAGCCCGTCATGACACAGCAACTCGCGGGCCACGCCCCCGCACCCGTCACCGCCCGCATGGAGAACCACGGCAACCACATGCTGAAGGTCGCCATGCAGACCGGAAACGATCTCCTCGCGCGCGTCGGGTCGATGGTCGCCTACGAAGGGTTCGTGCAGTACGAGCCCAACCCGCCGGCCGTGCGCCAGATCGCGAAGGACTGGATGACCGGTGAGGGCGCGCCCCTGATGAAGTGCTCCGGCGACGGCCTGCTCTACCTCTCCGACTACGGGGCGAACGTCGTCGTGATCAACCTCAACGGCGACGGCATCTCCGTCAACGCCACCAACCTGCTCGCCTTCGACGCCCACCTCACATGGGGCGTCGAGCGGGTCAAGGGCCTGGCGAAGTTCGCCGGACAGGGCCTGTGGAACACCAAGATCTCCGGGCAGGGCTGGGTCGCGCTGACCTCCCGGGGCAAGCCCATCGTCGTCGACTGCGGAGGCGGCGAGGACGAGACGTACGTCGACCCCGACGCCCTGGTCGCCTGGTCCCCGAACCTCAAGGTGAAGGGCAAGCGCAGCTTCCGGGCGCAGTCGCTGATCGGCCGCGGCAGCGGCGAGGCCTACCAGATGGCCTTCTCCGGTCAGGGCATCGTCGTCGTCCAGCCCAGCGAGGACAGCACCGACCGCCTCCGGGTCCGGGGCTGAGGGGGAGCCACACGCCATGCAGAGCCCGATTTTCGCCTACAACGAGCAGCAGACCCAGGACCGCTGGAGTCTGCAGAACAAGCAGATGCTGCGCGTGGCCCTGGAGGGCCACGACGACATCCTGGCCCGCAAGGGCACCATGGTCGCCTACCAGGGCCTCGTCGAGTTCGACGCCGAGTACCAGAGCAACGACCAGGCACGCTCGCGTGCGCACACCGGTGAGGGACTCGACCTGATGCGCTGCCACGGGCAGGGCACGGTCTACCTCGCCAATCTCAAGCAGCACGTCCACGTCATGGAGGTGGAGCAGGACGGCCTCACCGTCGACAGCAGCTATGTGCTGGCGATGGACTCCTCCCTGCACCACGAGGTCATCGCCGTCGACAGCCTCTACGGCATCTCCGGCTCCGGAAAGTACCAGCTCAACATCACCGGCCGGGGCAAGATCGCCCTGATGACCTCGGGCATGCCGCTGCTGATGCAGGTGACGCCCGACAAGTACGTCAACTGCGACGCCGACGCGATCGTCGCCTGGTCGACCAGCCTGCGGGTACAGATGCAGGCCCAGACGCACTCCTCCGGGGTGTGGCGGCGCCGCGGCAGCACCGGCGAGGGCTGGGAGCTGAGCTTCATGGGCACCGGCTTCGCGCTCGTCCAGCCCAGCGAACTGCTGCCGCCGCAGAACGCCCAGATCGGCTCGGGCCTCGCCGCGCAGTACGGCATGGGCCAGCAGGGAGCACGCGGCCAGAACCAGGGCAACGTCTGGAACTGAGCAACCACGGACTTGGCAAGGTGTAAGGGGCGACCGCTCTGGCGGTCGCCCCTTACGCGTGTCTCAGGCCGCGTGTCTCAGGCCGCGAGCCTCGCGCGGGTCGCCTCCAGCAGGCGGACGACCGACTCGTCGGCCACCTCCGCCACCTCGTCGTACCCGAACCAGCGCACGTCGAGCGACTCGTCGCTGATCACGTGCGCGGCGTCCGGCGGTGCCAGGACCGCGTACTGGACGTCGAAGTGGCAGTAACACGGCGGCGGGATCGGGTGCCGGTCCAGGCGCACGGGGCCGCCCGGCAGCAGCGAGAGCCCCGAGACGCCGGACTCCTCCGTCGCCTCACGCAGCGCCGCGGCCGCGAGGGAGCTGTCGCCCGGCTCGCAGTGCCCGCCCATCTGGAGCCACATCCGCAGCTTTCTGTGCAAGGTCAGCAGGACCCGGCCGGCCTCTTGGTCGATCACCAGGGCGCTCGCCGTGATGTGGCCCGCGTGGCAGGCCTTCCACAGGCCGTCCGGGTGCTGCGCCAGATGGTCGAGGTAGGCCTGGCGCAGGTCCGTCTGGTCCTCGTACTCCTTGAGCACGAGGACCGCGTCGTCGTACAGGCTCACTCGGCGTCGTCGCCCTTGTTCTCGCCCTCGCCCTCGTCCTTCTTCTTCAGGTCGGGCTTGTTCAGGTCGGGCTTGTCCGCCGCCTCCCCGAGCATCTTGTCCAGCTCGGAGAAGTCGATCTGCTCGCGGTGCACGAAGCCGTCCGGGTCGTCCAGGTCGGTGGCCGTCGGCAGCATGTCCGGGTGGTGCCACAGGGCGTCCCGGCCATCGAAACCGCGCGCGTCGGTGAGCGAGGCCCACAGACGGGAGGCGTCACGCAGACGGCGCGGGCGCAGCTCCAGGCCGATCAGCGTGGCGAACGTCTGCTCGGCCGGGCCGCCCGAGGCGCGGCGGCGGCGCAGCGTCTCGCGCAGGGCGTCGGCGGACGACAGCCGGGGCTTCGCGGCGGCGTGGACCACCGCGTCGACCCAGCCCTCCACGAGCGCCAGAGCCGTCTCCAGACGCGCCAGGGCGGCCTTCTGCTCGGGCGTGTCCTCGGGCTGGAACATGCCCTGCTGGAGGGCCTCCTGGAGCTGCTCGGGGTTCTGCGGGTCGAACTGGCCGACGACGTCCTCCAGCTTGGCCGTGTCGACCTTGATCCCGCGGGCGTAGCCGTCGACCGCTCCGAACAGATGCGAGCGCAGCCACGGCACGTGCGCGAAGAGCCGCTGGTGGGCGGCCTCGCGCAGGGCGAGATACAGCCGCACCTCCTCCTGCGGGACGCTCAGGTCCTTGCCGAAGGTCTCGATGTTCACCGGCAGCAGCGCGGCCTTGCCGGCCGGGCCCAGCGGCAGGCCGATGTCGGACGAGCCGACGACCTCGCCGGCGAGCACGCCGACGGCCTGCCCGATCTGCGTACCGAACATGGCTCCGCCCATCGAGCGCATCATGCCGATCAGCGGGCCGGCCATGGCCTGCATCTCCTCCGGCAGGACGTCGCCCATGGCGGTGCCGACGCGCTCGGCGACCGGGTCGACGAGCT
Source organism: Streptomyces afghaniensis 772 (assembly GCA_000415505.1). Lineage (GTDB taxonomy): Bacteria > Actinomycetota > Actinomycetes > Streptomycetales > Streptomycetaceae > Streptomyces > Streptomyces afghaniensis. The sequence continues at coordinate 3,894 of KE354309.1, forward strand.
CCTTCCAGGCGGGCAGGGTCGCCTCGACCCACTCGGCGCGGCTCCAGGCCACGGCCGAGCCGGCACCGGACGGCAGCGACGTGGCGTCGTCGAGCCACAGGTCGGCGAGGCGGACGGCCTCCTCGACGGCCTTGCGCTCGGCGGGGCCGACGCTGGTGTCCTTGGTGCCGTCGGGACTGCCCTGGGAGACCGTCTGGCGGGCGATCTGCTTGGCCATGTCCCAGTTCACCGGGCCGCCCTCGTAGGAGAGCATCTGGCCCAGCTGCTGGAACGCGGCCCCCAGGTCGTTGGGGTTCAGAGAGCCGAACATGGCTGCGAACGGATTGTCCGCACCGGGGCCGCCGGGGCCGCCGCCGAATCCTCCGGCTCCGGGCAGGCCGCCGAAACCGAACGGATTGGCCGGTCCCTGACCACCACCGCTCTCCTGGTCCTTCTTCTTGCCCTCGTCGCCGTCGTCCGGCTCCTCCGGCGGAAGGCCGAATCCGAATGGGGTGTCACTCACGGGATTCCTCGGCTGGTAGGGCCGCCGGTTCTTTCCGGCGGCACGGCTGCCCGACAACACCACCCAGCGTAGACACCTGGGGCGGATCGGGCCTCGGTGCTTCGCCGACTGACAGCCTGCGGCAGGATGGATGCCACCTGGTACGCACGCGTCGCTCGCGCTCGTACTGAAGACAACCGCTGGAGACGCCCGGTGAGTTCCCCAGATCCGCAGGTTCGCGCAGCGCGAAACCAGTCAACCAGTTCCGCGGGCCCCGCGGCACGCGGACCCGTCGTCGCGGTCACCGGTGCCGCGTACGGCGTCGGCGCCCTGCTCACCGAGCAGCTCGCCGCGTCCGACGAGGTCAAGCAGGTCGTCGCCATCGACGAGCGGCGCGGCGACTGCGCCGCGGCGCAGTGGCACATCCTGGACGTACGGGATCCGGCCATCGCGGAGAAGCTGCGGGGCGCCGACGTGGTGGTGCACCTGGCGCTGGACCTTCGACCTGGAGACCGACGCCGCCGCCCGAACGGCCTACAACGTACGGGGGACACAGACCGTCCTGACGGCGGCCGCGGCGGCCGGGGTGCACCGGGTCGTGCTGTGCACCTCGGCGATGGTCTACGGGGCGCTGCCGGACAACGAGCTGCCGCTCTCCGAGGACGCGGAGCTGCGGGCCACGGCCGAGGCGACGGGCGTCGGCGACCTGCTGGAGATCGAGCGGCTGGCGCGGCGGGCGCCGCGGGCGCACCCCGGGCTGAACGTCACCGTGGTGCGGCCGGCGATCCTGGTGGGAGGCACGGACACCGCGCTGACCAGGTACTTCGAGTCTCCCCGACTGCTTGTCGTCGCCGGGTCGCGGCCCGCATGGCAGTTCTGCCATGTCGAGGACCTGTGCAGTGCCCTGGAGTACGCCGTCCTGGAGAAGGTCGACGGGGAACTGACCGTCGGGTGCGACGGGTGGCTGGAGCAGGAGGAGGTCGAGGAGCTCAGCGGCATCCGGCGGATGGAGCTGCCGTCGGCGGTCGCGCTGGGTGCGGCGGCGCGCCTGCACCGCATCGGTCTCACGCCGTCCCCGGCCGGGGACCTGGCGTACACGATGTACCCCTGGGTGGTCAGCGGCAGTCGGCTGCACGACGCGGGGTGGCGGCCGCGGTACACCAACGAGGAGGTGCTGGCGGAGCTCCTGGAG
>KE354310.1 GCA_000415505.1 Streptomyces afghaniensis 772
ACCCGCCCGCCGGCCCGGCCTCCCAGGTCCGTCGTGGTCGTGGTCGTAGGAGAGTCCAACGCGCACGCGCGCGTGCCGGTCGATAGCTCTATTCCGCGCTGTCGGTCGCGTGCGGCACGATGGAGGCATGGCATCCACGAACGATCACCCGGGTGAGCAGGCCGCGCAGGATCCGATCAGGCTGATCGGTATCCGGGACACGGCCCTTTCCGTGGACGAGGTGTTCCGGGCCGTCGGGGACGACGCGGCCGGCGGCACCGCGCTCTTCGTGGGCACCGTGCGGAACCACGACGGGGGTGCCGACGTGGCGGAGCTGGGGTATTCCTGCCACCCCAGTGCGGAGGCCGAGATGAGGCGGATCGCCGAGAAGGTCGTCGCCGAGTTCCCGGTGCGGGCGCTGGCGGCCGTGCACCGGGTGGGGGAGCTCCGGGTCGGTGACCTCGCCGTGGTCGTCGCCGTCTCGTGTCCGCACCGAGGAGAGGCCTTCGAGGCCTGCCGGAAGCTGATCGACGACCTCAAGCACGAAGTGCCCATCTGGAAGCACCAGAAGTTCTCCGACGGCACCGAGGAGTGGGTGGGCGCCTGCTGAATCCGGGACGCAGCCTTCCGGTTGCGTAACCGGACCCCTGGCGTGAGCGTTGTCACTGCGGATGGTTAATCTGCTGATCAGTCAGTTGCGGACGCTCAAGGGGTTGGAGGTCGGCATGGCGGCGCTCGCCTGGTTGCTGATTCCGCTTGTGGCTGCGATCGGCGCGGGGCTCTGGGGCAGTTGGGCCAACCGGACCCGCAAGGTCCGTGGCGACGGCCCGGAGCTCATCGGTTACGCCCGCTTCTGCGAGGCCATGGAGAGGCCTCGGTCGGGTAGCTGACGGCCAGGAAAAGAGCAGGTCACAGGCGTTTGAGACCTCAGGGCCGCCCCGGACGGGCGGCCCTGACGGTGCGCTGACAGGACCGTCCCGTACTGTCGAGTCATGCCACGCCGCACCGCGACGATGCTCGCCTCCACCCTGATGCTGATCGCGCTCCTGTGCGCGGGAGTGTTCATCCCCGTGCCGTATTCGGAGATGTCCCCGGGGCCGACGGTGAACACGCTGGGCGATCACGGCGGAGAGCCGGTGCTCCAGGTCTCCGGGCGGAAGACGTATCCGACCAGTGGCCATCTGAACATGACGACGGTCCGGGTCACCAGCGCCGACTACCGGATGAACCTGGTCGAGGCCGTCTACGGCTGGCTCGCGCACGACAACAAGGTGGTGCCGCACGAGACGCTCTACCCGGACGGCAAGACCGAGGAGCAGTCCACGCAGGAGAACGCCGAGGAGTTCAGCCAGTCCCAGGAGAGCGCCAAGGTCGCCGCGCTGAAGGAACTCGACGTTCCGGTGAAGTCGTGGGTCATCGTCTCGACGGTCGTCAAGGGATCCCCGGCCGAGGGCGAGCTGCACGCCGGAGACGTGATCAAGGCCGTCGACGGTACGGCGGTGAAGGAGCCGGCCGACGTCGCGAAGCTCGTCACGAAGCACAAGCCGGGCCAGGCCGTCCGCTTCACGATCGTGCCCGCCAAGGAGCAGGCCGCCGCGGAGAAGGAGAAGCGGACGCCGACGAAGACGCAGGACGTCACCATCACCACGACGACGTCGGACGACGCCGGCGAGAAGCGGGCCATCGTGGGGATCTCCGCGGGGACCGACCACACCTTCCCGTTCACCATCGACATCAAGCTGGCCGACGTCGGCGGGCCGAGCGCCGGTCTGATGTTCGCGCTCGGTATCTACGACAAGCTCACGCCAGGCAGTCTGACCGGGGGCAAGTTCGTGGCGGGTACGGGGACGATCGACGACGAGGGCAAGGTCGGTCCGATCGGCGGCATCGAGATGAAGACGGTGGGCGCGCGGGCCAAGGGCGCGCAGTACTTCATGACGCCCGCTGACAACTGCGAGGCCGCCGCCAAGGACACCCCCGAGGGCCTGACCCTCATCAAGGTCAAGACCATCGAGGACGCCCTCGGCGCTCTCAAGGACATCCGCAGCGGTGACACGGCCGATCTGCCGAAGTGCGGTAAGTAGTCCCCCGGGCCGGAGGACCGGCCCGGGCCGCGCAGCCGTCGGCTACTCCTCGAACGTCGCCGCCAGTGCCTCCGCCAGACCCGGTACCAGATCGGATCCGGTGAGGACCTCCGTCGGGGAGTCCTTCTCGCGCAGGCGCAGGGCCGACTCTCGGGTGCCGTCCCGCAGGACCGCGACCGTCATACGGACCTCCTGACGGTCCGGGTGCTCCGCCACCCACTTCGTCAGCGCGGCCTCGTCCAGACCCTGCGGAACCTGGGCCTCCGCGGACGGCGGCAGCATCAGGCGCTCCACGGCGAGGGCACAGCCGGCCACCGCGTCGGGCCAGGCGATGGTGGCCAGGAACTCGTCCAGCGGCTTGCCCGTTGGAACTTCGTCCTGCTCGATCGGGGTGAGGCCGGTGTTCTCCGACGCGTCGTCCAGACCGAGCCGGTCCGCGAGCGAGGGCTGTTCGGCCCGGAGGCGGGCGGTGTCGACGAGTGCGAAGAGGCGGGCGGACTGGTCCCAGCCGAGGCCGGAGACGTACTCGTCGATCTCGAGTACGGCCCGGGTGAGCGGGCTCGCCGCCATGGGAGTGTTGGACATGGTCACAATCCTGCCTCGTTCCCGGCCGGAATCGGGAACCGAGTAAACGGTGAGTAAGTTGCATAGGTGGGGGCCCGCGATCACGGGGGCCACGGACGGTCCGTGAAGACGCGGGCCTTACGAATCAACAGCGAACTTCGAGGTGCGCACCTTGGCTTTCCAGATGCCGGACCGCGGCGGAGGCCCGACAGGGCCGCGGATCAGAGTGGGCCGCCCGTCCCGGCGTGTCCGGACCCTGCTCATGACACTGGGCGTCCTGGCCGTCCTCGGCATGGTGTTCACCATGTTCGCGGGCTTTTGGACGGACTGGCTCTGGTACCGGTCGGTGAACTACTCGTCGGTCTTCACCACCACCCTGTGGACCAAGATCGGGCTCTTCTTCGTCTTCGGCCTGCTCATGGCCCTGGCGGTCGGGGTCAACATCTGGCTGGCGCACCGGCTGCGGCCGCCGCTGAGCGCCATGTCCATGGAGCAGCAGAACCTCGACCGCTACCGGATGGGCATCGCGCCCTACAAGAAGTGGCTGCTGCTCGGGATCACCGCTCTGGTGGGCCTGATCGCCGGAGCCTCCGCGTCCGGCCAGTGGCGGACGTGGCTGATGTGGGTCAACGGCGTGCCCTTCGGCCAGAAGGACCCCCAGTTCAAGCTGGACGTCTCCTTCTACGCCTTCGACCTGCCCTGGTACCGCTTCCTGCTCGGCTTCGGCTTCGCCGCCGCGATCCTGTCCGTGATCGCCGCCGCGCTGACGCACTACCTGTACGGCGGGCTGCGCGTCACCAGCCCCGGCGCCCGCGCCACGGCGGCGGCCACCGGGCACCTGTCGGTGCTCATCGGCGTCTTCGTGGCCCTGAAGGCGGTCGCCTACTGGCTCGACCGGTACGGACTCGCCGTGAAGTCCAGTGACTTCAGGGCGACCGACAACTGGACGGGCCTGAGGTACGTCGACGCCAACGCCTATCTGCCGGCGAAGACGATCCTGTTCTGCATCGCCGTCATCTGCGCCCTGCTGTTCTTCGCCACCCTGTGGCGGCGCACCTGGCAGCTGCCCGTGATCGGCTTCGGCCTGATGGTGCTCTCCGCGATCCTCATCGGAGGCCTCTACCCGGCGATCGTGCAGAAGTTCCAGGTCCAGCCGAACGAGCAGGCCAAGGAAGCGCCGTACGTCGAGAAGAACCTCGAGGCGACGCGCAAGGCCTACGGCATCGACGGCACCAAGGTCACCGACTACTCGGGCACGAGCAAGACCGAGGACAAGACCACGCTCCGCGACGACGTCGGTTCCACGGCGAGCATCCGGATCATGGACCCGAACATCGTCTCGCCGACGTTCCAGCAGCTCCAGCAGATCAGGAACTACTACGCGTTCCCGAACAACCTGGACGTCGACCGGTACACCAAGGACGGCAAGGACCAGGACACGGTCATCGGCCTGCGTGAGCTGAACCTGGCGGGCATCCCGAAGAAGAACTGGATCAACAACCACTTCCGTTACACCCACGGATACGGAGTGGTCGCCGCCGAGGGCACCAACGCCGACGCGCAGGGACGCCCGGTCTTCACGGAGTCCGACCTGCCCTCCGAGGGCAACCTCGGCACGTACGAACAGCGGGTCTACTACGGCGAGAAGACCACCACGTACTCGATCGTCGGCGGTCCCCAGAAGGAGATCGACTACTCCGACGACAACGGCGAGAAGACCACCAGCTACAAGGGCGACAGCGGGGTCAACCTCTCCAACCCGGTCAACCGGGCCGCGTACGCGGTGGCGTTCGGCGAGCCGCAGATCCTGTACTCCGGGGCCATCGGCGACGGTTCGCGGATCCTGTACAACCGCACGCCCAAGGAGCGCGTCGAGGCGGTCGCCCCCTGGCTGACCATCGACGGCGACGCCTACCCGGCGGTGGTGAACGGCCGTATCCAGTGGATCGTCGACGCGTACACGACGACCAACGGATACCCGTACTCCTCGCGTACGACCCTCGGTGACACCACGGCCGACTCGCTGACCGCGACCAACGACAACCGCGCGGTGGTGGCCCAGCAGAACCAGGTCAACTACATCCGCAACTCGGTGAAGGCGACCGTCGACGCGTACACCGGCGAGGTCAAGCTCTACCAGTGGGACACCAAGGACCCGGTCCTGAAGACCTGGATGAAGGCCTTCCCGGACACGGTGAAGCCCAAGGGCGAGATCTCCAAGGACCTGATGGACCACCTGCGCTACCCGCAGGACCTGTTCAAGGTCCAGCGGGAGCTGCTCACGCGCTACCACGTGCGGGACGCGACGACGTTCCTCAGCGGCAGCGAGGTGTGGCAGGTGCCGGACGACCCGACGAACCGGTCGGGCAACGCGGTGCCGCCGTACTACCTGAGCATGAAGATGCCCGACCAGAAGGCACAGGCGTTCTCGCTGACGACGACCTTCACGCCCAACGGCCGGGACAACCTCAGCGCGTTCATGGCGGTCGACGCCGAGGCGGGCGCCAGTGACTACGGCAAGATCAGAATCCTGAAACTGCCGACGAACACGACGGTCAACGGACCCAAGCAGGTCCAGAGTCAGTTCAACTCCCAAGAGGACATCGCCGAGTCGATCAGGCTCCTGAGAGGCGGCGACTCCGAAGTCGAGTACGGCAACCTGCTGACGGTGCCGCTCGACGGCGGACTGCTCTACGTGGAGCCGGTCTACGTACGCGGTGGCGGACTGAAGTACCCGCTGCTGCGCAAGGTGCTGGTCACCTACGGAGGCCAGACCGCCTTCGAGAACACGCTCGACGAGGCCCTCAACAAGGTCTTCGGAACGGAGGGCGCGGCCCCCGAGCCACCGGACGAGGGTGACACCACGACGCCACCGCCCACGTCCGACAACCCGACGGTCCAACAGGCCCTGCAGGACGCCCAGAAGGCGTTCGACGCGGGCCAGGAGGCCCTGAAGGAGAACGACTGGGAGGCGTACGGCCGGGCGCAGAAGGATCTCGAGGACGCTCTGCAGCGGGCCGAGGACGCGCAGGCCGAGGCCGGCCGCTCGGGCGCCGAGAGCAAGCCCAGCGCGAGCCCGAGCGCCAAGCCGAGCGGCAGTCCGAGCCCGAAGCCGAGCAGCTAGGGCCTGGCCTGGTCAAATGCCCACTCCGCGCCGTGATACGGTTGTGAACACAACGGCGCGGGGTGGAGCAGCTCGGTAGCTCGCTGGGCTCATAACCCAGAGGTCGCAGGTTCAAATCCTGTCCCCGCTACTGAATCGCGAAGTCCGAGTGACGGAGCGACCACGAAGGCCCGGATTCCACAACGGAATCCGGGCCTTCGTGATGTGTGAACGCATGTGCTGGCACAGGCTGCGGCCGCGCCGCCGGGGGGAGTTGGGAGATCTGTGTTTGACTTGTCTCTCTGTGGGCATGTCGACAAAACGCTGTAGTGACCTCACTGGCTGCGGTATACCAGGTGTACCCAGGTTGCAGGTGGTGCGACGATGGACGTTATGGGGGACAAGGCAACTCTGTTCGAGACAGGGCGTTTTGTGCAGCCTTCCAGCCGGGAGGACACCGAGACCCCGGACGAGACCGGGGAGATCGCCGACGAGGCGGCCGAGGAGCTGCGTCAGCGGCTTGCCGCGGAGGCCGGCGACGTCGAGGCGATGAGTGTCCTCGGGGCCATGCTGCTGCGCCGTGGTGACCTCGACGGTGCCGAACCCCATCTGCGTGCCGCCACCGCCGCGGGCGACCGGGCCGCCGCCAACAACCTCGGAGTCCTTCTCCACCAGCGCGGATACGCCGACGAGGCCGCCGGCTGGTGGCGGATCGCCGCGGTCGCCGGATCAGCGGCGGCCGCGCACGCCCTCGGACGGCACCACCGTGAGCGCGGCGACGAACCCGCCGCCGAGTACTGGCTGCGCCAGTCCGCAGAACAGGGACACACCCTGGGCGCGTACGCCCTCGCCGACCTGCTGGAGCACCGCGGCGACGCCGGGGCCGAGAAGTGGATGCGGGTCGCGGCCGAGCGCGGGCACCGGGAGGCCGCGTACCGCCTGGCCCGGGCGCTGGACCGGAAGGCGGCGCGGGACACCGACGGTGACGACGGTGGCCAGGTGCCGGACGAGGTCGAGCAGTGGTACCGGCAGGCCGCCGCACGCGGCCACCGGCGGGCCGCCCTGCACCTCGGGACGATCCTGGAGAAGCGCGGCGAGCTCAAGGAGGCCGGGCGCTGGTACCTGACGTCCGCCAAGGACGGCGAGGCGCGGGCCGCCTGCGCGCTCGGGTTCCTGCTGCGTGACGCGGGCGACACCGAGAACGCCGCCGTGTGGTGGCTGCGGGCCGCCCAGGACGGCGACGGCAACGCGGCGAACGCGCTGGGCGCGCTGCACGCCGAGCGGGGCGAGACCCAGACCGCCGAGCGCTGGTACCGGGCCGCGATGGACGCGGGCGACGTGAACGGCGCCTACAACCTGGGGCTGCTCTGCGCCGAGCAGGGGCGCACCGCGCAGGCCGAGCAGTGGTACCGGCGCGCGGCCTACGCCGGGCACCGGGAAGCCGCGAACGCGCTGGCGATCCTGCTGCTGCGGGCCGGGGACGAGACCGGCGCCGAGCCGTGGTTCTCCAAGGCCGCGGAGGCCGGGAGCGTGGACGCCGCCTTCAACCTGGGCATCCTGCACGCCGGCCGGGGCGAGGAGCAGGCCGCGCTGCGCTGGTACGAGCGGGCCGCGGCCGCCGGGCACACCGAGGCGGCACTTCAGGTCGGCATGGCCCGGCTGCGGGACGGCGACGACCAGGAGGCCGAGCGGCATCTGCGGTGTGCGGCCGGGGGCGGGAGCGCCGAGGCCGCGTACCGGCTGGCGACCGTGCTCGACGCGCGCCGGCCGCCGGAGCCCGCGCACGAGCTCGGGGAGCCGGTGCACCGGCGGAGCGAGTGCGAGGAGTGGTACGAGAGAGCGGCCTCGCAGGGGCACCGGCGGGCGCAGGTGCGGGTGGGCATGCTCGCAGCCGCCCGGGGCGACGTCGTCGAGGCGGCCCGGTGGTATCGGGAAGCGGCCGAGGCCGGATCCCGCAACGGGGCGTTCAATCTCGGGCTGCTGCTGGCCCGGGAGGGGAGCGAGCCCGAGGCGGCGGTGTGGTGGACGCGGGCGGCTGACGCGGGGCACGGGCGGGCGGCGTTGCGGCTGGCCCTGGTCTACGCGCGTCGGGGGGAGCTGGCGGAAGGGCAGCGGTGGGCTGACCGGGCGGTGTCCCTGGGGCCGGCGTCCGTGGCGGAGCGGGCGGCCCGGCTGCGGGATGCGTTGCGGCAGGAGCTGTCGGCCTGACGCCGGGTTTCGCAACGACTGCCCGCAGCTGAGCGAGACTGCAGCTCGCGGCTCCGGCTAAGCGATTTGCATCCGCCCTCCGCGTTGACGTAACGTTGCATTCACCGACGCGGGGTGGAGCAGCTCGGTAGCTCGCTGGGCTCATAACCCAGAGGTCGCAGGTTCAAATCCTGTCCCCGCTACTGAAGGCCGAGGGCCGGAATCCGAAAGGGTTCCGGCCCTCGGTGCGTCTACCGGCGGTGGCCCACCGCCTCCTCGTAGAGGGAGCGGGTGGGTTCGCCGTCGACCCGGCGCCATACGGGTCGAGCGGCCATGCTCTCCAGAGATATGGCGAACCGTCAGGTACGGGAGGGCGCGGGCACGGCGAAGCCCCGGCACCCATCGGGTGCCGGGGCTCTCGCGTGCAAAGGCTAGGCGGCCGCGCAGTTCGGGCAGACGCCGCGGTACGTCACCTCGACGTCCGAGACCGTGAAGCCGAAGCGCTCCGAGTCGGGGAGGTCCGCCAGTGGGTTGCCGACCGGGTGGACGTCGCGGATCGCGCCGCACCGGGCGCAGACCAGGTGGTGGTGTGGCTGGTGGGCGTTCGGGTCGTACCGCTTGGCGCGCTGGTCCGTGGAGACCTCGAGCACCTCGCCGAGGGACACGAGCTCGCCGAGCGTGTTGTAGACGGTCGCCCGGGAGATCTCGGGCAGCTTGGCGACGGCTCGGGAGTGGACCTCGTCGGCCGTCAGATGGACGTGTTCGCCGTCGAGGACCTCGGCCACGACGCGCCGCTGCGCGGTCATCCGCCATCCGCGTCCGCGCAGCCGTTCCAGAAGGTCACTCATGGCCACCAGCCTAACAGCAAGAGGGACCAGGTCGCGAACAGGTGTGGAGTTAGAGTTCCACTTACTTTGGACAATGTCTAATTCGAGCTGGCTGGTCGCGCAGGGGCGGCCCGGGCTCCTGTGAGGGGCCCGGGCCGTTCGTGTCGTCAGGCGGGTACCTGCTGGCGCGCCGGTGCCCAGCAGCGAATGATGTCGCGGACCGAGACGACGCCGGCGGGCTCGTCGCGGTCCAGCACGATGAGATGACGGAAACCGCCGTGCGCCATGGCGGCGGCCGCCTCCTCCAGGGTCCAGGCCGGAGCGGCGAACACGACGTCGGTGGTGGTGTGGGCGTGGACGAGTTCCGCGTCCGGGTCCTGGCCCTGGCCCACGGAGATGAGGATGTCGCGTTCGGTGAGGATGCCGATGCCGCCGGCGTCGGGGTCGTGGACGATGGCCGCGCCGACCTTGCGGGCGGCCATCAGCGCGGCGGCCTGGCGGAGGGTGTGGGTCGGGCCGATGGTGAGGACGACTGTGCTCATGGCGTCACGGACGAGCATGGATAGGCCTCCTGGGGGTGTCCCCGCCGTTTGTTCATGTTTTCACAAGTTCACAAGCGGGCGGACTCTCAGGGTGGCAGGCAAAGGGAGGGTCAACAAGGGGGCGCCCGGTAACAGGGGGCGCGCTCAGTGGTGGTGGTTGCGCACTCGCGGTGGTCGCTCAGCGGCGGTGGCCGCTCAGTACCGCTGGTTGAGATACCCCAGCAACTCGTCGTGGAGCAGGCCGTTCGACGCGGCCGCGTTGCCGCTGTGCGGGCCCGGGCGGGAGTCGAGTCCGGTGAAGGTGCCGCCGGCCTCGGTGACGATGATCGCGTTGGCGGCCATGTCCCAGAGCGACAGCTCCGGCTCGGCGCACATGTCGACGGCGCCCTCGGCGACCAGCATGTACGGCCAGAAGTCGCCGTACGCGCGCGTGCGCCACACCTCGCGGGTGAGGTCCAGGAAGCCGTCCAGGCGGCCCTGCTCCTCCCAGCCGCTGAGCGAGGAGTACGCGAAGGAGGCGTCGGCCAGTTTCCCGACGCGCGAGACCTGGAGGCGGGACGCCTTCGTGAGGCTGCGGCCGGTGAACGCGCCGTAGCCCTTCGCGGCCCACCAGCGGCGGCCGAGGGCCGGGGCGGAGACCACGCCGACGACGGGCTCGAAACCGCCCTCGCCGGCTTCCATCAGGGAGATGAGGGTGGCCCAGACGGGGACGCCGCGTACGTAGTTCTTGGTGCCGTCGATGGGGTCGATCACCCAACGGCGGGGGCCGGTTCCCTCGACGCCGTACTCCTCGCCGAGGATCGCGTCCCGGGGGCGGGCGCGGGCGAGTTGGCCGCGGATGAGTTCTTCGGCGGCCTTGTCCGCTTCGCTCACCGGGGTCATGTCCGGTTTGGTCTCGACCTTGAGGTCGAGGGCCTTGAACCGGTCCGTCGTCGCGGCGTCGGCGGCGTCGGCGAGGACGTGGGCGAGACGCAGGTCGTCGAGGTAGTCGGGCATGTAACGAACCTATCTGCCGAGGTGGGGGTGGGGCTACAGGGGGCTTGCGGGCAGGGCTGCCGGCGGTACGACTGCCCGCAACCGGGACGATCGCACCCGCGCAGGTCGGCTCAAAGGCGACCCCGCGTGCTCTCGTGAACCCTTGACAGTGGTTTCGTGCGCGTCAAATCTGGGCGCAGAGCCGCTCGCCCCAAGGGGAGGCGATGATGCCTGCAGCGCGGGAATCTCTACTGGACGCCGCTTACACGGCGCTGGCGCGCCGGCCGTGGTCCGCCGTGCGGATGGTGGACGTGGCCGCGGCGGCCGGAGTGTCCCGGCAGACGCTGTACAACGAGTTCGGCAGCAAGGACGGGCTCGCCCGGGCGCTCGTGAGGCGGGAAGCCGACGGGTACCTCGCCGGGGTCGACCGCGCGCTCACCGCGCACAGCGACCCGCGCGAGCGGCTCACCGCCACCGCCGAGTGGACCACTTCGGCGGCCCGCGAGAACGCCCTCGTCCGTGCCATGCTCACCGGCTGCTGGAGCGAACGGCTGCCGTCCCCGGCCCTGTCGGCCGTGCCCTCCACCTCCGCCGTACCGGCCCAGCGCCGCGCCGACGGCCCGCTGCCCTCACCCGGCGACTTCGTCACCCTCGTCCGCGACCGTGCCGTCACGGTCCTGGCCGGACCCGGCACCCCCAAGTCCGCCACCGCCGACCTGGCCCGCTCCTGCGAACTCGCCGTCCGGCTCGCCCTGTCCTGCGTGGCCGCGCCTCCCGGCGAGGGCGGCGTCGCCGAGCTGGTCCGCAGCGCCCTTCAGCGGCAGGCCGCATGACGGGACGTCAGTGCGCCGACCCGGACAACTGCAGCCCGATGACGCCGATGATGACGAGGCTGATCGACACGATCTTCAGCGTCGACACCAGGTCGCCCAGGAACACCATGCCGTAGATCGCCGTGCCCGCCGCGCCGATGCCGGTCCACACGGCGTAGGCGGGACCCACGTCGAGTTTCTTCAGCGACAGGGTCAGCAGGCCGAAGCTGCCGAGGGCGAAGATGCAGAACGCGACCGTCGGCCAGAGCCGGGTGAAACCGTGCGACAGCTTCAGGCACACGGCGAAGCCGGTCTCCAGCAACCCCGCCACAATGACCAGCAGCCACGCCATGAGTCGTTCCTCCCGTATCCCACGTTCAGCGACCGCTTAGTCAGTTTGAGGATGTTCGCCAGATTGTTCAGCTTCTGGTCGGTCTTGCATCCGGCTTGGTGCGATTATGCACTTACCGTCCTCACGCCATGACAAACAACGCGGAGGTCAGTCGCCTTCCTTGCGCTCCCGCGTGGCCAGCAGCCGCCGCAGCGAGTACAGCCGCGCCGGATCCGCGTGCCCCTCGGCCACCCACGCGTCCAGCGCGCAGTCGGGCTCGTCATGGCTGCACGCGCGCGGGCAGCCCTCGGTGCCCGGCTCCAGGTCGGGAAAGGCGTGGATGACCCGGGACGGGTCGACGTGGTGCAGGCCGAAGGACCGGATGCCCGGTGTGTCGATCACCCAGCCGTCGCTGCCCGCAAGCGGCAGCGCCAGCGCCGAGGTGGTGGTGTGCCGGCCACGGCCCGTCACCGCGTTCACATGCCCGGTCGTGCGCCGCTGCTCCTGCGGCACCAGCGCGTTGACCAGGGTCGTCTTGCCGACACCGGAGTGGCCGACGAACGCGGTGATCTTGCCGTCGAGCTGCTCCCGTACGCGGGCGACGGCCGTGCCGTTCTGGAGTTCCTCGCGGCTGGTGACGACGTAGGGGATGTCGAGGTGGCCGTACAGCTCCAGCAGCTTGTCGGGCGGGGCTAGGTCCGACTTGGTCAGGACCAGCAGCGGGTCCAGGCCACCGGCGTAGGCCGCGACCAGACAGCGGTCGATCAGCCGGGGGCGGGGCTCCGGGTCGGCCAGGGCGGTGACGACGGCCAGCTGGTCGGCGTTGGCGACGACCACGCGCTCGTACGGGTCGTCGTCGTCCGCCGTGCGACGCAGGACCGAGGTCCGCTCCTCGATGCGGACGATCCTCGCGAGCGTGTCCTTCTTGCCGGACATGTCGCCCACGAGCGCCACGCGGTCGCCGACCACGGCCGCCTTGCGGCCCAGCTCCCTGGCCTTCATCGCCATGACCACGCGGTCCTCGACGAGGCAGGTCAGGCGGCCCCGGTCGACGGTGAGGACGAGGCCCTCGGCGGCGTCCTCGTGCTTGGGCCGGATGTTGGTCCGGGGCCGGGTGTTCCGGCGGCCGGGACGGCTGCGGATGTCGTCCTCGTCGGTGTGCTTGCCGTAGCGGCGCATGACCTGATCCCCGCGTCCTATGCCCCGAGCATCCCGGTCCACAGGTCGGGGAAGTCGGGCAGGGTCTTGGCCGTCGTCGCCACGTTCTCGATCTGCACGCCCTCCACGGCGAGGCCGATGATCGCGCCGGCCGTGGCCATGCGGTGGTCGTCGTACGTGTGGAAGATCCCGCCGTGCAGACGGCGCGGGCGGATGTGCAGACCGTCGGCGGTCTCCGTGACGTCACCGCCGAGTTCGTTGATCTCCTTGGTCAGCGCCGCCAGGCGGTCCGTCTCGTGCAGCCGCAGGTGCGCCACGCCGCGCAGGGTCGACGGGGAGTCCGCGAGGGCCGCGACCGCCGCGACGCCCGGCGTCAGCTCGCCCACTTCGCTCAGGTCGACGTCGATGCCGTGGACCGAGCCGGAACCGGTGAACACGAGCCCGAACTCGGTCAGTTCGCAGGACCCGCCCATCTCGGTGAAGATCTCGCGCAGCCGGTCACCGGGCTGGGTGGTGCGGGCCGGCCAGTCCGGGATGACGACCTTGCCGCCGGTCACCAGCGCCGCCGCCAGGAACGGCTGGGCGTTGGACAGGTCCGGCTCGATGACCAGGTCCCGGCCGAGCAGGGCGCCCGGCGTGACCCGCCAGACGTTCGGCTCGCCGCCCGACTCGGGCGTGTCCACCTGGGCGCCGACCGCGCGCAGCATGTCGACGGTCATGCGGATGTGCGGCATGGAGGGCAGCGTGGCGCCGGTGTGGCGGACCTCGACGCCCTGGTTGAAGCGCGGGCCGGACAGCAGCAGGGCGCTCACGAACTGCGAGGAGGAGGACGCGTCGATCGCCACCGGGCCGCCGTCCAGGGCGCCGCTGCCGTGCACGGTCAACGGCAGCGCGCCACGGCCGTCGTCGTCGATCCGGGCGCCGAGCTGACGCAGGGCGTCGATGACTCCGTTCAGGGGACGCTCGTACGAGCGGGGATCACCGTCGAAGCGGACGGGCCCGTCCGCGAGCGCGGCGACCGGCGGCAGGAACCGCATCACCGTGCCGGCGTTGCCGACGTCGACCGTGGCCGGGCCGCGCAGGCCCGTGGGGAGCACCCGCCAGGCCTCACCGGTGCCGTCCGGGCCCACGCCCTCCTCGATCTCGATGCCCATGGCGCGCAGCGCGCCGGCCATCAGCAGGGTGTCGCGGGAGCGCAGGGGGCGGCGCAGCCAGCCCGGTTCGGAGGCGAGGGAGGCGAGGACCAGGGCGCGGTTCGTGACCGACTTGGACCCGGGCACGTGGACCGTCGCGTCGACGGCTCCGCTCGCGTGCGGGGCGGGCCAAAGGGCGGTGTCTGCGGTGTTCGGGGCCATGGCTTCACTTTATAAGGAGCAGTGGTTCGGGTGCGGCGCCGTGGGGGCCGGTCGGGCCCACGAGGCGGAGCCGCACAACGGCAGAGCCCCGCGTCCCTCAGGCCGGCCGGTCACAGGTCCAGCAGCCAGCGCCCCCGCCGATCAGCGAGCACAGCGACACCGCGTGGAACAGGAAGAACCACAACGCCGCGGGCACATGCGTCAGCCGCGACAGCTGGTCCGCGTCCGAGTCTCCCGCCCCGCCCCGCGCCCGCTTGGCCTGGAGCTCGAACGCCGGACGCACCCCGCCGATCAGCAGGAACCACACCACCACGTAGGCGAACGCCGCCTGGACCTGGGGGCCGGCCAGCCAGGACACCAGGACGAACAGGCCGCCGGTGACGATCATGGTGAGGGCGCCGTACGCGTTGCGGATCATCACGAGCATGGCCAGCAGCAGGGCCGTGGCCAGCCACAGCAGCAGGGTGATGCGGCCGGCGCCCAGCAGGGCCGCGCCGCCGAGGCCCAGCAGGGGCGGGGCGGTGTAGCCGGAGGCCGCGGTGAGGATCATGCCGATGCCGTACGGCTTGCCGCGGCTGACGGTCAGGCCGCTGGTGTCCGAGTGCAGCCGTATGCCGGTGAGGGTGCGGCCGCTGAGCAGCGCCACGAGCCCGTGGCCGCCCTCGTGGGCGATGGTGATGGCGTTGCGGGAGACGCGCCACAGTCCGTGCGGGATCACCACGGCGAGCGCGGCCACCAGGGTCGCGATCACGACCCACAGGTCGGGGTCGGGCTGGGTGCCGGAGACCTCGTCCCAGAGGGAGGCGAGCGAGGCGGTTGCGGTGCTGTCCATGTGCGGCGATGGCTCCCTGGCGTCGTGTGGAATCTCGCAGTGTGGCACGGATGTGCGGACGGTATTTGAGACGCCGACGTAGTGGGGATCGTTCCTGACGGCACGCGCGGGCAGCAGAGAAGGAGCCGTACCCGTCCTGGGTTCGGCTCCTTCATGTTCGGTGGTCTGCCGTCAGGCAGCGGTGAACGCCGTACGGTGTTCCAGCGCCCAGTCGGCGAAAGCCGTCGGCGGGCGGCCGGTGACCCGGCCGACCGTGTCCGTCACCGGGGCGGTGGTGCCGACCGAGGCCGCGTACGTGCCGAGGACGGAGTCGACGAGGCCGGGCACTCCGAACGCGCCGTACTGATCCTCCAGTTGGGCCCGAGCGGCATCGCCGACCAGGTCGACGACGGTCACCGGACGACCGATTGCCGCCGCGATCAGCTCGACCTGCCGGCGCTGCGTCATCGACTCCGGGCCGGTGAGCTCGTACGTCGCGCCCTCGTGTCCGTCGGACAGCAGGGCCTGGACGGCGACCGCCGCTATGTCCCGCTCGTGGATCGGGGAGACGGTGCTCTCGGCGTACGGGACGCGGACCTCACCGCCCTCGCGGATCGCGGGGGCCCACTGCAGCACATTGCTCGCGAAGGCGCCCGGCCGCAGCACCGTCCGGGCGAGACCGCTGTCCTCCACCGCCCGTTCGACCGACAGGTGCATGAGTCCGATCGGACCGGCGGTCTCACCGGGCTCGCTCACCGCGGCGGACGACAGCAGTACCACGTGCTTGACCCCGCTGGCCCTGGCGAGGTGCAGGAAGCCGGCGACGCCGGACGGGTTGGGGAACAGGAAGAGCTTCTCCACGCCCGCCAGCGCGTCCCCGAACGAACCGGGGTCGTCCAGGTCCCCGGCGCGCACGTCGACGCCCGCGGGCAGTTCGGCGGTCTTCGGATTCCGGGAGGTGGCCCGCACCGGGGCACCGGCCGCGAGCAGCAGCTCGACGACGTTGCGGCCGACGTTGCCGGTCGCGCCGGTCACCAGAATGGTCATGAGGTGGACTCCTACGTGGGGGAAAGGGGGCGCTGGGGGAAATTGGGGCGCACATGGCCGGCGCCGGGGCCGGCCGTGGGTCAGGTCCGGGCCGCGCCGAACCAGCGGTGGAGTGCTTCCGTGAGCGGCGTGCCGGCCACCCAGCAGATGTAGCCGTCGGGGCGCACCAGAACGGCCTCGGCGCCGAGGCCGGGGAGCTCCGGTACCTCCACGGCGTCCACCCGGCCCGTCCAGGGCGCCGCCTCGGCGACCAGTTCCGTCCGCGTGGTCAGCAGGACGCCGTGCCCCTGGTGGAACAGTTCGCTGGCCCAGCGGCCGTCGGGCAGGGCGAAGTCGGTGAGCCGGGCGCCGACGGGCTCGTCGCCCCCGAGGTCGTAGCGGATGGAGAGGCCGGAGATCGCCCCGCCGAGCAGGCGGTTGGCCTCCGGCAGTTTGATCAGCTGGGTGAAGATCTCCCTCAGCGCCTCGTGCTCGATGCCCTTCTGGCCGAGGGCGACCTGGGCCCGGGTGTTCGTGAGGACGGCGGCGCCCACCGGGTGGCGTTCGCCGTGGTAGGTGTCGAGCAGCCCTTCGGGGGCCCAGCCGGCGATCTCGGCGGCCAGTTTCCAGCCCAGGTTCATCGCGTCCTGCACGCCGGTGTTGAGTCCTTGGCCGCCGAGCGGCAGGTGGACGTGCGCGGCATCGCCGGCGAGGAAGGCCCGTCCGACGCGGTAGTGCTCCGCGAGGCGTGAGGCGTCGCTGAACCGGGAGGCCCAGCGCACCTCCTTGACCTCGGTGTCCGAGCCGTAGAACTCCTGGATCGCGGCGATGACCTCGTTCTCCGGCACCTTCGCGCGCTGGTCGTCGATCACCTGGTCGGCGATGCTGTAGAAGATCCGGTAGACGTTGTCCGACTCCGTGCCGATCGGGAAGATGTTCGCGAACGACCCGTCAGGACGCATCCGGGGAGAGCCCTTGGTGTCCCAGGTGGTCGCGATCCCCTCAGCGGTGATGCCCAGCACGACGTCGGAGACGGTGCCGAACCACCGCGCGTCCAGCCCGGGGAACTCGACCCCGAGGTGCTTGCGGACGAAGCTGCGGCCACCGTCGCAGCCCGCCAGATAGCGTGCCTCGATCCACTTCCCGCCGGTCTGGACGCGGACCCGCTCCTCGTCCTGCTCGATGCCGGTGACCTCCGAGTTCCACTGGACCCGTACTCCCAGTGCGGCGAGGTGCTCCTCCAGCACGTTCTCGACCTCGGCCTGCGGAATGGCCACCTGGTACGGGTAGCGGGAGTCCCAGCCGTCCAGCGTCAGCGGCACGGGCAGGTGTGCGAAGTGGGTCGTCTCCAAGCGGGCCCTGGCCTGCTCCTCCGCGCCGTCGAGCATGCCGCGCAAGGCCAGCATCTCCGCGGTGCGGGGGTGGAGGTTCAGGGCCCGGCTCTCGCCGGTCCGGCCGGGGCCCTTGTCGAGCAGGGCCACGCGTGCGCCGGCGAGGGCCAGCTCGTGGGCCAGCGTCAGACCGGTGGGTCCGGCGCCCACCACGATCACGTCAGCGTCCATTACGGGTTCCTCTCTGCCTTCCGGTTCCGAACAACGTTCTATCAGCGAACGTCGTTCTTTCACAAGTACGGCGTTCTGCGCAGGCCATCAGGAGCCGATCACGTTTCCCGGGGGCCTGCGAGGACGCTGGGGCGCTACCGCGACTACCGCGAACCGCGCTGTTCCGCGGCTCGCGGCAGGAGGGTCACCAACTGTGGGTCGGGGTGAGGCCCCACGCGTCGAGCTCCGCCTCGACCAGCCCGGCTCCGACCGAGACGCCGGCGGACTGGAAGCCGATCGACACCGTCCCGCCGGCCCTGAGGACGAAACAGTTCATCCGGCCGGGCGGCCCCCCGGCGCCCGAGACCGTGCGGAAGAGGACACCCAGGGCGGGACCGAAGACGTCCCTGGCCTCCGGCAGCATCTCGCCGGCGTTGGACAGCGCGGCGTCGGTCTGCGGATAGCCGGTGAGGTGCCGGCCGACCACCTCGGCGTACACCGCCTTGCTCAGCCGGCGGATGTGGGCCAGGTCGGTGTAACGCCCGCGCAGGCCGGCCAGCCGCAGGGTGGCGATCCCGACCATGTTGGAGGACTCCAGGTCGTCCGGCCGCCGGAAGCTCACGGGCAGCCCGACCGTGAACGGCCCGCCCGACTCGGTGGTGCCCCGCGCGGCGCGCAGGATGTTCGCGGTCATGGCGAGCATCAGCCCCGTCACGCTGCCCCCGCCGCTCTCCGCCACCCGCTCGGCGTCGGCGGCCGACACGGTGAAGGCGAGCCGGGAGCGGACGGGCGCCGCGCCGTCTGCCTGCCGTGAACGGCCGAGCAGCATCCGGGTTGCGGTGGCGGGCACCTCGGCGACCTTGCCGCGCAGCCGGGACAGCGCCAGCCGGGAGTACGTCCACATGCCTTCCGTCACCAGATCGGTGAGGTCCTCGACCAGCGACGGCTGCCCGGAGCGCCACTGCCGAGCGGTCTCCCGGGCGGCCAGTGTGGCCGCGCCGATGAGACCCTGGCCGTCGGTCAGCGCGTGCGAACCCACCAGGGACACCACGGACGTGCCGTCGCCGATGTGCGCCGCGCTCAGCACCCAGCCGCGGCCCGCATGGGCGTCGAGTTCGACCCGGCAGGCGGCGTCGGCCCAGTCCATCACCTCTTCCGGCGCGATCGTCCGAGGGGAGACACGCAGGGCGGAGCAGTCGGTGTGCCGCTCCCAGACCGGGCGGGCCAGCGGCAGCCGGGCGGTCCGCATCCGCCGGTTCAGCGGGCCCTGGGCCAGATTGGCGTGGAACTTCCGCAACGCTTCGGGAGCCGGCCGGCCCTGCACCCGCCAGAGCAGCTGCACCGGGGGGTCGATCTTCAGCTGTTGCATCAGTACATCGCCTCCGGTGAAGCGCTGCGATCCGGCCATGTTCATGTCGTCGTCCCCGTCTCCGGCGCGAGCCCGACCAGCGGGGCCAGCGTGCGCCCGGTCAGTGCGATGGCGTCCGGATCGTGCGCGTTGACGAGCATGTTGGCCATGAGCCCGTCGATGCCGTGGCACAGCACCCGCTCCTGGAGCTGCTCGGTGACCTCGGCCGGGGTGCCGACGAAGAACCGGTCGCTCGCCGCGGCCCGCTCGGAGTCCGTCAGTTCCGCCACGTTCACGCCCGACCTGGCCAGTGCCTCCTCCAGCAGCTTGCGGGCCCGGTCGCCGTCCTCGTCGATGATCAGGGGCGTGGCGAAGCTGGTCTCCAGCGTCGCCGGGTCCCGGCCGGCCTCGGCGCACCGCGTCCGCAGTGCCGCCATCTTCCGCGGCAGCTCGGAAGTGGTGCAGATGATGTTGAGGTGGTCGGCGTGCCGGGCGGCGAAGGCGAACGTCTTCTTCTCGCCCCCGCCTCCGATCAGCAGCGGCAGGTCCTCCCGGAGCCGGGGCTCGTTGATGGCACCCTCGGCGCGGAACCAGCGCCCCTCGACTCGCGGCCGCGCCCCGCGCAGCATCGGGACGACGACGCCGAGCGCCTCCTCGAACCGGCCGAAACGCTCGGCGACGGTACCGAACTCGTAGCCGTACTCGCGGTGTTCCTGCTCATGCCAGCCGGCGCCGACGCCGAGCACGGCGCGCCCCTGGCTGATCACGTCGAGCGTGGTGACCATCTTGGCCAGCAGGGCGGGATTGCGGTAGCCGATGCCGGTCACCATGGTCGACAGCTGCACACGGCCGGTGGCCGCCGCCAGCGCCCCGAGCAGGGTGTACGCCTCCAGCATCGGGCCGTCGGGCGGCCCGATCAGCGGCGGCTGGTAGAAGTGGTCCATCGTCGTGACCAGGTCGAACCCGGCGTCCTCCGCGGCGCGCACCTGGTCGACCAGTGCGGGGAAGAGACCGGTGACCGTCTCCGTGTGATGGAAGTACGGGATGTGATAGCCGAGACGTATGCTCACGTGCTGGTCTCCTACCAGGTGACGGGAAGTTCGACGGGGCCGAAGAACTGGCCGAAGTACTTGTAGGGCAGGGCGCCGGGTTCCACGGCGAGCCGCAGGTCCGGGACGCGGTGGAAGAGGCGGTCGAGGACCACCTGGAGCTCGGTGCGCACGATGTTCTGGCCGAGGCACTGGTGCGCCCCGTAGCCGAACGCGACATGCCGGGTGCCCGAGGCTCGCCCGATGTCGAAGCGGTCGGGGTCGGGGAAGGCGTCGGCGTCGCGGTTCGCCGGCAGGGTGGGAATGATGACCCCGTCGCCCGCGCGGATGCGTACGCCGCCGATCTCCACGTCCTCCAGGGCCAGCCTGAGCGGCCCGGTGTCGGTGATCGACAGGAAGCGCAGGAGCTCCTCGACCGCGGCCGGCGTGCGGGCCGGATCGGTGGTGAGCTCCTTCAGCTGCTCCGGGTCGGCCAGCAGGGTGAGCACCGACAGCGAGATCATCGCGGCGCTGGAGGCGTGTCCGGCGATCTGCAGGAGCTGCACGAGGCTGGCAAGTTCGAAACGGTCGGCGGCACCTCCGTGCTCCCGGCGGGACCGCTCGATCTGACGGCTGAGGAAGTCGTCGGCCGGATTCTCCTCCTTGGCCGCGATGACCCGGTCGAGGTGGGCGTGCAGGGCCTCGGCGGCGGCCCGCTGCTCGTCCTCGGTCCGGGCCTCGCGCAGCATCTTCCCCGTGTTGCGCTCGATGGTGTCGAGGTCGTCCGCCGGAACACCCAGGAACGCCTCGAGCACCAGTGTGGGTACGGGGCCCGCGAGGTGCGCGACGAGGTCGACCGGCCGGTCCGGCTGCTCCAGCATCCGGTCGATCGCCGTGTCGACGATGCGCTCGATCCGCGGCTTCATGGCGTTGATCTTGCGCACGGAGAACTCCCCGAGGACCGCGCGGCGGGCCCGGGAGTGCTCGGCTCCGTCCATGTTCACCAGGAACGGCGAGAAATAGGTCAGCGCCTTGAGCCCGCCCGGAGAAAGTTCGGGAAATCCGGGCCGAAGTTTCTCGGAGCTGAAACGGGCGTCGGAAAGCACCGCTCGGGCGTCTTCGTTCTTGGTGATGAGCCAGGCGCGGCGCCCGTCGGACATGCGGACCTGGTGCACCCGGCCGCCCGCCTCGTCCAGTTTCCGATACGTCTCCGGAACGCTGAACGGGCAGGTGCGGAGTATGGGAAATTCCGGAGCGGCGTCCGCTGCGATCTCATTCATGACAATTCCCTTGGGTATGCCGAGGGGGGATGACATGAACGGTAGCGCGGCGAATTTTCCCTCAGGGTCAGACCAGAGTCAGCTCTTTGTTAATTCTGAATCTGGGAAACTGCAGGGAATCGGTGACGGAAAAGCCGGCCCCGGATTGCGGCTGCGGAGGCCGGGGCGGGGCGGTCAGTCCGTGACGAACGTCGCCAGCCCGGAGATCAGCATGTCCAGGCCCAGTTCGAACCTGCCGTCGCTGTCGGTGTCCAGCATGACGTCCACGTTGCCGACGATGGACGGGAACCGGTCCGCGGGCAGGGACGCGAAGTAGTCGCGGACGGGATCGATCCAGTCGGCCAGGTCCTTGTTCGCCAGGCGCCAGCCCTCGTAGACGTCGGCCGTCGTGTACAGGGTGAGCCGGTGCAGGGCCCAGGCCGCGATCTTCGGGGGGACGCCCACGTTCAGCAGTACCGACAGCAGCCGCTCGGTGATCGCCACGCCGATTGCGGTGGGCGGGAAGGCCGCGAAGTTGTAGAGGGCGATGTCGCCGTGGGCGGACAGTACGCGCTGCATCTTCGTGTAGTGCGCCTTGAGGTCCGCGTCCCACTGCCCGGTGACCTCCGGGACGCCCACCTCCTTCATCACCCGCTCCAGCACCAGGAGCAGCAGCTCCTCGCGGTTGCGCACGTGCGCGTACAGGCTGGACGCGACCACGCCCAGGTCGCCGGCGATCCGGCGCATGGTGACCGCGCCACTGCCCTCCGTGTCGACGACCGCGAGCGCGGCGTCGACGATCCGCTCCGCCGTGAGCGGAGCGCGCTGGGGAACCTCGGTCTTCCGGCGCACCTCCCATGGCGGGAGGGGCACCTCGGCGGAGTTCGACTTCTGACGCATCACGGAGACCTTACCGGTGAGGAGGCGCCCGAGGGCGCGGGGTCGGATCGGGGTTGGTTCAGATTTGGGTTGACGCCGAACATGATTCTATCGTAGAACAGTGTTCGTTTACAGGTACGTGTTCGGCCAAAGGAAACGGTGTTTCCGCAACGTACGTCGTTCATCCCCGCAGTCGCCTGCGACGTCGTCACGCATCACTGGCTGCCCTGCCGACGGCACTGTCAGCTGTCCCGACCCCAGGAGGTCAGCATGTCCACCACCGAAATGCCGCAGGCCGTGGCCTTGCCGGACGGTCCTGCGTTCTCTGCCAGGCGGGCTTGGGCGGCCGTCGGCATCATCCTCGTCGGCGAGGTCATGGATCTGCTCGACTCCCTGGTCACGACCATCGCGGGACCCACGATCACGCGTGACATGGGCGGCTCGCAGGAGTTCATCCAGTGGCTCGCGGCCGGCTACACCATCGCCATGGCCGCCGGACTGCTCATCGGCGGGCGGCTCGGCGACAAGTACGGGCGCAAGAACCTCTTCCTGACCGGCCTGGCCGGCTTCACCGTGACCTCGCTGGTCTCGGCGCTGGCGACCAACCCGGAGACCCTGATCACCGCCCGGGTCCTGCAGGGCCTGCTGGGCGCGCTGATGGTGCCGCAGGCGCTCGGCATCATCAGGAGCCTCTTTCCGCCGGACAAGGTCGGCATGGCCTTCGGGGTGACCGGGCCCGTGATGGCGCTGTCCGGTGTGGCCGGGCCGATCGTGGCGGGCTGGCTGGTCGACGCGGACTACTTCGGCTGGAGCTGGCGGATGATCTTCGCCGTCAACGTACCGGTCGGTGTTCTCGCCCTGGTGGCCGGGCTCGTCCTGCTGCCCAGGTCGCAGCGGCAGCGGGACCTCAGGATCGACCTGGTCGGGGCGGTGATCGCCGCGGCCGGGATGGCCGCCGTGATCTTCCCGCTCGTGCAGGGGCGTGAGCTCGGCTGGCCGTGGTGGGTGTTCCTGCTGCTGGCCGCCGGCATCGGCACTCTCGCCGGCTTCGTCCGCCACCAGTACCACCGGGCGGACAAGGGCCTGCCGACGCTCGTCCTTCCCTCACTGTTCAGGAAGAAGGCCTTCGTCTCCGGGCTGTTCATCGGCATCCTCTTCTTCAGCGTCATGATGGGCGGGGCGCTGCTGTTCGGCCTCTTCTTCCAGCTCGGTCTCGGGATGAGTCCGCTGAAGGCGGGCCTCGCCACGATCGCGCAGGCGGCGGGCATGGTGCTCGGGTTCGGGTTCTCCCAGGCGCTCGGGATGGCGCGACGGACCATGTTCATCGGGTTCGCCGCCACCGCCGTCGGCCTGCTGGCCGCGCTGGGCACGATCGCCGTGCAGGACGATCCGGTGAACGCCTGGTGGCTCTCGCCCGCCCTCGCGGTGCTCGGTGTCGGTTCCGGGCTCGCCATCGCGCCGTTCTTCGACATCGTGCTCTCGGGCGTCGACGAGAGGGAGACCGGCTCGGCGTCGGGCACCCTGACCTCCGCACAGCAGGTGGGCAACGCGCTCGGCGCCTCCGTACTCGGCACGGTCTTCTTCTCCGTCCTGAACGGGCGGCGCGGAGAGGGGGCGTCGGCCTTCACGGCGGCGACCTCGGCGGCTCTTCTGGTGGCTCTCGCGCTCGTCGCGGGCGCCGCGCTGTGCACCCGGTGGCTGCCCGAGCGGGCGGTACGGCCCGCGGAGGAGTGACGGCCCGGCCCGCCGCAGCGAATGCGCAGGCACCTTCTCGTTACGGTGCGGTATTGAACGCGTTAAATCGCGCCACACCGAATGAATTCAGCCACGCGGCAGGCTTCTCTGTGGCATTCGATACTTCATGATCGACGGTCTACCGGCTCGGATGCCTGCGTGTTAGCGTGACGGGCGAAATTCCTGGCGGATCCCTTCAGAACCACACGAAAGAAAGCTCTTACCAGGACCTCGGAGTACCTGCCTGGTTCGCCGCGGTCGGCAATGAAGCCGCCGTGAGTTCCGACCGGCAAATCCTGATCGACTTCTGCGAGAAGAAGATCAGGACGTCTCCTGTCGCACATCCATGATCATGGGGGTAGATGGATGGAAAAGCGTACTGAGATATCGGAAAGTGACATACTCACGGTTGCTGCCGGCGGGGCCGAGCGGCAGCGGTACCGCGGAGGCGTCGGCGTACTGCCGACGCGGCCCCTCCCGGTCTCGTTCCCGGCCTTCGACACCTGGCAGGTGCTCCTCGTCGAGAGCGAGCAGCGGCAGCAGGAACTGCTCAGACAGGCACTGGGCCGGCACGTGCACCAGGTGACCTGCGTCGACACGGGTGCCAAGGCGCTCGACGTCTACGACCAGGCGGACGTGGTGCTGCTGGGTCCCGACCTCCCCGACATCGACGGGCTGGAGGTGTGCCGGGCGATCCGGGTCAGCTGCGACATCCCGATCATCGTCATCACGGACCGCTCGTCCGAGTTGGACTGTGTGCTGGCCCTCCAGGCCGGGGCCGACGACTACGTGGTCCAGCCGTACGGATTCCGGGAACTCATGGCCCGGATAGACGCGGTGATGCGACGGGCGACACCACGCCGGCAGGGCGAGCACGTCATCGAGCACGGCCCGTTGCGGATCGACACGCTCACCCGTGAAGTGCGGCTGGACAATCGGGTGATCCCGATGAGCCGCAAGGAATTCGACCTGCTTCACCTGCTCGCGGTCAATCCCGACAGTGTCGTCTCGCGCGAGCACATCATGCGCCAGGTCTGGGAGAACTCCTGGTCCCGCCGTACGGTCGACACGCATGTCAGCAGCATCCGCCAAAAACTCGGTGGAAAGTCCTGGATTCTCACCGTGCGCGGCGTCGGCTTCCGCATCGGGCGGGGTGTACCCATGATGCCGTAAAGAGAGAGGAAAAAGAAAGAAAAGAATTCACCGGCCGCCGCCGCAGCTCTCCCAGCTGCGGCGGCGGCCTTTTCGTGCCCTGAGCTGCCCGTCTGACCTTTCCCTGACGTAAAGCTGAGTTGGGCGTGCAGAGACCTGACTGTTCCCTCCATTGGAAATGTAGAAGTTATGAAGTGGATTGAGTTGAGAGTGTGCCGAGCTCTGGTGAATAGTTCATTGCGTAATCCGATGCGTCGGAACAGAACGGGAGGCAGGACATGTTCACTGTGGTGAGCGTGGGCAGACTGGACGGGGATTGCAGCAAGGAGATAGCAGAGATCTTCGCCGACTACGATGCGGTCACTGCGCCCCGGATATCCGGGCTGAAGCGTCGGCAGCTGTACGCCTACTACGACGTCCTCGTCCATATTCAGGACTTCACCGGAGAGAACGCCGGCGCGGCGGCCGACGAAGCGGCGAAGGAATTCCGGGCCGCCGAACTCCGCGAGCGGCTGGCACCGCTGGTCACGTCCTACACGCCGACCGTGGCCGACGACCGTGCCGTCGCCTTCTACCAATGGGAGGGCGAGCCGCCGGTCGACAAGGAAACCGGTCTCCACAGCACGGTGATCGTGAACCGGGTCGCCGACGAGGTCGTCCCCGAGGTGGCCCGGCTCTTCGGCGAACTGGACGCCACCGACTTTCCGTACCGGATGGGCACCCGGCGCCGGCAGCTGTTCTCGTACCAGGGCGTCTACTTCCACATCCAGGACTTCCCGAGCGAGAACGGCACCGCCGTGATCGACCAGGCCTGGAAGGAGGCCGACCCGCGCTTCGTGAAGATCTGCGCGGACCTGGACCCGCTGGTGAAGAAGTACGCCCCGGAGCGCTGGCGCTCCACGGCCGACCAGATCGCCACCCGCTTCTACCACTGGGAGGCGGCGGAGTGAGCGCGCGACGAGTCGTCATCACCGGCGTCGAGGTCCTCGCCCCCGGCGGGGTCGGCGCCCGGAAGTTCTGGGAGCTGCTCACCGAGGGACGCACCGCGACCCGGGGCATCACCTTCTTCGACCCCTCACCGTTCCGCTCCCGCGTGGCCGCCGAGGTCGACTTCGACCCGTACGCGCACGGCCTGACCCCGCAGGAGGTCCGGCGGATGGACCGGGCCGCCCAGTTCGCGGTCGTCGCCGCGCGCGGCGCCGTCGCCGACAGCGGCCTGGCCCTCGACGGGCTCGACCCCTACCGGATCGGCGTCACCGTCGGCACCGCCGTCGGCTCCACCATGAGCCTCGACGAGGACTACCGGATCGTCAGCGACGACGGCCGCCTCGACCTGGTCGACCACACCTACGCCGACCCGCACTTCTACAACTACTTCGTGCCGAGTTCCTTCGCGGCCGAGGTCGCCCGCGCCGTCGGCGCGCAGGGTCCGAGCAGCGTCGTGTCGGCGGGCTGCACCTCCGGGCTCGACTCGGTCGGTTATGCCGCCGAGCTGATCCGCGAGGGCACGGCCGATGTCGTGGTCGCCGGCGCCACCGATGCGCCGATCTCGCCGATCACCCTCGCCTGCTTCGACGCCATCAAGGCCACCACGCCACGCAACGACGAGCCGGAGCACGCCTCCCGGCCCTTCGACGGCACCCGCAACGGATTCGTGCTCGGCGAGGGTGCCGCGGTGTTCGTCCTCGAGGAACTCGACAGCGCGCAGCGCCGGGGCGCCCGTGTCTACGCGGAGATCGCGGGATACGCCACCCGAAGCAACGCGTACCACATGACGGGCCTGCGCGCCGACGGCGGGGAGATGGCCGAGGCGATCACCGTCGCCCTCGACGAGGCCCGGATGAACCCCACGGACATCGACTACATCAACGCGCACGGCTCGGGGACCAAGCAGAACGACCGCCACGAGACCGCCGCGTTCAAGCGCAGCCTGGGCGACCACGCGTACCGCACACCGGTGAGCTCCATCAAGTCCATGGTGGGGCACTCGCTGGGCGCGATCGGATCCATCGAGATCGCCGCGTCGATCCTCGCGATCCGGAACAACGTCGTACCGCCCACGGCGAACCTGCACACCCCCGACCCCGAGTGCGACCTGGACTACGTGCCGCTCACCGCCCGCGATCAGCTCGTCGACGCCGTCCTCACGGTCGGCAGCGGCTTCGGCGGGTTCCAGAGCGCCATGGTGCTCGCCCAGCCCGAAAGGAGTGCGGCGTGACGGCCTCAGTGGTGGTGACCGGCCTGGGTGTGGCGGCGCCCAACGGACTCGGTGGCCAGGACTTCTGGAACGCCACCCTCGCCGGCAAGAGCGGCATCGGCCCGCTCACCCACTTCGACGCCTCCGGGTACCCGGCGCGGCTCGCCGGTGAGATCGGCGACTTCACGGCCGAGGGCCAGCTGCCCAGCCGGCTGATGCCCCAGACCGACCGGGTCACCCGGCTCTCCCTGGTCGCGGCGGACTGGGCACTCGCCGACGCCGGCGTACGGCCGGCCGAACTGCCCGAGTTCAGCATGGGCGTGAGCACCGCGAGTTCGGCGGGCGGGTTCGCGTTCAGCCAGCACGAGCTGAAGAACCTGTGGAGCAAGGGCAGCCAGTACGTCAGCGCGTACCAGTCGTTCGCCTGGTTCTACGCGGTCAACACCGGCCAGATCTCCATCCGCAACGGCATGAAGGGCCCCAGCGGCGTGGTCGTCACCGACCAGGCCGGCGGGCTGGACGCGGTGGCCCAGGCCCGGCGCCAGATCCGCAAGGGCACCTCCCTCGTCGTCGCCGGCGCCGTGGACGCGCTGCTGTGTTCCTGGGGGTGGGTCGGACTGCACACCAGCGGCCGCCTCAGCACCGCCGAGGAGCCGACCCACGCCTACCTGCCCTTCGACGACCGGGCCGCCGGCCATGTGGCCGGTGAGGGCGGTGCCCTGCTCATCATGGAGTCGGGTGACTCCGCGAAGGCCCGCGGCGCCAGGGTGTACGGCGAGATCGCCGGGTACGCCGCCACCTTCGACGGACGCGAACCCGGCCTGCGCAAGGCCGTGGAGCTCGCCCTCGCGGACGCGGCCGTGACCGCCGCCGACGTGGACGTGGTGTTCGCCGACGCGGCGGCCGAGCCGGAGCTCGACCGCGTCGAGGCCGAGGCGATCGCCGCCGTCTTCGGGCCGCACGGCGTACCGGTCACCGCCCCGAAGACGATGACGGGACGGCTGTACGCCGGGGGCGCGGCGCTCGATCTCGCCACGGCCTTCCTGGCTCTGGGCGAGGACACGATCCCGCCGACGGTCCACACCGAGCCGGCCGAACGCCACGGCCTCGACCTGGTCGTCTCCCAGCCCCGCGCCGCCCGCCTGCGCACCGCGCTCGTCCTCGCCCGGGGCCACGGCGGCTTCAACTCGGCCATGGTCGTGCGCCGCTGAGCGCGCCGCCGCCAAAGCCCGACCGCACCCCCCATCCAGCCGCATCAGGAACACGCAGAAAACAAGAAGGAAGGCTCCCCATGTCCCGCACCTTCACGCTCGACGACCTCAAGCGGATCCTCCTCGAAGGCTCCGGCGCCCCCGACGGCACCGGCCTCGAAGGGGACATCCTCGACGCCGACTTCGCCGACATCGGCTACGACTCGCTCGCCCTGCTGGAGACCGCCAGCCGCGTCGAGCGCGAGTACGGCATCGAGCTGGACGAGACGGTCGTGGGGGAGGCGAACACGCCCCGCGCCCTCCTCGACGCCATCTCCTCCCACCTGCCCGCTCAGGCCGCCTGACCACGACACCGCAGCTCGAGACCACAGTGAAACTCGCAGGGAAAGAGGGGAAATGACAGAGCAGAAGAGCCGGGTCGTCCTGGTGACCGGTGCCACCAGCGGCATCGGTCTGGCCGTCACCCGGCTGCTGGCCGGGCAGGGGCACCGGGTGTTCATAGGGTCCCGCACCGAGGACAAGGTCGTCACGACCGTCAAGCAGCTCCAGGAGGAGCAGCTCGACGTGGACGGCGTCGTCCTGGACGTGCGGTCCGTGGACTCGATCCGCGGATTCGTCCAGGCGGCCGTCGAGCGGTTCGGCACGGTCGACGCGCTCGTCAACAACGCGGGGATCCCGGGCGGTGGAGTCACGGCCGACATCTCCGACGAACTGTGGGACGACATCGTCGACACCAACCTCAACAGCGTGTTCCGCCTGACCCGCGAGGTGCTGACCACGGGCGGGCTGCGGCACAAGGACTGGGGGCGCGTCATCAACATCGCCTCCACGGCCGGCAAGCAGGGCGTCGTCCTGGGTGCCCCGTACTCCGCGTCCAAGCACGGCGTCGTCGGTTTCACCAAGGCGCTGGGCAACGAACTGGCCCCCACCGGCATCACGGTCAACGCCGTCTGCCCGGGCTACGTCGAGACCCCGATGGCCGAGCACGTACGGCGGAACTACTCCCGCCTGTCCGGTGCCTCGGAGGCGGCGATCCTGGAGAAGTTCCAGGCCAAGATCCCGCTGGGCCGCTACTCCACCGCCGCGGAAGTGGCGGGCCTGGTCGGCTACCTGATGACCGACACGGCGGCGTCCATCACCGCCCAGGCCCTGAACGTCTGCGGCGGCCTCGGCAACTTCTGACCACCTACCGAGCGCGAAGGAGTCCACCATGCCGTCGGAGCTGCACGAGTCCAGTCACGAGATCAAGATCTCGGCCCCGGCCGAAACCGTCTACCGCATGCTCGCGCATGCCGAGGACTGGCCCCGTCTCTTCCCCCCGAACATCTACGTCGACCAGGTGGAGCGCGGCGAACGCGAGGAGCGCATCCGCATCTGGGCGACGGCCGGCGACACCGTCAAGAACTGGACGTCGCGCCGGACCCTCGACCCGGAGAACCTCCGCATCCGGTTCCGGCAGGAGGTCAGTACGCCCCCGGTGGCGGCGATGGGTGGCACCTGGCACATCGAGGCGCTCCCCTCCGGCGACGCACTGGTGCGCCTCGACCACGACTACCAGGCGGTCGACGACGAGAGCCTCGCCTGGCTCGACGGCGTCGTGGACCGCAACTCCCGCTCCGAGCTCGAGTCGCTGAAGGTGACGGCCGAGTCCGACGGCACTGCCGACGCGCTGACCTGCTCCTTCGAGGACACGGTCACGATCAGGGGCGCCGCCCGGGACGTGTACGACTTCATCGACCGGGCGGACCTGTGGACCGATCGCCTGCCGCACGTCCTCGCGGTGCGGCTGGAGGAGCCGGCACCGGGGCTGCAGACGCTCGAGATGGACACCTTGTCCAAGGACGGCACCTCGCACACCACGAAGTCGTACCGCGTGTGCCTGCCGCACCACCGGATCGCCTACAAGCAGGTCACGCTGCCCGCCCTGATCACGCTGCACACCGGCCGCTGGACCATCACGCCGACCGAGGACGGCGTGACGGCCTCCTCGCAGCACACGTTCACGGTCGACACCGACAACATCGGGAAAGTCCTGGGCGCGGACGCGACCGTGCAGGACGCGATCGACTACGTCCGCACGGCGCTCAGCACCAACAGCATGGCGACCCTGGGCCTTGCCAAAGCGTTCGCCGAGGAGCGCGCCGGGGGCGACCGTCCATGACGGTGGCACAGCCGGCCGCCACGGCGGGCGTGCGCGGCATCACCCTCGACGCGGACGGCATCACCCTGTCCGGGTTGCTCGCCCTCCCGTCACAGGCTCCGTGCAGGGCGATGGTCGTCGCCCTGCACGGAGCCGGGATGAGCTCCTCGTACTTCCACGGACCGTCCCACCCCGACACGTCGTTCCTCGACCTCGCCACGAGCCTCGGGTTCGCGGCGGTGGCCGTGGACCGCCCGGGCTACGGCCTGTCGGCCCGGCAGCTGCCCCAGGGGCAGGGGATCGCGGAACAGGCGGCGACGCTCGGCGCGGCCCTGCGCTTCCTGACGGCGCGGTTCGACACGGGCAGCGGCATCTTCCTCCTCGCCCACTCCTTCGGCGGCAAGCCGGCGCTGCGGATCGCTGCGGACGGCATGCTCCCGGAACTGCTCGGCCTCGACATCTCCGGCTGCGGCGGCGAGTACGCGGTGCCGTTGAGCGCCAGGGACACGCACGGGCGACGGAGCTGGCGGCTCAACTGGGGGCCGCTGCGGCTGTATCCGCCGGGGACGTTCCGGGCCAGCGGCAGCGTCGTCGCCTCGATTCCGCCGCGGGAGCTCGCGGACGCAGTCCGCTGGACGCAGGAGTTCGCCGGGTTCGCCGAGCGGATCCGGGTGCCGGTCCGGTTCACCTTCGCCGAGCACGAGGCCTGGTGGCAGCACGACCAGCAGGCGGTCGCCCGGCTCCGGTCCCGGCTGAGCTCGGCGCCCCGCGTGGTGACGGACCATCAGCCCGACGCCGGCCACAACATCAGCCTCGGCTGGACGGCCCGCGCCTATCACCTCAGAGCCCTCGGCTTCGTGGAGGAGTGCCTGCAGTGGCGGGACGACCCGATCAGACCCACGCGAGGAAAGCAGGACCGGACATGACGCAGGACATCGTCGGAGTGTGGCATCTGGACGCCTTCCACGACGTGGACGAGGCCGGGCGGCCCGTGGGTGAGGGCCCGCTGGGGCCGTCCCCGTCGGGCATGCTGATCTACACGCCCGACGGCCACGTCTCGGTGAGCATGATGCCCACCGCGCCGGCTTCGGCACCGGGACCTTCGTACATGGGGTACGCGGGCGAGTGGCGGGCGCAGGACGGGAAGGTCGTGCACCGCATCCGGATCTCGTCGCGCCCCGACTGGATCGGCATCGAGCAGTCGCGGGACGCCGAGCTCGACGGGGACGTCCTCACCGTCCGCGCCACCCGGGAGGTGGACGCCCGTCCGCAGCGGCGCGTCCTCGTGTGGCGCAGGGCCGAGCGGTCGGGGGATGCCCGATGAGCGCCCTTGTGGACACGATCGCCGGGATGGCCGAGGACGCCGACCACCCGCTGCTGATGGCCCTGAGCATCTTCGCTCCCGGAGCGGTGCACCACACGGCCCCCGGCCCGCAGGAGGCGGCGGACGAGGGCCGGAGTGCCGCCACGGTGTCCCGGCACCTCGGACGGCTGGGCCTGGAGGGCACATGACCCCGGCCGCCGCCCCGCCCCGCGTGCTGCTCCTCGCACACGATCTGCACTCCCCGGGCACCGAGGAACTCGCGCACACCGTGTCCGAGGTGCTGGCGCCGGCCGAACGCGAGCACGTGCTGCGAAAGCGGCTGGCCGCGGACCGGACCCGCACGCTGATCGGGCGGTGGCTGGCCCGCCGGGCGGCCGCACGGATCGTCGGCGCGCCGTGGACGACCCTGTGCACCGGGCAGCGCCTCGGCGGGCAGCCGTACGTGGTGGGCAGACCGCAGCTGTCGCTGAGCATCGCGCACAGCGGCCGGTACGCGCTGGCGGCCGTGGCCCTGGGGGCGCGGGTCGGAGTCGACACGGAGCAGGTGGCGCGCGTGACCCGGCTGCCCGACGACGCCTTCCTCGGCCCTGGCGAACGGGCGGCCCTGCACGCCGTGCCGCAGGACGAGGAACGCCGGGCGGCCCTGTGGGTGCTGAAGGAGGCGGCGGCCAAACTGACCGGCCAGGGCCTGCGCGCGGGCCTGCGGAGCATCGGCTTCGAGTGCCCGGGCACCCGCTTCCCGCTCGTCGCGCGCACCCCCTATGCGGCGGCGCAGTTCAGAGCCTTCCGGCTCCCTGGCGGATACGTCGCCGCGGTGGGCGTGTCCGCGGGTGAACCGCCGAGGGGACCGGTGTTCGTGACACCGACTGGCCCAGTGCCGGCTGACCGTGGGACTGCTCGTCCTCCTTCCGTAAAGTAGTGAAGGCCCTGGGTCACGAGTGGATGTGGCGCTGACCAGCACCGTGCTGACTTAGGTAGCCGTTATCGCAGGTCGGAGGGGTGGATTTCATATGTGCGGGCGGTATTCGTCCAGTCGTAGGCCAGAGGATCTCGCAGGAATCTTCGAGATCGAGAAGTGGGAGCCCGAGGAGACTCTGGAGCCCGACTACAACGTGGCGCCCACCAAAGAGGTCTACGCCGTCCTCGACCGCCCTGTGAAAGACGCGGACGACCCGCGACCGGTTCGGCAGCTGCGCACGCTGAAGTGGGGGCTCGTCCCGTCCTGGTCGAAGACCCCCGAGGGCGGCGCCCGGATGATCAACGCCCGCGCGGAGACCGTCCACGAGAAGCCGTCCTACCGCCGCGCCTTCACCTCCCGGCGCTGCATCCTGCCCGCCGACGGCTACTACGAGTGGGTCACCGGCACACAGGAGCGCGAGCTGGAGGTCGAGGGCAAGAAGAAGCGGCCCCGCAAGCAGCCCTACTTCGTGACCCCGGCGGACGGGTCGGTCTTCGCGATGGCCGGCCTGTACGAGTTCTGGCGGGACAAGACGCTGCCGGACGACCACCCGCAGGCCTGGTGGGTGACGTGTTCCGTCATCACCACCGAGGCGGAGACGAGCCCGCTCGCGGTGTCCCCGGCGGACGGTCCGCGGGCCCTGGCCGAGATCCACCCCCGGATGCCGCTGATGCTGACGCCCGACCGCTGGGACGCCTGGCTGGACCCGTCCCGCACGGACCCCGACGACCTGCGCGAGCTGCTCGCCCCGCCGCCCGCCGGGCTGATGCGCGCCTACCCCGTCACCACGGCCGTCAGCAACGTCCGCAACAACGGCCCGGAGCTGCTGAAGGAGCTGGAAGGGCCCGAAGAGGGCACACTCTTCTGACGTGACCAACGTGACGAAAGGGTCCGACGCGACCACGGAGACCGTCGAGACCGAAGCCGGCCCCGCCCGCATCACCTGGCACAAGGCGAAGCAGGCCCGCCTCGTGCTCGCCGTCAGCCACGGTGCCGGGGGCGGCATCGAGGCCCGCGACCTGAGGGCCCTGGCCGCCGTCCTGCCCGCCCACGGCGTCACCGTGGCCCGGGTGGAGCAGCCCTGGCGAGTGGCCGGGAAGAAGCTCGCGCCCGCGCCCAGGACCCTGGACCTCGGCTGGCGGGGCATCTGGCCCGCACTGGCCGGGCCCGGACTGCCGGTCGTCTCCGGCGGCCGCAGCGCCGGGGCCCGGGTCGCCTGCCGTACCGCCACGGAACTCGGCGCCCACGCGGTCCTCGCCCTCAGCTTCCCCCTCCACCCGCCCGGCAAGCCCGAGAAGTCCCGCGCCGCCGAGCTGCTGGGCTCCGGGGTGCCCACCCTGGTCGTCCAAGGCGGGAACGACCCCTTCGGGAAGCCCGGGGAGTTCCCCGAAGGGCCCTACGGGCTCGTCGAGGTGCCGTACGGCGATCACGGCTTCGCCGTCCCCAAGCGTGCGGAGATCACGCAGGAGGAGGCAGTGGCGGTCATCACGGACGCGGTCGTGGAGTGGACCGGGTCACTCGGGTAAAGCTCCGGGAATGCCGGGGCGGCGAGCACTGTTGTGCGGGACGTACGTGCTGGAGACCAGCACCGACGCCGTAGGAGAGGGAGTCCGCCGCATGGGTTCGATCTACTGCCCGAGCCGCAGCAGCCGCGCCGACCTGGACTGGACGGTGCTGCACGCGGCCAAGACAGCCCCTATTCGGGCGGCGGGCGGACCGGATCGTCGTCTATCCTCCGATTCGGGTGAGACCGGTCTCGGTCTCACGAGAACGCTCAAGGAGGTGGGTCCGGTCACAGGGACCGACGCAGGGACCGAACACGGCCAGGCGGAGCAGCCCGAGGGCCAGGGCGGCACGGGCGCGGAGACGGCCGCGGAGCGCAACGCGCGCTTCGAGCGGGACGCGCTCGAGTTCCTCGACCAGATGTACTCGGCCGCGCTGCGCATGACGCGCAACCCGGCCGACGCCGAGGACCTGGTGCAGGAGACGTACGCGAAGGCGTACGCGTCCTTCCACCAGTTCCGCGAGGGCACCAATCTCAAGGCCTGGCTGTACAGGATCCTCACGAACACCTTCATCAACTCGTACCGCAAGAAGCAGCGGGAACCGCAGCGCTCGGCGGCCGAGGAGATCGAGGACTGGCAGCTCGCCCGCGCCGAGTCGCACATGTCGACGGGCTTGCGCTCCGCGGAGTCTCAGGCGCTCGACCACCTGCCCGACTCGGACGTGAAGGAAGCGCTCCAGGCGATCCCCGAGGAGTTCCGCATCGCCGTCTATCTGGCGGATGTCGAGGGCTTTGCGTACAAGGAGATCGCCGACATCATGGGGACACCCATCGGTACGGTGATGTCCCGGCTGCACCGGGGCCGCCGTCAGCTGCGCGGCATGCTGGAGGACTACGCCCGTGACCGCGGGATGGTCCCGGCCGGCGCCGGAGAGTCGAACGAAGCGAAAGGCTCGGGGTCATGAGCTGCGGAGAGCCGCACGAGACGGATTGCAGCGAAATCCTCGATCATCTCTACGAGTTCCTCGACCGTGAGATGCCGGACTCGGACTGCGTGAAGTTCGAGCACCACTTCGAGGAATGCTCGCCCTGTCTCGAGAAGTATGGGCTCGAACAGGCCGTGAAGAAGCTGGTCAAGCGCTGCTGCGGGCATGACGACGTGCCGGGCGACCTGCGCGACAAGGTCATGGGGCGGATCGAGCTGATCCGCTCCGGCCAGGCCGTCCCCGAGCAGGACATCACGGCCTCGTCGGCCACGCCGCAGGAGTCCTGACACTCCTGCGCTTTTCAACTACCCCTGCTCCGAGGGGGTAGTCATCCTCGAACGCATCACTCGAACGTGCTAATCCGCGGGTTATCGGCCCGCGGAGCCCCCCACCGCCGTCCTAGGCTCCGGGCCTGACGGACTTGGCCGGGGGAGGGCTCATGGAAGCGGTACCGGTGCGGGCACGTGTGTACGTGGCCTGTGTCGTCCTCGCCGCCCTTCTCTGTCTGCTGCCGCTGCCGGGCGTCCGCACGCCCTGGTGGGCCGTGCTGCTGCTCGCCGCGCTGTACGCGGGCTGCGAGCGCGTCGCCCGGTCCCGGTTCGTCGGGATCTCCCATCCGGCCGGGACCTTCTATCCCGTGCTGCTCGCCGGTGCCTTCCTGCTGCCCGCGCCCGCCGCCGCCCTGGTGGCCGTGCCCGGTGCGCTGCTCTCGCACGTCGAGCAGCGGCCCGTGGCGCTGCGGCGCGTCTGGCGGGCCGCCCAGCTCGTCCT
>KE354311.1 GCA_000415505.1 Streptomyces afghaniensis 772
TGGTCCAAGCCCCGCCCCGGCGTCAACGGCACCGACCCCGCCGTGGGCCCCGCCGTCGCCGCGCCCCCGGCCCCGGCCGTGCCGCCCGAGCAGGCGAGCGGCTGGCGGCCGTGGCGCTTCCGCATGTCGAACGACGTCTGGGGCACCCCGTCCGTCGACGGCGACCTGGTCTACGTCACCTCCTTCGAGGTGCACGCGCTGGACGTGGCCACCGGCCGCCGCCGCTTCAAGACCCGGGACGTCGCCTGGGCCATGGCGGTCGCGGACGGCCGTATCCACGCCTCCGACGGGCCCACGCTGTTCGCCCTCGACGCCCGCGAGGGCACCGACCTCTGGCGCCTCCAGACCGACGCCTGGGTCTACTCGCTCAAGGCCGAACGCGGCACGGTCGTCACCGGCACCCGGGGCGGCGGCGTCCAGGGCTGGGAGGCCTCCAGCGGCCAGAAGCTCTGGGAGGTCACCGGCTGCCAGAGCGACTTCGAGTCGCCCGAGGCCGGACCCGCCCTGCACGACGGCACGGTCTACGTGTGGCAGGACGCCCGGCTGCGCGCCCTGGACGCCCGCACCGGCGACGAGCGCTGGTCGTACCCCATCGGCGACGCGGCCTCCTGCGGCGGCGTCCCGGTCCGGATCACC
The DNA here is from genome assembly GCA_000415505.1 of Streptomyces afghaniensis 772. Lineage (GTDB taxonomy): Bacteria > Actinomycetota > Actinomycetes > Streptomycetales > Streptomycetaceae > Streptomyces > Streptomyces afghaniensis. The sequence continues at coordinate 637 of KE354311.1, forward strand.
CCGGCGTCCGACGGCTACGTCTACGTCTGCGCCGGCACCCGCGTCCTCGCCCTCGACGTGGCCGCCGGGCACGTGAAGTGGCACTTCGAGGCCCCGGCCGTCTTCCTCTCCCCGCCCGCCTTCGTCCCCGGCCCGGCCGTCACCGGCGGCGGCATCTACCTGGCCGACTACCTCGGCACGGTCTACGCCCTCGACGCCACCGACGGCCGGGACCGCTGGCGCATCGCCACCGAGTCCCGGGCGTCCGTCGACCCCGTCCTGGTCGCCGCCGGCCATGTCCACGTGGGCAGCGGCAAGGGCCTCTACACCCTCGACGCGGTCACCGGCACACCCAAGTGGCGCTTCCAGGCGGGCGGCGACATCGTGGGTGCCCCCTCGGTGGCCGAGGGGCGGATCCACTTCGGCTCCACCGACCACCTGCTGTACACCCTGAAGGCCGACGACGGCCGGCTCCGCTGGAAGCTCGCCACCGGCGGCGAGATCACCGGTTCCCCGGTCGTCCAGGACGGGGTGGTGTACGCGTGCAGCAAGGACCGCTGTGTGTACGCGCTGGACGCGGAGAAGGGCACGGGCACGGCGCGCAGCGTGTGACGCGTCGGCGGCGCCGCGGTGACATGACCGTGACAGGTGATCATTAGGCTGTGCGCCATGCAGCTACGGGGGCGCGGGTACAAGTTCACAGCGGTGTTGGTCCTGGTGGTACTGGCACTGACCGGCTTCTCGACGGGCCGGGGCCGCGGCGGCAGCCACGGCGGCAGTGGCGGCGGGGGCGGGGGTGGGTGCAGCAGTTCCAGCCAGGACCATGACAGTTCGAGGTCGTCGTCGACGTCGGGCGGCGGCTCGTACGGCTCGGGCGGCTCCTACGGTTCCGACGACGATGATGACGACTACGGGACCAGCGGCGGCGGCTCCTACAACCGCAGGCCGGACTACGGCTCCACGCCGACGACTTCGTCCGGCTCCCGCAAAGCCCTGCGGGACGGCACTGCGAAGCTGGTGACCTGCGCGACCCCCGCCTCTCCCCACGCGACCGTCGAGGTCAGCAACCCCAACGGCCGCACGGCGACGTTCTCCGTCTCGGTGACCTTCGAGGACGCCCAGGGCATCACCGTCGTCGACCGGTACGCGGACGTCACGGTCCCCGCCCAGGGCAAGGCGACCGTCGAGGTGGAGGTGGGCGGCGGCTCGGGCCTGGTGGATTCGGTCGACCACTGCGAGGTCGACCGCCAGGCCCTCGTCGACGACTGAACGGGACCGAGGCTGCTGGGACTTCAGTCCCGCAGCTCCGTCAAGACGTCCAGCAGCGCCTCGTTCACCTCGGCGGGCCGCTCCTGCTGCGTCCAGTGGCCGCAGCCCGGCAGCACGAGCGGCTTCCGGCGCAGGTTCGGCATCAACTCGGGCAGCTCCTCGATCAGTTCGGGCGTGCCCGGGAAGGCCGGCACCAGGTCCCGGTCGCCGTACACGTACAGCGCCGGCGGGGACACGACCGCTCCCTGCCAGGGGGCGGTCAGTTCCCAGTTGCGGTCCAGGTTGCGGTACCAGTTGAGCGCGCCGGTGAAGCCCCGCGCGTAGCTGTCGGTGAGGGCGTCGAGGTCCTCCTCGGTCAGCCACCCGGGCAGCACCTCGGGGTCGGGCGCGTCCACCAGCCAGCCGCGCTCCGGGTCGACCAGGGCCTGCTCGGGGCGTCCGGCGCCCGGGGCGTCACCCGAGGCGGAGTACAGCAGCTTGCGCAGGGTGGCGCGGGTGTCGGCGGTGAACTCGGCCTCGGCGACCCCGGGCTCCTCGAAGTAGTTCCAGTAGAAGCGCCCGCCGAACCGCTCCCGCATGGTCCTGAGCGGCGGCTGCGCGCCCCGGAACGGCGGCGGCACGCTCAGCCCCGCCACCCCGCGCACCACGTCCGGCCGCAGCAGCGCGGTGTGCCAGGCCACCGGCGCTCCCCAGTCGTGCCCGACGACGAACGCCCGCTCCTCGCCCAGCGCGTGAACCAGCCCGACCACGTCGCCCACCAGGTGCAGGATGCTGTACGCCGCCACGTCCTCGGGGTGATCGCTGCGCCCGTATCCGCGCTGGTCGGGCGCGACCACCCGGAAACCGGCCTCGGCCAGCGGGCCGAACTGGTGCCGCCAGGAGTGCCAGGACTCCGGGAACCCGTGCAGCAGCACCACGAGCGGGCCCTCGCCCTGCTCCGCGATGTGCAGCCGTATGCCGTTCACGTCGATCATCCGATGCTCAACCACCCGTCGAGCATACGCGTGTACGGGTAAACGATTCCCTGGCGCAACCGGTCCTCGCCGTGACCGGTGGCTCAACGCAACCGGTACTCACGCCGCCGCCCCGCGAAAAGCCGGGCCTGCTCCTCGCCCGTCGCGTTCCCGAGCGCGATCAGGTGCGGCGCCTGCGCGAATCCCCGCGCCCGCCCCGCCTCACCCGCGGCCCACAGCGCACGCACCGTCCCCTGCACGGCCTCGGTCGGATACCCGGCGATGACCGCGGCGCACGCCCGCGCCGCCCCCAACGCCTCGCCCGCCGCCACGAGTTCCGACACCATCCCGATCTCGTACGCCCGCCGCGCGGAGATCCGCTCCGCCGTCCCCAGCAACGCCATCCGCGCGACCTCCCCGTACGGCATGCGCTGCGCCATCAGGACGGACTCGTAGGCGCTGACCATGCCGTAGGTGGTGTGCGGGTCGAAGAAGGCGGCGGTGGTGTCGGCGACCACGAACTCCGCCTCCCCGAGGAGGTAGAAGGCGCCCCCGCAGGCCATCCCGCGCACGGCGGCGACGACCGGCTTCCACAGGTCGTTCGCCTTCGGCCCGATGCCGAGCAGCGGATCGTCCTGCGCATAGGGCGAGTTCGGCTGCGGCACGACGGCGTCCCGGTCGATGCCCGTACAGAAGGCCCGCTCACCGGCACCGGTGAGGACGACGGCCCGCACGGTGTCGTCGAACCGCAACTCCCGCCAGACCCGGGCGAGATCACCGGCCATCTCCAGATCGACGGCGTTGAGCCGGTCGGGCCGGTTCAGGGTGACGACGGCGACTCCGCTGTCCTTGTCGGCACTGATCAGCACCCTGCTCATGACCGCTCCGGGACCCACCGGGGAAGCCCGTCGTCGAAGACGGCCCGCACCCGGGTGCCGATCCGCAGCCGGTCCGTGGCAAGGGAGTTGACCGGCTCACCGGGCCCGGCGACGAGGTTGCCGACGAGCCGGATGCGCGGCGCCTCGTCGAGTTCGACGACGACCACGTTGTACGGCGCCAGTTCGGCGTAGCCGGGCAGCAGCGGCGGATGCGGAACGACGTACGACCAGACGCGGCCACGGCCGGACATCCGGCGCCACTCGGTCTGGAAGGACTGGCAGTGCGGGCAGCAGGGCCGGGGCGGGAAGCGAAGCTCGCCGCATCCGGCGCAGGCCTGGACCCGCAGCTCGCCCCGCGCGGCGTACTCCCAGAAGGGTGCGCCGTCGGTGTCGGTGACGGGACGCAGCATGTCAACTCCTCAGCAGCAGAGCGGAGGTCGGGACGCCCTCACCCGCGGTGACCAGACAGGCCGACGCGCCCGGCACCTGCGCGGTACTGGTCCCGCGCAGCTGCTTCACCCCTTCGTTGACCAGGTTGAAGCCGTGCACGTATGCCTCGGACAGTCCGCCCCCGCCGGTGTTCACGGGCAGCAGCCCGCCGGTCTCCAGCGCCCCGCCCTCGGTGAACGCCCCGCCCTCGCCCCGCCCGCAGAAGCCGTAACCCTCCAGGGACAGCAGGACCAGGGGCGTGAAGGCGTCGTAGATCTGCGCGACGTCCACGTCCTGCGGCGTCAGGTCGGAGTGCTTCCACAGGTGCCGGGCGGCGGCCCAGGCCGGGCCCGTGAGGGGGTCGTCGTTCCAGTAGTTGACCATGCCGTGGTGCTGGGCGGGGAGCGACTGGGCGGCGGAGTGGACGTAGACGGGCTTGCGGCGGCAGTCCCGGGCGCGCTCGGCGGAGACGACGACACAGGCCAGCGCCCCGTCCGTCTCCAGGCAGTTGTCGAAGAGGCAGAGCGGCTCGCTGATCCAGCGGGACGTCATGTACATCTCGCGGGTCAGGGGCCGGTCGTACATGATCGCGGCGGGGTTCTGGTTGGCCCGGTTGCGGCAGGCCAGGGCGACGTTGAACAGGTGGTCCCGGGTGGCGCCGTACTCGTGCATGTAGCGACGGGCGAGCATCGCGATCTCGTCGACCGGCCTGAGCAGTCCGAACGGGCGGGTCCACTGGGCCGGGGTCGGCAGCTGGACCGCGGTGTTCGTCCAGGGCCGGGGCCCGCTGCCCCGCTTGCGTGACCGCCAGGCGACGCCGACGCTCGCCTGCCCGGTGGCGACAGCGGCGGCGAGATGGGCGACGGTGGCACACGAACCGCCGCCTCCGTAGCCGACCTTGCTGAAGAAGGTGAGGTCACCGAAGCCGCAGGCCTTCGCCAGCTCCACCTCGTCCGTCTCCTCCATGGTGTAGGAGGCCAGGGCGTCGACCTCGCCGGGCGCGATCCCGGCGTCGTCGAGGGCGGCCAGGACGGCACGGCAGGCGAGGGTGCGCTCGTCCTCGGGGAGCCGCTTGGCGAACGGCGTCTGGCCTATGCCGACGATGGCGGTGGCGTCCTTGATGCCGCCCGATCCTGCTGCCATGCTGCGCGCACCTCCGGGCCGAACGGTTCGCTGACAGGGCGTCAGATTACAGCTAATCTGACGGGTAGTCAGCTCCTGTGCCGGCTACAGCTGGGGAGGCTTGCGGTGCGAGCGGATACGGAGTGGGGAAGCATCCCGGGCCTGGTGCGGACGGCGGCCGAGCGGTACGCGGACGTCGAGGCGGTCGTCGAGGGCCGTACCCGGATCACCTACGCGGAGCTGGGCGCCCGTGTGGAGCGCGCGGCGGCGGCCTGCCTGGCGTACGGCATCGGACCGGGCGACCGGGTCGGCATCTGGGCGCCGAACACCCTCGACTGGATCGTCGGCGCCCTGGGCGCGGTCTCGGCGGGCGCGGTGCTCGTGCCGCTGAACACCCGGTTCAAGGGCACGGAGGCGGCGGACGTGCTGCGCCGCAGCGGGGCGCGGCTGCTGTTCGTGACGGGCACGTTCCTCGGCACGTCGTACGTGGCGTCGCTGCGCAGGGCGGCGGGGCGCGGCCCGGGCGCCGGCCCGCTGCCCGGACTGCCGGACCTGGAGCACGTGGTGGTCCTCTCGGAGGACGCCCCGGCCGACTTCCGCACCTGGAAGGACTTCCTGGCGGGCGGAGAGGCGGTCGGGGCGGCACAGGTGCGGGCGAGGGCCGACGCGGTCGACGGCAACCGCCCCTCGGACCTCATCTTCACCTCGGGCACGACGGGCCGCCCGAAGGGCGCGATCATCACCCACGCCCAGACGCTGCGGGCCTACGAGATCTGGAGCGACCTGGCCGGCCTGACCCGGGGCGACCGCTACCTCATCGTCAATCCGTTCTTCCACACCTTCGGCTACAAGGCCGGGGTGATCGCCTGTCTGATGCGGGGCGCGACGATGATCCCCCAGCCGGTGTTCAACGTGAACACGGTCCTCGCCAACATCGCGGCCGAACGGGTCTCCGTGCTCCCCGGCCCGCCGACCCTCCTCCAGTCCCTCCTCGACCACCCGGCACGGGGCGCGCACGACCTGTCGGCACTGCGTCTCGTGGTGACGGGAGCGGCGGTGGTGCCGCTCAGACTCGTCGAGCGGCTGCGCGGGGAACTCGGCGTCGGCACGGTCCTGACGGCCTACGGCCTCTCCGAGGCCGGCGGCGTCGTCACGATGTGCCGGCGCGGCGACGACCCGACCGTGATCGCGTCGACGTCGGGCCGCGCGATCCCCGGCACCGAGGTCCGGGTCGTGGACGGGCGGGGCGAGCCCCTGGGACCCGGCACGCCGGGCGAGGTCCTGGTCCGCGGCTTCAACGTCATGACCGGCTACTACGAGGACGAGGCCGCCACCGCCGAGGTGCTGTCGGAGGACGGCTGGCTGCGCACGGGCGACGTGGGCGTCCTGGACGCCGCGGGCAACCTGCGCATCACCGACCGCCTCAAGGACATGTTCATCGTCGGCGGCTTCAACGCCTACCCCGCCGAGATAGAGCAACTCCTCGGCCTCCACCCGGACGTGGCGGACGTGGCCGTGATCGGCGTCCCCGACGCCCGGCTGGGCGAGGTCGGCAGGGCCTACGTCGTACGGCGGCCGGGCGCACTGCTGACCGCCGACGACCTGATCGCCTGGTCCCGCAGGGAGATGGCGAACTACAAGGTCCCGAGGACGGTGGAGTTCGTGGCGGAGCTGCCCCGCAACGCGAGCGGAAAGGTCGTGAAGGGGGCGCTGCGGGACGGCCTGCTCAGCTGCTGACCGACGGCAGCGCCGGGGTCCCCGTGACGGACATGACGAGGGAGTAGAGGGTCGTGTCGGCGGCGATGAACAGCCGGTTGCGCCGGGCACCGCCGAACCGGATGTTGGCGACGGTGCCGGGCACCAGGACGCGGCCGAGGAGCGTGCCGTCGGGGTCGTAGCAGTGCACACCGCCGTGCAGGGCGGCGGCCCACAGGCGCCCCTCGTCGTCGAACCGGATGTTGTCGAAATTGCCGTCGCGGCACTCGGCGAAGACGTCGCCGCCGGTCAGGGTGCCGTCCGGCCGGACGTCGAAGACGCGGATGTGGTTGGCCAGGCTGTCCGACACGTACAGCTTGCTCTCGTCGGGGGAGAACACCAGCCCGTTGGGGCCCTGGAAGCCCTCGGCGGCCACGCGCACCTCGCCGCTCCCGGGGTCCACGCGGTAGACGTTCCGGGCCCCGATCTCGCTCTCCCCGCGGTGCCCCTCGTAGTCGGTCGCGATCCCGAACTCGGGGTCGGAGAACCACACCGACCCGTCCGACCGCACCACGGCGTCGTTCGGGCTGTTGAGCCGCTTCCCCCGGAACCGCTCGGCGATCACCGTGACCGAGCCGTCGTGCTCGGTCCGGGTCACCCGCCGGTTGCCCTGCTCGCAGGTGATGAGCCGCCCCCGGCCGTCCAGGGTGTTGCCGTTGGGATACCCGGCGGGCGAGCGGAAGACGCCGACGGACCCGGTGGTCTCGTCCCAGCGCAGCAGCCGGTCGTTCGGGATGTCGCTCCACAGCAGATACCGCCCGGCCGGCACGTACACCGGCCCCTCGGCCCACCGGCACCCCTCGAAAAGGGTCTCCAGCCGCGAGTCCCCGGCCTGGCACCGGCCGGTCCGGAACCGCTCGTCGAGCGTCTCGTACGTCTGCGGCTGCTCACCGGGCATACCCCGCCACCTCCACCCTCTGTCCGACTCCTGATCTGCCCGACCACTATGCCGCCCGGCGCCACCACTCACCCCCGCAAACACGGGAAGCTGGAGCGTTTGGGCGCCTTGCGGTCCCCGTCACCCGGGAAGCTCACCCGCCTCGTGGCCCGATCGCTCCACCCCTTCTCCGGATCCCGGCGCGGAGCGAAGTCCCCTGGAAGCGGAGAGAGTGTGCGGACCTTGTGGACTCCCGTGCGTCGCCCTGTGATCGGTGTCTCCCACGGCTGACGTATCCGCCGCACACAAGGCAAACTGGCGTGGTTGCTCAGGATGTCTAGGGGGACTGCATGGACGGTGTACCGGACGGTGTACCGCGCGTACCGGAGCAGCGGCGTTCCGACTCCTCGGCGGATCCGCCGAAGTCGGGGGAGTCGGTGGAGTCAGGGGGATCGACGGCGCGGGCGGCGCTGCGCTTCGGCGTGCTCGGGCCGGTCCGCGCCTGGCGGGGCGACGAGCCGCTCACCACCGGTTCCCCCCAGCAGCGCGCCCTGCTGGCCGCCCTGCTGCTGCGCGAGGGCCGTACGGCCACGGCCGCCGAGCTGATCGACGCCCTGTGGGGCGAGGAACCGCCCTCGCAGGCCCTGGCGGCGCTGCGGACGTACGCCTCCCGGCTGCGCAAGGTGCTGGACCCCGGCGTCCTGGTCAGCGAATCCGGCGGATACGCGGTACGGGACCTCGGCGACGGCGCCCTGGACGTGACCGTCGCTCAGGACCTGGCGACCGAGGCGGAGAAGGCCCGGTCGGCCGGCGACCTCTGCCACGCCCGCGAGGTGCTGCGGCAGGCCCTCGCCCTGTGGGACGGGGAGACACTGGCCGGCGTGCCGGGCCCCTACGCGGAGGCACAGCGCGTCCGCCTGGAGGAGTGGCGGCTCCAGCTCGTCGAATCCCGGCTGGACATGGACCTGGAGCAGGGCTGCCACGCGGAGGCCGTCTCGGAGCTCACCGCCCTCACCGCGGCCCATCCGCTGCGCGAACGGCTGCGCGAGCTGCTGATGCTGGCGCTCTACCGCAGCGGCCGCCAGGCCGAGGCCCTCGCGGTCTACGCCGACACCCGGCGCCTGCTCGCCGACGAACTGGGCGTGGACCCGCGCCCCGGCCTGAGCGAACTGCAACAGCGGATCCTCCAGGCGGACCCGGGTCTCGCGGAACCCTCCTCCCCGGCCCCCGAGCCGGCCGCCGTCCCGGTCCGCCCGGCCCAGCTGCCCGCGACCGTGCCGGACTTCACCGGCCGCTCCGGCTTCGTGCGCGAGCTCGGCGACATCCTGGCCTCGGCCGAGAACCGGGTTATGGCGGTCTCGGCCCTGGCCGGCATCGGCGGCGTGGGCAAGACGACCCTCGCCGTGCACGTGGCCCACCAGGCGCGCGGGGCGTTCCCGGACGGGCAGCTGTACGTCGACCTCCAGGGCGCGGGCGCCCGGGCGGCGGATCCGGAGACGGTCCTGGGCTCCTTCCTGCGCGCCCTCGGCACGGCCGACACGGCGATCCCCGACTCCCTGGAGGAGCGCGCGGCGCTGTACCGCTCGGTGCTGGCCGGCCGCCGCGTCCTGGTCCTGCTGGACAACGCCCGCGACGCCGCCCAGGTACGTCCGCTGCTGCCCGGCACGGACGGCTGCGCCGCGCTGGTCACCTCCCGGGTGCGGATGGTGGATCTCGCGGGCGCCCATCTGATCGACCTGGACGTGATGTCGCCGGACGAGGCCCTGGCCCTGTTCACGAGGATCGTGGGCGAGGAGCGGGTGGCGTCCGAACGGAAGGCCGCCCTGGACGTGGTCGCGGCCTGCGGCTTCCTGCCGCTGGCGATCCGCATCGCGGCCTCCCGGCTGGCGGCCCGCCGGACCTGGACGGTGTCGGTCCTCGCGGCGAAGCTCGCCGACGAACGCCGCCGCCTGGACGAACTCCAGGCCGGCGACCTGGCGGTGAAGGCCACCTTCGAACTGGGCTACGGCCAGCTGGAGCCCGCCCAGGCCCGCGCCTTCCGCCTGCTGGGCCTCGCCGACGGCCCGGACATCTCCCTCCCGGCCGCGGCGGCCGTCCTGGACCTGCCCGTGGAGGACACCGAGGACCTCCTGGAGTCCCTGGTGGACACGTCCCTGCTCGAGTCGGCCGCTCCCGGCCGCTACCGCTTCCACGACCTCGTCCGGCTCTACGCGCGTGCCTGTGCGGAGAGGGACGAGCTGCCGCCGAGCGAGCGGGGGGCGGCGCTGTCGCGGCTGCTGGACTTCTACCTGGCGTCCGCGGCCGGGGTGTACGCGATCGAGCGGCCCGGCGACGGGCTGGTGGACCACCTGGAGCCGGCCTCGTATCCGGGGCTGCGGTTCGACAGCCGGCACGCGGCGCAGGACTGGCTGTACGCGGAGGCCATCTGCCTCCTCGCGTGCGTACGGCAGTCCGCGGGGCTGCCGGACACCCTCCCCCGGGCGATCGACCTGCTGTGGGCCGCGCACGACCTGTCCGAGTCGGGAGCCAACTCCCGGGAGTACGAGGCGACGGCCGAGGCGCTCCTGGACGCGGCACGGCAGTTCGGCCTCACGCGGGCGGAGGCCCGGGCGCTCATGACGCTCGTCAACGTCCACCACGTCGGCGGCCGCTTCGAGCGGGCGGACCAGGAGGCGGAACGGGCCATCGTCCTCGCGCAGCAGGCCGGCGACCTGCTGCCCGTCTGCTGGGCCAGTAACGCCCGCGGCATCATCGCGCTCTACCAGAACCGGCACGAGGACGGCGAGGAACACCTCTCCCGGGCCATCGAGCACTTCCGGGCCCTGGGCGACCGCCCCGGCGAGGCCGCCGCGCTGTGCAACCTGTCCCGGATCCACCTCGCGACCGGGCGGACCCAGAGCGCGGTCGCGCTCGCCCAGGAGGGCATCGACATCTACGACGCCATGGGCAACTCCATGCGCGGGGCGAACGCCCGCTACGCCCTCGGCCTCGCCCTCACGCAGAGCGGTGAGCTGGGCGACGCGGCCGGCCGGCTCCAGGAGGCGCTGGAGGTGTTCCGGGACAGCAGGCAGCGCCTGTGGGAGGGCATGAGCCTGTTCCGGCTGGCCGAGGTGGATCTCGCCGCCCGGCGCCCCGCACAGGCCGCCGCCAACGCCGAGATGGCACTCACCGTGCTGCGCGGCATCGGCGGGGAGTGGCGGCGGGGCAACGTCCTCACCGTCCTCGGCCGCGCGCTCAGTGGCATAGGGCAGACCGGCCGGGCCCAGGTGTGCTGGCAGGAGGCGGCGGCGATCTACGAGGAGCTGGGCTCGCCCGAGGCCACCGAGGTGCGGGCGCTGCTGTCGCCGGTGCGGGCGGCCTGAGGCGCGGGGCGCGCGTTCATCATTCGTTTA
>KE354312.1 GCA_000415505.1 Streptomyces afghaniensis 772
GCAGTCGATCGTCGCTCGGGGGCGAGACGGGTCACTGCGCAGGGCCTGCCACCGCCGAACTAGGGTGAGCGGCCCAGGCGGGCCCGCCCGGTCACCCTCGGGGGAGTGACCGGCGGCCCGCCGACCTCACTGCTTGATCCATGCCAAGGGGAGTTGACGATCATGGGCGACGAGCTCAAGCCGCAGGACCTGCACGCCACGGGCGGCACGGACGGCGAGGCCTCGACGGAGGACCTGCACGCCACGGAAGAGGGTGCCGTGCGGACGCAGGACCTGCACGCCACCGACGAGCCGCTGGAGACCAAGGACCTGCACGCCACGTCGGAGCCCTTCAAGCCGACGAAGTAAGCCATCTCCACACGGGGTTCGGCCGCGGCGGCGCGGAGGGGGAGCCGTCGCGGCCGAGGTGTGTCCGCGATGACCCGGGTGCCTCGAGGCGGCCCGAAAGTTATCCACAGGCCGCCAAGCCGCTCGCTGCGGGGTGACGGGCCGGGGGATTGGAGCAGGTGGGCCAATGGCTACGGACCCGCCCAGGTGCGCTGCGGCTGACGGCGCCCACACGCTCCAGTACCCATCCAGCACTCATAGCTGACGCTCCGTCAGATCAGCGCTACCGTGACCCCATGGACACCCACGAGAGCACGTTTCCGCTGATCATCTCCGTGGACGACCACACCGTCGAGCCCGCGACCGTCTGGCAGGACCGGCTCCCGGAGAAGTACCGGGGCACCGGTCCCCGGATCGTCCGTGCGCCCGTGAAGGAGATGACGTTCCTCGGCGGGCGCTTCAAGCCCGTCATGGGCGCGCCGGGCGACGAGGGCCCCGTCGGTGACTGGTGGGTCTACGAGGACCTCCGCCGGCCCCTGACCCGCCTGGACACCGCCGTCGGGTACGACAGGGACGAGATACGCCTGGAGGTCATCACCTACGAGCAGATGAGGCCCGGTTCCTACGACGTCCCGGCCCGGCTCGCCGACATGGACGTCAACCACGTCCAGTCCGCCCTGTGCTTCCCGACGTTCCCGCGCTTTTGCGGCCAGACCTTCACCGAGGCCAAGGATCATGAGCTGGGGCTGCTCTGCGTCCGTGCCTACAACGACTGGATGGTGGAGGAGTGGTGCGGCCCCGAGGCGCACGGGCGGCTCATCCCGCTCACCCTGATCCCCCTCTGGGACCCCGAGCTGGCCGCCGCAGAGGTCCGGCGGAACGCCGCCCGCGGGGTGCGTGCCGTCGCCTTCTCCGAGATACCGCCGTACCTCGGGCTGCCCTCCGTCCACACCGACGACTGGGACCCCTTCCTCGCCGCGTGCGACGAGACCGGCACGGTCGTCGCCATGCACATCGGCAGCAGCAGCCGGATGCCCTCCACCTCCGCCGACGCCCCGCCCGCCGTCGGCTCCACCATCACCTTCGCCAACTGCTGCTTCTCGATGGTCGACTGGCTGATGAGCGGCAAGTTCGAGCAGTTCCCGAACCTCAAGGTCATGTACGCCGAGGGGCAGATCGGCTGGATCCCCTACATCCTGGAGCGCGCCGACGTCGTGTGGGAGGAGAACCGCGGCTGGGGCGGCGTCGCCGACAAGGTGCACCGGCCGCCGTCCGAGCTGTTCGCCGAGCACGTCTACGGCTGCTTCTTCGACGACGCTTTCGGGCTGCGCAACCTGGACGCGATCGGCCTGGGCAACGTCCTCTACGAGACCGACTACCCCCACTCCGACAGCACCTGGCCCAAGTCCCGCGAGGTCGGCGAGGCGCAGATGGGGCACCTGGAGCCGGAGGTGGTGGAGCGGATCGTGCGGCGGAACGCGATCGAGCTGCTGGGCCTGACCGATGACGGACTCTGGGACGGGGCGCGGTGAGCCTGGCCTACGGGATCCAGCTCCCGGTGCAGTCCCAGAGCACGATCTACGCCGAGCCCTGGGAAGCCGCCGCCGGGCCCGAGGACCTGCTCGCCGTGGCCCGCGCCGCCGACCGTGCCGGGTTCGCCTACCTGGCGAGCTGCGACCACGTCGCCATCCCGCGCCGCCTCGCGTCCGCGATGAGCACGGTCTGGTACGACCCGGTCGCCACCCTGGCCTTCCTCGCGGCGGCCACGGAGCGGACCCGGTTGCTCAGCCACGTCGCCGTGGTGGGGTTGCGGCATCCGCTGCTCACCGCCAAGCAGTACGCCACCCTCGACCATCTCTCGGGCGGCCGGCTGATCCTCGGGGTCGGGGCCGGGCATGTGCGGGAGGAGTTCGAGGCGCTGGGGGCCGACTTCGAGCGGCGCGGGGCCGTGCTGGACGAGTCGATCGACGCCCTGCGCGCCGCCCTGGGCGAGGAGGAGTTCCCCGAACACCACGGCAAGCTGTACGACTTCGAGGGGCTCGGGCAACGGCCGCGCCCGGCGCAGGACCGGGTCCCCGTCTGGGTCGGCGGGTCCTCGCCGGCCGCTCTGCGGCGGGCCGCGCTCAAGGGCGACGGCTGGCTGCCGCAGGGAGACCCGAGGGACGTGCTGCCGGACCGGATCGCGCGGATACGGCGGCTCAGGGAAGAGGCCGGCATCGAGGGGCCGTTCACCGTCGGGGCCATCGCCGAGCCCCTGTACGTCGGGACGCCGGGCTGGGACGTCGGGCGGCGGACGGTCAGCGGCCCGGCCGAGACGATCGCCGAGTCGTTGCGGGCCTACCGCGCGATGGGGGTGGACCAGGTCCAGGTGCGCTTCCGTAGCCGGAGCCGGGACGAACTCGTCGCGCAGATCGGGCAGTTCGGGAAGGAGGTCGCGCCGCTGCTGCCGTAAGCGCGTTCCTTGAAAGCTTGAACATGTCCACGCCGATCTCCGTATGTACGGACGTACGGACACGTACGGACTCGTACGGCTTCGGCGGAAGGACACAATGACGTGCGCACTTCCCGGAAACTCTCCGTCGCCCTCGCCTGCCCGGAGGGCCCCTGGCCGCATCCCGACTGGCCGGCCACGGACGACCCGTACGTCGAGCGGGCGGTGAGCCTGCGCCCGCCCCCGCCCTTCCGCGTCCCGGACGGCGTCGACGTCGTCGTCCTGCGCTGCGCCGAACCGGTCGACGGGCTGCGGGAGTTGCGGGCCGACGGCGTTCCGGTGATCGTGATCGGTCCGGCCCGGAACGCCGAGACCATCGTGGAGGTGTTCCGGGCCGGCGCCGGATACCTGGTCGAGGGCGACTACTGCACCTGCATGCTCTCCTCGGCCGTCGTCGGGGCCACCATCGGGCACACCTACCTCTCCCCGGCGGCCTGCGCGGCCCTGCGCGAGGGGGCCCGGCAGGTGACCACCGAGGACACGGCGCTGGAGCGGCTGCGCGGGCAGCTCTCCCCGCGCGAGCGGCAGATCATGGAGCTGCTGTCGACCGGCCTGGGCGCGCAGGAGATCGGGCTGCGGTTACGGCTGAGCGAGAAGACCGTCCGCAACAACCTCAGCAACATCTACGCCAAGCTGGACGCGCGCGGCAGCACGGACGCGGTCCTGAGATGGCTGGGAGCCGCGCCCGTGCTTCGCATCTGAGAACCTCCAGAGCGGTTCTTCTACTCCGCGGGAATCTGCGACAGCGGGATCTCGACGTCGGTGACGTTCTCGCCGGCCTCACCGAATCCCGGTTCGGACCTCAGGGCGCGCGTGGAATTCTTCAGGCCCGACGCCTCAGGCGTTCCGCACTTCACGTTGCGCAGCCACAGCCGCCCGTCCGGGGTGCCGTTCTTCAGGATCTGCGGGTAGAAGACGTGCACGCTCGTGGCGCCCTCGCTCGGCGAGAAGAAGACCTTGCCGCCGTCCTGCGCCTCCTTGTATGTGGCCTTGAGGTAGCCGCTCACGTCGGTGCGCTTCGCGGACCACATGAAGAACCCGACGCTGTCCGGCTGCACGGTGTCCGTCCTGCTGAACTGCAAGGTGGTCGTCTTGTCGTCGCGCGTGATGTTGATCTCGGACGTGCTGAACTTCGCGCCGATCTCGAAGAAGGAATTGCCGAGTTTCGTGTCGGCGCCCGCGGTGAATCCGTCCTCCAGCTGAGTGGTCCTGGTGACGGACGTGCTCACGTTGAAGGTCTTCGAGGCGGTGCTCGTCGATCCGCAGTTGTCGGTCACCGCGGAGACGCGCTGATTGGGGCCGAGGCTGTTCCGCTTGAACTGGACGTCGACGAACTCGCAGTTCTCCAGCTTGTCGGAGTCCGCCGCGCAGTCGGCGGTCACTTCGGAGGGGGTGGCGGCACCCGCGGGATTCATCAGCGGCACGGCCACCGCGACGGCCGCGATCGGGGCCAGGGCGAGGGTGATGCGCTTCTTCTTGCTCCGGTGGCTTCTCGAGCGGCCGGTGCGTGTCATGGGGTTCTCCTGTGGGGGAAGGAAGGCTGCGGTCGGTCAGCGGTCGGTCAGCAGTCGGTCAGTACGGCCTTGGAGGTGCCGTCCACGACACCCGGCGCACCGGCCGCGCCCGGCAGCACGACCGGGCCCTCGACGACCTCCGGCGCCACGAAGTTCTGTTCCGGGGTGGCGTTGGTGACGGTCGTCGCCTCACGGGCGTCGATCCGCACCCGCCATTCGCCCGTCATGCGCTGCATCTTCGGCGTGAACTCCATGTGGAGGACCTTGCCGACGGGGACTTCCCGCTGTTCCGTGTCACCGGCGGTCGCCGACCTGACGGTCATGTCGAGCGTGCCCTTGTGCTTGACCCAGGATCCGCTCAGCGCCCCGAAGAGCCCCCCGGCCCCGCCCTGCTGGGTGGAGGTGTACTTGCCCTGGCCCTGTGCGGTCGTCGCCTGCCAGGTGACCGACACCTTCGCCGGCTCGGTGGCGTCGGGTTCGCAGTTCGGGAAGTCGATGGAGGCCTTTTCGGCCGGCCCGTCGAAGGTCTCGAACTTCGTCTCGACGAAATCACAGTTGTCGGAGGCGAAACTCGGTCCGGCGATGGGGTGACCGCCGAAATCGAAGATGGACTGCTGCTTTCCGTTGAGCACCTTGGCCCGCTCGCACATCGTCATGATCTGCTCGGGCGTCTTCTCGTCGGCGGCGTTCGCCGACGGCAGCAGCACCGTGGCCACGGCACCACCGGTCACGAGAGCCGATCCGATCGCGACGATCCTGATCTTCCTGTTCTTCAGTCTTCTCTTGGCCATGGGCCCGATCCTGGAAGGTCCCGACCGGCCCCGACAGGGTCAAACATCCCTACTTGCGGGTTACGTGAGATTCGCCTCAGTAACGGTCAGGTCTTGCATCTGACGCACCGTCAGGTATGCCGGTACGATGCCCAGTCCACCGTGTCCACCGCGCGAAGGGGGCTGCCATGGGCAAGCTCGACGGACGGGTCGTCATCATCACCGGAGCGGCGCGCGGCCAGGGCGAGCAGGAGGCCCGGCTGTTCGCGGCCGAGGGCGCCCGGGTGGTCGTCGCGGACGTCCTCGACGACCAGGGCGAGGCCCTCGCGAAGGAGATCGGCGCCCGGTACGTCCACCTCGACGTCGGCCGGGAGGACGACTGGCGGGCGGCCGTCACCGCCGCCCAGGACGCGTACGGCCGGATCGACGGGCTCGTCAACAACGCCGGCATCCTCCGCTTCAACTCCCTCCTCGACACACCCCTCGACGAGTTCATGCGGGTCGTCCAGGTCAACCAGGTGGGCTGCTTCCTCGGCATCAGGGCCGTCGCCCCCGGGATGGCCGACGGGGGCACGATCGTCAACACCGCCTCGTACACCGGCCTGACCGGGATGGCGGCGGTGGGTGCGTACGCGGCGAGCAAGCACGCCGTGGTCGGGCTGACCCGGGTCGCCGCGCTGGAGCTGGCCGGGCGGGGGATACGCGTCAACGCCGTCTGCCCGGGCGCCATCGACACCGCGATGTCCAACCCGGCCCGGCTGGACCCGAGCGCCGACACGGAGGAGGCGGCGAGGGGGCTCGACCGGCTGTACCGCAAGCTCGTGCCGCTGGGGCGGGTCGGGCGGCCGGATGAGGTGGCGCGGCTCGCCCTGTTCCTGTCGTGCGACGACTCCTCCTACATCACCGGGCAGCCGTTCGTGATCGACGGCGGGTGGCTGGCGGGTGTGAGCGTCATCTGACCGGCAGGCGGGTGTCACCTGACGGACCGTCATCTATTGACGCTCCCGAGGAGCGGTGGAACAGTCGGAGCCACGTATCTGACGAACCGTCAGAACCGACCGTGGGGCGGTGAATCTCCTTGGAATTCGGGGTCTTCGTACAGGGATACGTGGGCAAACGGGCCGAGACCGACCCGCTCGCCGAACACAAGGCGCTGATGGAGGAGACCGAGTACGTCATCCAGGCCGACAAGTCGGGCTTCAAGTACGCCTGGGCCTCCGAACACCACTTCCTGGACGAGTACTCGCACCTGTCCGCCAACGACGTCTTCCTGGGGTACCTGGCACACGCCACCGAGCGGATCCACCTGGGCTCGGGCATCTTCAACCCCCTCGCTCCGGTCAACCACCCCGTGAAGGTCGCCGAGAAGGTCGCCATGCTCGACCATCTCAGCGAGGGGCGGTTCGAGTTCGGCAGCGGGCGGGGCGCCGGCTCGCACGAGATCCTGGGGTTCATGCCGGGGGTGACCGACATGAACCACACCAAGGAGATCTGGGAAGAGACCATCGCCGAGTTCCCCAAGATGTGGCTCCAGGACGAGTACGCCGGCTTCCAGGGCACACACTGGTCGCTGCCGCCGAGGAAGGTCCTGCCGAAGCCGTACGGCGGCTCCCACCCGGCGATGTGGTACGCGGCCGGATCGCCGCCGTCGTACGCCATGGCCGCGAAGAAGGGGCTCGGCGTGCTCGGCTTCAGCGTCCAGAAGGTCTCCGACATGGAGTGGGTGCTGGAGCAGTACAAGACGGCGATCGTGGACGCCGAGCCGGTCGGTGACTTCGTCAACGACAACGTGATGGTGACGACGACGGCGATCTGCGCGCCGACGCACGCGGAGGCGGTGCGGATCGCGGCGAACGGGCAGCTGCACTATCTGCCGTCGCTGGTGTTCCGGTACCACGACACGTTCCCGCGGCCCGAGGGGTTTCCGGTGTGGCCGGAGACGCTGCCGGAGTACACCGAGGAGTTGGTGGAGGTCCTCATCGAGGAGGAGCTGCTGATCTGCGGGGATCCGGACGAAGTGCTCACGCAGTGCAAGCGGTGGGAGCAGGCGGGGGCGGACCAGTTGAGTTTCGGGTTGCCGGTGGGGGTGCCGAAGGAGGAGACCCTGCAGACGATTCGGCTGGTCGGGGAGCACGTGATTCCCAAGATCGATACGGATCCTGTGCATCGGACTTCGCGGTTCCGCAGGGGTGTTTGATCGCCGTTGGCGGGTGCGGGTGTGTGGGGGCTGGTCGCGCAGTTCCCCGCGCCCCTGGAGGGACATACCGCTCAAGGAGTTGAGGGCTCATGCTCGATCACGTCATCAAAGGTGTGACCGTCGTGGACGGGACAGGCGCCCCGGCCTATGCCGCCGACATCGGCATCCAGGACGGGCGGATCGCCGTCATCGGTGAGGTCACTCAAGAAGGGCGCACAAGCGAGGACGCCACCGGCCTCGTCCTCGCCCCCGGCTTCGTCGACCCCCACACCCACTACGACGCCCAGCTCTTCTGGGACCCGTACGCGACGCCCTCCCTCAACCACGGGGTCACCACCGTCGCGGGCGGCAACTGTGGGTTCACCCTCGCGCCGCTGAACCCTGCCCGCCCAGAGGACGCCGACTACACGCGGCGGATGATGTCCAAGGTCGAGGGCATGTCGCTGGTGGCGTTGGAGGAGGGGGCGCCCTGGAGCTGGCATTCCTTCGGGGAGTACTTGGACGCCCTGGAGGGGCGGATCGCCGTCAACGCCGGGTTCATGGTGGGGCACTGTGCGCTGCGGCGGTACGCGATGGGGCCGGAGGCCATCGGCGGGCAGCCGTCCGGCGAGCAACTGGCAGCGATGGTGGGGCTGTTGCGGGAGGCCATGGACGCCGGGGCCTGGGGGCTGTCCACCACCCAGTCGACCAGCCACTCCGACGGCGACGGAAAGCCGGTCGCCTCCCGGCACGCCGGGCCGGCCGAGCTGCTGGCGCTGTCGCGGGCCGTCGGGGAGCACGAGGGCACGCAGATCGAGGCGATCGTCGCGGGCTGTCTGGATCAGTTCAGCGACGCGGAGATCGACCTGTTCGTCGAGATGAGCGCGGCGGCGGGGCGGCCGCTGAACTGGAACGTGCTGACGATCGACGCGGCCGTGCCCGAGCGCGTGCCCCGGCAGCTCCTGGCGAGCGAGCAGGCGCGGAAGGCGGGCGGCCGGGTCGTGGCGCTGACCATGCCGATCCTCACGCCGATGAACATGTCGCTGGGGACGTTCTGCGCGCTGAACCTCATCCCCGGGTGGGGGCCGATCCTGGGGCTGCCCGTGCCCGAGCGGATCGAGAAGCTGCGTGACCCGGACGTACGGGACGGGATGCTGCGGCGCGCCCGGTCCAAGGAGGCGGGCGTCTTCCGGCGGCTGGCGAACTTCGGGCGGTACGTCATCGGCGACACCTACAGCGAGGCGAACGCCGGGCTGACCGGGCGGGTGGTCGAGGACATCGCCGAGGAGCGCGGCCAGGAGCCCTTCGCGTGCCTGGTGGAGATCTGCGCCAACGACGGGCTGCGCACGGTGCTGTGGCCGATGCCGCCCGACAACGACCCGGCGTCCTGGGCGCTGCGGGCTCAGACCTGGCGGCACGAGGACGTGCTGCTCGGCGGGTCCGACGCGGGCGCGCACCTGGACCGGATGTGCGGGGCGCCGTACACGACCCGGTTCCTCGGGGACTGTCTGCGCGGCCGGAAGCTGGTCGGCCTGGAGCAGGCCGTGAAGATGCTGACCGACGACCCGGCCCGGCTCTTCGGCCTGCGCGAGCGGGGGCAGGTGCGGGAGGGCTGGCACGCGGACCTCGTCCTGTTCGACCCTGAGCGGATCGACGCGGGCCCGGCCACCCTGGTGCACGACCTGCCGGGCGACAGCCCGCGGCTGGACTCCCGGGCGCTGGGCGTGCGGGCCGTGTGGGTCAACGGGGTCGAGGCGATCCGGGACGACGTGGTGACGGGTGCCGTGCCGGGGCGGGTGCTGCGCTCCGGCCGGGACACGGAAACGGTGAGCACGAAGTGACGGCACGGCAGGCGCTGTTCGTCGGCGGCTCCTGGGTGGAGCCGGACGGCGGGCACTACGAGGTGATCGACCCGGCGACCGAGCAGACCGTCGGGTGGGCGCCGGAGGCCTCGCGGTATCAGGTGCACGCGGCCTGCGCCGCGGCCCGCGAGGCCTTCGGGCCGTGGTCGGCCACGCCTGTCGAGGAGCGGGCGGCGGTCCTCGCCCGGGCCGCGGACATCGTCCGGGACCGTCTCGTGCCGTACGCCGAGCTGGCCCGGGCGGAGACCGGCGCGACCACCGGTACCGCACGCGCCATGCAGGTCGGGGTCGCCGCCGCCCGCTTCAGGCGCTACGCGCGCGTGGAGCCCGCCGAGTGGGCGATCCCGCCGCAGATCAACGAGGGCGGGCCGATGGGGCGGGCGGGCGTCATGGGAGCACTCGCCGTCCGCCAGCCCGTCGGGGTCGTCACCTGCATCACCTCGTACAACAACCCCTGGGCCAACCCGGCCGGCAAGATCGCCCCGGCCCTGGCGATGGGCAACACGGTCGTGGTGAAGCCGGCGCCCCAGGACCCCCTGTCCGTCTACCGCATGGCGGAGGCGCTGGAGGCCGCCGGTGTACCGCCCGGCGTGGTGAACGTGGTCAGCGGTGCACGGACCGAGGTCGGCGAGGCGGCCGTCGACTCACCGGACGTCGACATGGTCAGCTTCACCGGCTCCACGGCGGTCGGGCAGCACATCGCCGAGGTGTGCGGTCGCGGCATGAAGCGGCAGTTGATGGAGCTGGGCGGGAAGGGCGCGGCGGTCGTCCTCGACGACGCCGACATCGGCTCGGCGGTCGCCGGGATCGGCACGACCTTCTCCTTCTACAGCGGCCAGATCTGCACGGCACCGACCCGGGTGCTGGCGCAGCGGGGCATCTACGACCGCCTCGTCGGTGAACTGGCCGCGTACGCCCGCCGGTTGAAGGTGGGCGACCCCCGGGAGCCGGACACGGTGGTCGGGCCGGTGATCTCGGCGGCGCACCGGGACCGGGTGGAGTCGTACGTAGAACTCGGCCGGAAGGAAGGCGCGGTGGTCGTCACGGGCGGCGACCGCCCCGGCCTGCCGACCGGCTTCTACGTCGCCCCGACCCTCCTCGCCGACTGCACCAACGACATGCGTGTGGCGCGCGAGGAGATCTTCGGCCCGGTGGTCGTCGTCATCCCCTTCGAGGACGAGGAGGAGGGCGTGGCACTGGCCAACGACACCGACTACGGCCTCATCGACTACGTCTGGTCGGCCGACGTGGCCAGGGCCTTCCGGCTGGCCCGGCGCCTGCGGGCCGGCGGCGTCGGCGTCAACACCGTGGGCCGCAACATGGAGGCTCCCTTCGGCGGCTTCAAGCAGAGCGGCGTCGGCAGGGACGTCGGCTCGTACGCCCTGCACGCGTACAGCGAGGTGCAGGCGATCGTGTGGCCGGGGTGAGGGCCGCGCGCCAGGTGGCGGTCAGTCCGTCAGATCCACCCGCACCGTCAGCAGATCCGTCCCGAACGCCCGCACACCCAGCCCGTTGAACCTCGGCAGTCGCCGCAGTCGCGCCACCGGGTCGTCGTCCGGCAGCAGGTGTGCGACCCCCGTGTGCCACCGCCCCCGGATCCGCACCCGCACCCGCGGATCGGCCTTGATGTTGCGCACGTACTGCGACCGTTCGCCGAACTCCGACACCAGCCAGAAGGAGTCGCCGGCGCGGCGGCCGCCCACCGGGGTGCGGCGGGGCAGGCCCGAGACGCGGCCCTTCGTCTCCAGGATGGTCTGGAGGGGAAGGCGCCGCACGAGCGGGTTGACGCGGCGCTGGAAGGACGTGGCGGCGCGGAACCTTACGTCGGCGAGGCGGGACATCGTCGCGGGTCTCCTTCGCACGAAGCTCTCACGGTTTCTGCAACCGTTCCTGCTTCAATGATCCCTGACGCGGCGGGACGAGAGCGGGTGGCTGCGGATGCGGATCGTGACGTGGAACCTGTGGTGGCGCTTCGGGCCCTGGCAGGCACGGCAGAAGGCGATTCTGACGGCCCTGAGGGAGCTGCGCCCCGACGTCGTCGGCCTCCAGGAGGT
Source organism: Streptomyces afghaniensis 772 (assembly GCA_000415505.1). GTDB lineage: Bacteria > Actinomycetota > Actinomycetes > Streptomycetales > Streptomycetaceae > Streptomyces > Streptomyces afghaniensis. Next base: position 11,195 of record KE354312.1, read on the forward strand.
GTGGGCCGCCGACGGCGAGAACCTCGCCGAGTGGCTGGCCGGTGAGCTGGGCCTGCACTGCGCCTGGGCCCCCTCGCCCGCCCCGGAGCGGTGGCGGCGGCGGATCGGGGATCCCACGGTGGACATAGGCAACGCCGTGCTCAGCCGATGGCCGGTCGTGGACCGGGACGTGCTGCCGCTGCCCGCCCCGGCCGACACGAACGACGGCCGGCTGGCCCTCTACGCCCGCCTGGCCGGCCCTCACCACGAAGTGCCCTTCTTCACCACCCACTTCACCTCTGCCGTGCACGCCTCGGCGGTCCGCTGCCGCCAGGTCGCCGCGCTCGCCGAGTTCGTCGCCCGGCACCGCGGCGACACCCCGTTCCCGCCCGTCGTCACCGGCGACCTCAACGCCTGGCCCGACTCCGACGAGGTCCGTCTCCTCGGCGGCTACAAGACCGCCCCGGCCGTGCCCCGCCAGGTCCTCCTCGACGCCTGGGAGTACGCCGACCCGGCCGCCCCCGCCGCCACCTGGGACGCCGCCAACCCGTACGTGGCGCCGACCCACGAGCCCAGCGTGCGCATCGACTACATCCACGTGGGCCCGCCCGGCCCCGGCGGACTCGGCCACGTACGGGACGTCCGGCGGGTGTGCGACGGCCCGGTGGACGGGGTGTGGCCCTCCGACCACGCGGCGGTGGTGGCCGACCTTGCGGACCGGGCGGACCAGGACAGGGCCTGACCTCCCGCGTCAGCCGGCCGCGCGCCCCAGGAAGATCGGGTTCGTGAAGGCGGCCAGCGCCCCCGGCACCGGCCCCGCCGCCGCCTCGTGCCGCAGTTCCGCCCGTACGTACGCCGCGTACGACGGCGTCGTACGCCACTCGACGACACCCGAGCCGGACACCGGCAGCGGGGCGCTGGTGTGCAGCACGCCCTGGTCGGTGACCAAGCGGACCGTGCAGCGCGGGGCGCCCGTGACCTCCAGGCGGACGGTGACCGGGGTGTCGCGGTCCACCCGCAACCGCTCGCCGATGCCCGCGTGTTCCCCGCGCCCGCCGGACGCCCGGAACGACAGCTCGACCTTGGCGGACTCGGCGACGTACGACCGCCCCGCCCGGATGCCCTCCTGGATCGCCTGCCGGGTCAGGTCGTCGGCCAGGACGACCGTCTGGGGCCGCCCGACGGCGTCCGGGTCGCGGTGGGCGTCGCTGCTGCCCATCGCGGGGATCCAGTCGCGCCCGTCCCGTACGGACGCCACCAGCATGCTGTCCCAGTCGGCGAGGGTCACCTCGTCGTCGGGCGTGTAGGGGCCGTTCCACACCTCGACCGCGTCCGCCTCGCCGAAGCCGAACTTCCAGTTGCAGCCGACGCACGTGGCGTGCGGGTGGGCCGGGACGACCAGGCCCCCGGCGCGGCGGATCTGGCGGGCGAAACGGCCGAAGCGGTTGTCCCGGGCCCGGTAGCGCCAGTCGACGAAGGTGCCCGGGTCGGTGCCGAGCGCGACGACGTGGCCGTTCCTCGTCGTGACCTCCTCGCCCAGCATGACCAGCAGGTCGTCCCCGGCCACGTCCGCCCAGTGGGCGTGCGCCGCGTGGGTGTTGTGCTCGGAGGAGTTGATGAAGTCCAGGCCCGCCGCCCGCGCCAGCGCCCCGATCTCGGCGGGGGTGCGGCGGCCGTCGGAGTACCAGGAGTGCAGATGGCAGTCGCCCCGGTACCAGGCACGGCCCCGGCCCCCGGCCCGGTCCGGCGGGTACACCGGCCGGGCGGCCTCGCCCGGCTCGCCGTACGTCAGCGTGATCGTGATCTCGTACGACAGGCCCTGCGGGGCGACCGTGTACGGGCCGAGCGCGATGTGCCAGGTGCCCTCGCGCACCGGGCCCGGGAGGTAGCCGGGCGTCGCCTCGTCCGCGCGGATGAAGAACTCCGTGCGCGCCCCGCCCGACCAGCCCCTGAAGCCCCGGCCGCCGAGCTCGGTGCCGCGGTCGTCGAAGATGCCGATGTCGAGGGCGTTGCCGGTCGTGCCGGCCGGGACGGACGGGCGGTCGTAGGTGTAGGCGACCTTGAGCTCCCGGACACCGGCCGGGACCTCGACGGGCACGTACACGAAGTCCGGGGAACCGGGCGGCAGGGTGCCGCGCACCGTTCTGCTCTCCTGCTCCCCGTCGGCCGCTGCGGCGAAGCTCACGCTTCCCAAGGTAAGCGCGGCGGCCGCTCCCGTCACGAACAGCGCGCGCCGGCCGAGCCCACCGTGATTGTCCTCGCACATGCTGCTGCTCCCCAGGTGTCGTCCGCTGACATGGCATGGGTGGTGCGGGGGTGGTGCGGTGGAACCCTTGTACTGAGGCGTGAACCGGCGTGCAAGGGAAGGGAATCCGGGGGCGGGAAACAGCCGAACAAAGTCGCATCCTGGCACGCCGACCGGTCGGTATGGACAGTCGACTCCCTCCCGGGTACAGATAACTCATGCGCATCGCCGTGACGATCTTCCTCACCGACGAGACGATCACCCCGACCCGGCTCGCACGCGAGCTGGAGGACCGCGGGTTCGCCGGGTTGTTCCTGCCCGAGCACACGCACATCCCCGTCGAGCGGACCACCCCGTACCCCGCGGGCGGCGAGCTGCCGCGCGAGTACGGCCGTACGCTCGACCCGTTCGTCGCGCTCGGCCAGGCCGCCGCCGTCACCGAGCGGCTCGGGCTCGGCACGGGCATCACGCTCGTCGCCCAGCACGACCCGATCGACCTGGCCAAGCAGGTCGCGACCGTCGATCACCTGTCCGGCGGCCGGTTCACGCTCGGGCTCGGCTTCGGCTGGAACGTCGAGGAGGCCGCCGACCACGGCGTGCGGTGGCGCACCCGGCGCGAGCTGGTGCGGGACCGGATGGCGCTGATGCGGGCGCTGTGGTCGCAGGAGCCGGTGGCGTACGAGGGGGAGTTCGGCAGCGTCCGGGCCAGTCACGCGCACCCCAAGCCCGTCCAGAAGCCGCGCGGCCCCGTCATCGGCCCGCGCACGCTCCTCGGCGGGGCCGCCGGGCCCAAGCTGTTCGCCCACATCTGCGAGTACGCCGACGGCTGGCTGCCCATCGGCGGGCGCGGCCTCTCCGAGTCCATGCCGCTGCTGCGCACCGCGTGGACCGACGCGGGCCGCGACCCCCAGGCCCTCCACGTCGTCCCGTACGCCGTCCACCCCACCCCGGGCAAGCTCGCCCACTACGCGGACCTGGGCATCGAGGAGATCGTGGCGCAACTGCCGCCGGCGGGGGAGGCGGAGGTGCTGAAGGCCCTGGACGGGCTCACGCGGTATCTTCCAGGTACCTGACAACTCGCTGACAACTCGGTCCGGACACAGGGGGAGAGCACGGCGTCATGAGGCTTGCCTGGTTATCGTGGCTCGCGCGGCATTTCACCGAATACGGCTACAGCCAGGGGCTGTTGCGCGCCTCGATCGGCACATCGGCGGTGCTCGTGACCGCCGCGCTGGTCTGGTTCGGCCTGCAGCACCGCAACAGGCCCTTCGCCGTGGCCCTCAGCGGCCTCGTGTCCGCCCTGGGCATCGGGTGGCTGGCCTTCCACTGACGGGCCCCGGCCGAGTTGATCAGGGCGATCGTATGCTCGAAGGATGACGACTTCCGCGACCTCCGGAACCGGCCCCACCGAGAACTCCATGCGTCGCGCCCTGAAACGGGCCAGGGACGGCGTCTCCCTCGACGTCGCCGAGGCGGCCGTCCTGCTCCAGGCCCGGGGTGCGCACCTGGAGGACCTGGCGGCCTCGGCCGCCCGGGTGCGGGACGCGGGCCTGGAGGCAGCCGGCCGGCCCGGCGTCATCACGTACTCCAAGAGCGTCTTCATCCCGCTGACCCGGCTGTGCCGGGACAAGTGCCACTACTGCACGTTCGTCACCGTCCCCGGCAAGCTGCGGCGGGAGGGCCACGGGATGTTCATGTCCCCCGACGAGGTCCTGGACATCGCCCGCAAGGGTGCCGCGCTCGGCTGCAAGGAAGCCCTCATCACCCTCGGCGACAAGCCCGAGGACCGCTGGCCGGAGGCGCGCGAGTGGCTCGACGCGCACGGCTACGACGACACCATCGCCTACGTCCGCGCCATCTCCATCCGCATCCTGGAGGAGACGGGGCTCCTTCCCCATCTGAACCCGGGCGTCATGTCCTGGACCGACTTCCAGCGGCTGAAGCCCGTCGCTCCCAGCATGGGCATGATGCTGGAGACGACCGCGACCCGCCTCTGGTCCGAGCCGGGCGGCCCTCACCACGGCTCTCCCGACAAGGAACCGGCCGTCCGCCTGCGCGTCCTGGAGGACGCCGGCCGCTCCTCCGTGCCCTTCACCTCGGGCATCCTCATAGGCATCGGTGAGAACTACGAGGAGCGCGCCGAGTCCCTGTTCGCGCTGCGCAAGGTGTCCCGGGCCTACCACGGCGTCCAGGAGCTGATCATCCAGAACTTCCGCGCCAAGCCGGACACCGCGATGCGCGGCATGCCCGACGCGGAACTGGACGAACTGGTCGCCACGGTGGCCGTCGCCCGACTCCTCATGGGCCCGAGCGGCTGTATCCAGGCCCCGCCCAACCTCGTCGACGACGAGTACGAGCGGCTGATCGGCGCCGGCATCGACGACTGGGGCGGGGTGTCCCCGCTGACCATCGACCACGTCAACCCCGAGCGGCCCTGGCCGCAGATCGAGCAGCTCGCCGAGAAGTCCCGGGCCGCCGGGTTCGAGTTGCGCGAACGGCTGTGCGTGTACCCGGAGTTCGTCCGGCGCGGCGAGCCCTGGCTGGACCCGCGGCTGCGCCCGCACGTGGCCGCGCTGGCCGACCCGGAGACCGGCCTCGCCCGCCCGCAGGCCCTCCCGGAGGGCCTGCCGTGGCAGGAGCCGGAGGAGGTCTTCGTCGCGTCCGGCCGTACGGACCTGCACTCCTCGATCGACAGCGAGGGCCGCACCTCCGACCGCCGGGACGACTTCGACGAGGTGTACGGCGACTGGGGCGCCCTGCGCGAGGCCGCCGCCCCGGGCATGGCACCGGAGCGCATCGACACCGACGTACGGCAGGCCCTGCGCACCGCGGCCGACGACCCCACGAAGCTCACCGACGACGAGGCGCTGGCCCTGCTGCACGCGGACGGCCCGGCCCTGGACGCCCTCGCGCGGGTCGCCGACGAGGTACGGAAGTCGGCCGTCGGTGACGACGTCACCTACATCGTGACCCGCAACATCAACTTCACCAACGTCTGTTACACGGGCTGCCGGTTCTGCGCCTTCGCCCAGCGCCGCACCGACGCCGACGCCTACACCCTCTCCCTCGACCAGGTCGCCGACCGGGCCCAGCAGGCCTGGGACGTCGGCGCGGTGGAGGTCTGCATGCAGGGCGGCATCCACCCGGACCTGCCCGGCACGGCGTACTTCGACATCGCGCGGGCGGTGAAGGAACGCGTCCCCGGCATGCACGTGCACGCCTTCTCGCCGATGGAGGTCGTCAACGGCGCGACCCGCACCGGCATGTCCGTCCGCGAGTGGCTCTCGGCGGCCAAGGAGGCCGGCCTGGACACCATCCCGGGCACGGCCGCCGAGATCCTCGACGACGAGGTCCGCTGGATCCTGACCAAGGGCAAGCTGCCCGCGGCGGACTGGATCGACGTCGTGACGACGGCCCACGAACTGGGCATCCGGTCGAGCTCGACGATGATGTACGGGCATGTCGACCAGCCCCGCCACTGGCTGGGCCATCTGCGCACCCTGGCCGGCATCCAGCAGCGCACCGGCGGCTTCACCGAGTTCGTGACGCTGCCGTTCGTGCACACCAACGCGCCGGTCTACCTGGCGGGCATCGCCCGCCCCGGCCCGACCATGCGGGACAACCGCGCGGTCACGGCCATGGCCCGGCTGCTGCTGCACCCGTACATCCCCAACATCCAGACCAGCTGGGTGAAGCTGGGCACCGAGGGCGCGGCCGAGATGCTCCGCTCGGGCGCCAACGACCTCGGCGGGACGCTCATGGAGGAGACCATCTCCCGGATGGCGGGCTCGTCGTACGGCTCGTACAAGTCGGTCAAGGACCTCATCGCGGTGGCCGACGCCGCGGGCCGCCCGGCGAAGCCCCGGAACACCCTGTACGGGGAGGTCCCGCAGGAGCGGCAGCGGGCGGCGCAGGCGTCGGACGGACACCTGCCGGAGCTGCTGCCGGTGCTGGACTGAGCGGCTGACCGAGGCCGTTTACTTGCCCCCGGCGTCCGCCTGCTGCTGTGCCGTCACGGCACGGTCGGGCGTGGCGCCGGGGTCCTTCTGCGGTGGGAGAGCCGGGCCGCGGCCCAGCCAGAGCAGGAGCAGGCCGAGCGTGCAGGCGATGGCCGGCCAGTAGACGTAGCGGAAGTCCGTCGCGGGCATGATCGGCAGATAGCCGAGGATGTAGGCCGCCGAGCTGATGCCCAGCGCCCGGACCGGCATCGAGAACCGGCCCTTGCCCCGGCGGATGGCCAGCACCAGCGCGACGGCGAGCCAGAACCACCCGCGGAACAGCCACGGCACGTCCGTCACCATGCCTTTGACGTAGGTGCCGAGCATGTCCTCCAGCCGGGGATGCGCCACCTCGAGACCCATGTCGTTGCGGCTGATCCCCGCCTTGTAAGGATCGTCGGTCTCGAACAGCAGAGTCGTGAAGAGCCGCAGCCGGTACTGGAGGTAGTCCGGCACATGCCCGCTCATCTCGCGCAGCCACAGGGACGTGATCTCCCCCGAGTCCCCGCGCAGCCCGTCCGGCGGGCGTTCGTAGCAGGCCCAGTAGGCGTCCGACAGGGCACCGACGCGCTCGCACTCCTGCGCGGAGGCCACGAGCCGGCCCCTGAGACCGGGTGGCACGTCCGCCGTCCGGAGCTCGTCCACCTTCAGTACGTGGACCAGGTCGTCGAGCATGATCTGTGCTTCCTGTTTCGTCCCGAGGGGCCGCGCGAACAGGGAGATGGCGACGCTCGGCACGACCAGGGCGGCCACGAGCGCCGCCGTGCACACCACCCACGTACGGCGTCCGGGAGCGCGCCACAGCGAGAGGACCAGCATGACGAAGACGGGGAGCGCGGCGAAGAAGGCGTTCTTGCGCACCAGCATGGCGTACGCGAGGAACAGCACGCCCAGCGCGAGCAGCCCCCACCGCACGGCGGGACGGGGAGGCCGGTGGTCCCGCAGCCGCAGCCCGGTGAGTGCGACCGCGCACGCGGCGAGCAGTGCGACCGCCGCGTGGACGTCCTTCCACACCACCCCGACGAACGTCAGCACGAAGGGAGCCAGACCGAGGCCGAGTACGGCGAGTGAACCGCCGCGGCTCGCGGTCAGCTCCCAGACGCACCAGGCCAGCACCCAGAGCGCTCCCCAGAAGAGAACGGACTGGAGGACGAGCATGGACGTGATCGAGCCGGTCACCGCGATGAGCGCGCGCCACACCAGGCTCAGCACGGGCGGGTGCCAGTCGGTCAGGGGCGTCTTCCCCTCGGCCTGCCGGAGCTGGTCGAGGCTGTCGGGACTCAGATAGCCGGGGTCGAACACGAGGATCGTGCCCAGGCAGCAGACCGCGGCGATGGCGGCCAGCGCCCAGACCCAGCGCTGCGCACCCGACACCCATGGCATTTGTCCCATATGCCGGATGCTAGCCGGTTGCCCGTTGCCGACGGCTCAGGGTGCGACGAAGACGTAGCGCCGGTAGGCGTAGAAGCGGAACAGGGTCGCGAGCACCCAGCCGAGGACGCGGGCGGTGTTGTCGCTGAGCGCCGAGTCGAGCCCGAGCAGCTCCCGGGACGCGAAGACCGTGCCCGCGGTGATGGCGAGACCGACGCCGTTCGCGACGAGGAACAGGCCCAGTTCGCGGGAGACCTTCTCGCGGTGCTGGTCGCGGTAGGTCCAGTAGCGGTTCCCGGCCCAGCTGAAGAGCGCGGCGGCGCCCGTCGCGACGACGGACGCCTGGACGGGAGAGCTCCCCATCGGCCCGCCCTGAGCGCCGCCGGGCAGGCCGAAGACCAGCAGGTTGTAGCCGCCGTTGTCCACGACGAAGGCGAGAGCCCCGACGAGTCCGAACTTGGCGGCCTCGCGCCAGATGCCCCGTACGGCATCACGGACGGAACGTGTCACAGAGGCGAGAACCGGCACAAAGCGAGAGTAGCCACCCGGCGCGCCCCCACCTCATGGACGCGCTCATATCGCATGATTTACCCCATATGTGAAGTATGAATATTCGACACCGGCTCGGATGACTCGGATGAGGAGTGGGGAGTGGTCGTGGAACCGACGATCGCGTGTGTCGTGCCGTGCCACAACGAGGAGGCGGCCGTCGGCAAGGTGGTCCGCGACCTGCGCGCGGCCCTCCCCGAGGCCGTGGTCTACGTCTACGACAACGCCTCCACCGACCGCACCGTGCAGGTCGCCCGCGCTGCGGGCGCGATCGTCCGGCAGGAGACCCGCAAGGGCAAGGGCAACGTCATCCGCCGCGCCTTCGCCGACGTCGACGCCGACGCCCTGCTCATCATCGACGGCGACGACACCTACGACGCCACCCGCGCCCGGGACATGGTGGACCTGCTCTTCGAAGGGCCGTACGACCAGGTCGTCGGCGCCCGCCGGGTGACGGACGACGGCGCCTACCGGACCGGACACGCGGTCGGCAACAAGCTGCTCACCGGGGCCGTAAGGTCCCTGTTCGGCAACGACGTGACCGACATGCTCAGCGGTTACCGGGTCTTCTCGCGCCGCTTCGTGAAGTCCTTCCCGGCGCTGGCCCGGGAGTTCGAGACCGAGACCGAGATGACGATCCACGCCCTCCACCTCCGGCTCCCCACGGCGGAGGTGGTCGTGGACTACCGGGTCCGGCCCGCCGGCGGCGAGAGCAAACTGCGCACCTACCGGGACGGCTGGCGCATCCTGCGGGTCATCCTCGACCTGGCACGCCGGGAGCGCCCCTCCCTCGTCCACACCGTGATCGCCGGCGTGCTGGCCCTGATCTCGGTCGTCCTCGGCATCCCCGTCATCGCCGAATTCGTCCGCACCGGCACGGTGCCCCGCGTCCCCACGGCGATCCTCGCCGCCGCGATCATGACCATCGCCGCGCTCGTCCTGCTCGTGGGCTACATCCTGGAGTCGCTCACGCACATGCGGCAGGAACAGACCCGCCTCGTGCACCTCGCCTACCCGGCTCCCGTCCGCACCCCGCGCTACACCGCCCACGGAGCCGGCACCGGCCCGGTCCCGGTCCGGAAAACCGTGGACGGCCCCTGAGCCGCCTGGGGAGCAACGGGCTCGCAGTACGATGATCGGAACCCCGGTTGTGCGGGGTCCCGTGACTGAGGAGATGCGTGCCGGTGCCTGCCCGACTTCCTTCGTGGGCCTGGGTGACCGGGCTGACCGTGGGAGCGATAGCCGCGGTGACGGTCCTGGCCGTGCAGGCGGACCAGGGCCCGCACCCCACCGCCACCTCGGCCAAGCCGAGCACCTCGGCGTCGGCGGGCGCGCAGCCCACCCCCACCGCGTCCGCCCCGGCCCGGGTGCCCGACGGCTCCGGCACCGGCCGGCGCATCGTCTACTCCCTCGGCGAGAAGCGGGTGTGGCTGGTCGACGCGAGCGAGGCGACCCGCCGTACGTTCACCGTGTGGCCCGGCACGGTCAGCCCCGACCCCGGCAGCTACACGGTGTCGTCCCGCAACGAGGCCACGACCGGCTCGGACGGCGTCCGGATCGAGCACATCATGTACTTCGCCGCGAAGTCCGGCGTCTCCGTCGCCTTCTCCAACGCGGTCGACGGCGCCTCGCCGCCGCCCGCCGACTCCGGAGCCAAGACGGGCGGGGTCAGGATGCGGAAGGCGGACGGCACGGCACTGTGGGCGTTCGGCACGGTCGGTACGACGGTGACCGTGGTCAGGTAGTCGAGTCCGGCTGCTTGGACGGCAGGTGGTTGACGATCAGCACCAGCCCGCTGAACAGGAACACGCGGGTGGCGGCGTCCAGCCCGTTCCAGCTCTTCGACTGCCACATCGAGAACCACTCACCGCCGATCGCGATGAACCCGGCCCCGAACAGCAGCAGCACCATCAGCAGCCCGTAGGTGGACATCCGCCGCGCCTGCTGCTGGTCACGTCTGGCCCACAGCCAGGTCCCGTATATGAGGACGAGCGCGGCGACGGTCTCCCAGACGATGATCAGGACGTAGGCGGCGTCCTGAAGTCCCGTACTGGTGACGGCCCGCCACATCAGGTCCTCGTCCTTGAACGTGGTGTCCATGGCGAGAACATGGCGGACGAACTGCTGGTTGGTGCCGAAGTCGGTGATGTTCCCGAACGCGACCAGCGCCATGTAGAGCGCGACGGATGCGGTGAGGAGCGCGGCGGCGAGAGGCAGCGCGCCGCGGCGTGAGGTGGAGGAGGTGGCCATGCCGATCATTCTTCCCGAGCGGCGGTGGCCGACGCGACAGAATGTCGGCGGAAGCCGGACGGGCGAGGCGAGGGGACGTACGGATGGCACAGGCCAGGCCTTCGATGCAGGACCTGATACGGCAGCGGACCCGGGCCGGTTTCGTCGGCCGGGCCGCCGAACGGGCCCTGTTCCGCGCGAACTTCGACACTCCTCCACAGGACGAACGCCACCGCTTCCGATTCCACGTCCACGGCAACGCGGGCGTCGGAAAGACCTTCCTCCTGCGGGAGTTGGAGCAGATCGCCCGCGAACAGGGCGCGCTGACCGCGCACGTGGACGACAGCGCCGGCAGCGTGCCGGAGGTGATGGCGGAGATCAGCCGCCAGTTCGCCGCGCAGGGCCACCGGCTCAAGGAACTGAACCGCCTGCTCGCCGCCCACGACGAGCGCCGGCACGAGGCGGAACTGGCCGCGCTCGCCGCACTGGACGCGCAGGCGGAGGACGCGGGCCCGTCGGTAGGCGGGCGGGCGGTGGCCCGGGCCGGGGTGGTCGCGATGGGGATGGTCCCGGTCGTGGGCCCCTTCGCGGGCATGCTCGACTCCGAGGAACTCGCGGGCGGAGTGGACCGGTTCCGGGAAAGGGTGCTGGCCCGCTTCCGCGACCACGAGGACGTGCGGCTGGTCCTCGCCCCGGAGCAGGTCCTCACACCGGTGCTCCTGCGCGAACTCTCGGAGGCCGCCGCCTCGGCTCCCTGGATCGCCCTCTTCCTCGACACGTACGAGCGGACGGGCCTGTACCTCGACCACTGGCTGCACGAGACGATGACCACCGACCGCCACGGCGCCATGCCCGCCACGACCGTCGTGGTCACGGCGGGCCAACGCCCCCTGGACACGGCTCTGTGGGGCGGCCTGAGCGATTTCGTGACGGACGTCCCGCTGTCCCCCTTCACCGAGGCGGAGGCGCGCGGCCTGCTGGCCGGAAAGGGCGTGACCGCCGAACCGGTCGTCGAGGAGGTCCTGCGCCTCACCGGCGGCCTCCCCGTCCTGGTCTCCACCCTCGCCGAATCCCGCCCCGCCGACCCTGACGACGTGGGCGACCCGAGCGCCACGGCGGTGGAACGCTTCCTGAAGTGGGAGCGGGACCCGGCACGACGAGCGGCCGCACTGGCCTGCGCGCTGCCGAGATGGCTGGACGCGGACGTGT
>KE354313.1 GCA_000415505.1 Streptomyces afghaniensis 772
ACGGCGGAGGAACGCGAGACGACCCGGGCGGCACGACCGGCCCGCCGCCCCACCCGGTGACGAACTGCGCACCCTGCGGCTGCTCGCCGCCGACGGCCGGACGACCGCCGCGCAGGTGTCCCGGGAACTGGGCATCGGGCAGTCCACCGCCTACCGCGTCACGCAGTCGCTGCTCCAGCGCGGACTGGTCCGCCCCCGCGTGGAGATCGAGCCCGGACTGCTGGGCTACGCCCTGGAGGCGGTGGTCGCCCTGACCGTGTCACCGGGCGGGATGCGCGAGGCTGCCCGGACGCTCGCCCGGCATCCCTCCGCCCGGTACGTGTCGACCAACGCGGGCACCTTCTCCGTCGTCCACCAGGGCGTCTTCCGGGACGAGGAGGGGCTCGCGGAGTTCCTCACCCGGGACCTGGCGGAGCTGCCCGGGGTGATCTCCTTCGACGTCTCCGTGGTGCTCCAGGCGCTGCGCAGGCACTGGCTCGACCGGGAGGACGGCCGCCTGGCCGCCGTACCCGGCCCGACGGACACCGGGAGCGGACGGCATGACGACACGTGAGAGCGCCATCGGCCTGGCGGAGGCCTACTTCGACTCCGGCGGCTTCCTGGCCGACCTGCGGCGCCGCGTCGCCTTCCCGACCCAGAGCCCGCCGCCCGACGGCACGGGCCCGCTGCGCGCCTACCTGACCGACGAACTCGCCCCCGCCGTACGCCGCCTGGGCGCCACGGTGCGGATCTTCGACAACCCGGTGCCGGACGCGGGCCCGTTCCTGCTCGCCCACCGGCACGAGGCCGACGGCCTGCCCACCGTCCTGGTCTACGGCCACGGCGACGTCGTCCCCGGGCAGGACGGCCGCTGGCGCCCCGGCCTGTCCCCCTGGGAACTCGTCGTCGAGGGCGACCGCCTCTACGGACGCGGCACCGCCGACAACAAGGGCCAGCACACCGTCAACCTGGCCGCGCTCGAACAGGTCCTGGCCGCTCGCGGAGGCCGGCTGGGCTTCAACCTGAAGGTGCTCGTGGAGACAGGGGAGGAGTCGGGCTCACCGGGCCTGCACGAGGTCTGCCGCCGGCTGCAGGACGACCTTGCCGCCGACCTTCTCGTCGCCTCCGACGGCCCACGCCTCGCGGCCGGCCGCCCCACCCTGTTCCTCGGCTCCCGGGGCGCCGCCAACTTCCGTCTGCGCGTGGCCCTGCGCGAGGGCGCCCACCACTCGGGCAACTGGGGCGGCGCCCTGCGCAACCCCGCCACGGTGCTCGCCGGCGCCCTGGCGACCCTGGTCGACTCCCGGGGCCGCATCCTGGTGGAGGGACTGCGGCCGCCGGCGCTGCCCGAACCCGTCGCGGCCGCCCTGGCGGACCTCACCGTGGGCGGCGGGGACGGCGACCCGGAGGTGGACACCGACTGGGGTGAGCCGGGCCTCAGCCCGGCCGAACGGGTCTTCGGCTGGAACACCCTGGAGGTCCTCACCCTGGCCGCCGGGGACCCCGCCAAGCCCGTCGGCGCGATACCCGGCACCGCCCACGCCGACGTCCAGCTCCGCTTCGTCGTCGGCACGCCCTGGCGCGACCTCGAACGCATCGTCCGCGACCACCTCGACGCCGACGGCCTGTCCATGGTCGACGTCGAGGTGCTCCAGGCCGTCCCCGCGACCCGCCTCAGCCCGGACGACCCGTGGGTCCGCCGGGCCGTGGACTCCCTGCGGCACACCACCGGCAAGGAACCGGCCGTTCTGCCGAACCTCGGCGGCACCCTCCCCAACGACGCCTTCGCGGACATCCTCGGCCTGCCCACGGTGTGGGTCCCGCACTCCCACCCCTCCTGCTCCCAACACGCCCCCGATGAGCACCTGTTGGGGTCGGTGGCCCGCGAAGGGCTGGGCATCATGGCGGGGTTGTTCTGGGACCTCGGCGAAGACGCGCCCGACGCCGATCGGTAGGTTGCGGACGGCGCCGCGGTCCGGCGCCTCGCCCCCACGGAAGGACACCCCTGTGCGCCCTCGACGTCTCCGGTCCGCCCTCACTCTCCTCGGTACCCTGACGACCGCGGCGGCTCTGGCCGTCGGTACGGCGGGCCCGGCCACCGCCACCGAGCGGCCGGCTCCCGTACGTCCTACGGCCGCCGCGCACGGCCTGCCGGCGGACCTGGCGTCGGTGACCGAACTGCTCGCCCAGCGGCTGCTGCTGGCCGACAAGGTCGCCGCCGCCAAGTACGGCACGGACACGCCGATCGACGACCCGGAGCGCGAGGCGCGGATCCTGGACGACGTCCGCGCCCGGGCGGCCGGCCTCGGCCTCGAACCGGACGCCGTGGCCGCCGTGTTCCGGGACCAGGTCGAGGCGAACAAGCTGGTGCAGCGCGGTCTGTACGCCCGCTGGGACGCCCACCCCGCCGAGCGCCCCACCGAGCGGCCCGACCTGGCCAAGGAGGTCCGCCCGGCCCTCGACCGCATCACCACCCAGCTGCTGGCCGCGCTCGACGAGACGGAACGGGCCCGGGCCCTGCCGTCGTGCGGTCCGCGCCTGGCCACGGCCGCCGGCTGGTCCGCGTACACCCACCGGCTCGACACGCTGCACCTGAAGGCGCTCGGGCGGGCCCTGCCGTCGGTGTGCGGGGCCGGCCTCACGGGCTGAGGACCAGCCTAGTAGTGCTTCGTTACGTGGAACGGCTCCGGGGTGAGTGTTATCTGCGGGGTCTGATGCTGGACGGTCGGCGCAAGTCGATCCAGCCGATGGCCGAGCGGCTGCGGGACGGGGACATGCAGGCCCTGCAGCAGTTCGTGAACCAGTCGCCGTGGGAGTGGACGCCGGTGCGTCAGCGGATCGCCCAGCGGTTGTGCGAGGCGGTCCAGCCTGAGGTGTGGGTGGTCGACGACGTGTCGTTTCCCAAGTGCGGGACGGCGTCGGTGGGGGTGGCCCGGCAGTACTGCGGAGCGTTGGGCAAGCGGGCCGACTGCCAGGTTGCGGTCAGTGTGCACGCGGCCACCGACACCGCGTCCTGCCCGCTGGAGTGGGAGTTGTTCCTGCCCCGGGAATGGGCGGACGATGACCGGCGACGGCAGCGGGCCGGGGTGCCCGAGGAGGTCGGGCATGTCTCCAAGACCGGCCTGGCACTGGGACTGCTGGGCCGGCTGGCCGGCCAGGGGCCGGCAGTGCCGGTGATCGTGGCCGATGCCGGTTACGGCCGCAGCGTCTCCTTCCGGCTCGCACTGGAAGAACGCGGCTGGTCATACGTGATGGCGGTCGACTCCAAGGAGATTGCCCGCCCGGCCGCGGCCAAGCCGTGGCAGCCCGAGTACGGCGGGCTGGGGCCACCCACCCTGCCCCGCTACCGCGAGGCTGCCAAGCCACTGACCGCGTTTGTCGACTCTGACACCCGCTTCGATTCGGTCACTTGGCGGCAGGGCAGCAAAGGCACGATGACCTCGCGATTCGCCGTGCTCGAGGTGCGGCCCTCGGGCAAGGAAGCCACCCGAACCGCTCAGGAAGCGGCCGGCGGACGCAGCCGCTGGAACGGGGTGCTGCCGCTGCGGACCCTGCTGATCGAGCAGCCCGCAGAAGCGGCCGAGCCGACCGGCTACTGGGTGACCAACCTGCCTGTCACCACCCCGGTCGCCGACCTGGTGCGGTGGGCGAAGATGCGCTGGCGCATCGAGCACGACTACCGCGAGCTCAAGCACGGCCTGGGCCTGGACCACTTCGAGGGCCGCACCTGGCGCGGCTGGCACCACCACGTCACCCTCGTCACCGCCGCCCAGGCCTTCCTCACCCTTCGGCGGCTCGACCCAAAAGCCCCGATGCCGGCCTGACCCTCTACCAGGTCCTCGACGTCCTTCAGGACCTGCTGAGGTGCTGGACCGGCACCTGCACCACCTGCGGCCGCCCCCTGCCGACCGGAAGAACCAGAACCTAACGAAGCACTACTAGGCCGCGTCGGCGGGTCGGCATTCGCCGGCCATGAACCTCCAGACCAGGCCGTGCCCCAGGGTGACGAGCAGGATCAGCAGAACCGCCTCGGCCTGGATCGGCTTCAGGTTCACGATGTCCGCGAGTTCGGGTCTCGCGCCCACCACCGCGATCAAGGCGTAGAACAGAGCCGCCACCGCCTGCGCCAGGGTCAGGAACACAGAGGAGCCGTCCGGGCGGGTGCGCCCGGTCAGACGCAGCATCGACACACAGCCGATCAGGGCGAGCGCGACGAAGCTGGCCCGCCAGATCTCCGGGGTCTCCATGCCGCCGACCTGCGCGAACAGGCCCATCAGCGCGGGAAGCAGGAACGAGATGTAGATACCGCCGACGATGTGGCGCAGTTGAGGATCGCGCAGCCACTCCTGGTGTCCCCGGACCACATTCCACCAGAGGCCGACCAGCGTGAAGCAGGTGGCCGAGAAGAGTGCGTAGAACGTGCTGACATCCACTGGGCCTCCCACCTCAGGCTTCACACGGCCGTCGCCGGGATCCCTCAAACGCCTCACGGTTCCGGCGACGCGGCCCTCCTGATGGGCTCGTGCGGGTGGAGTGAGCGTCTCATGACTACGCCGCCGCCTTGGCGACCGACACTCGGTTCGCGTTCCGAGGCGGGCAGGTGGCGGCATGTGCTGCCCCGCCAGCGTCGCGGACTGACCACAAAGATCCACCTCGCCGCCGACGGCAGCTGCCGCCCCCTGGCCTTTCATCTGACCGCCGGACAGGCCGGCGACGCACCCGCCTTCACGCAGGTGATGGCACGTCTGCGTGTTCCGCGCCGACGCGGGCGGCCCCGCACCAGGCCAGACGTGGTCCTGGCGGACAAGGCGTACTCCTCACGCGCGATCCGTAAGCACCTGCGCAAGCGAGGGATCCGCGCGGTGATCCCCGTCTCGGCGGACCAGCAGGCCCACCGGCTGCGTCGCGGCAGCCAAGGCGGCAGGCCACCGGCCTTCGACCGCGACGCCTACAAGCAGCGCAACACCGTCGAGCGGTGCATCAACCGCCTCAAGCAGTGGCGCGGCATCGCCACCCGCTACGAGAAGACCGCCACCATCTACCTGGCCGCACTCCACATCGCCGGCATCTTCATCTGGTCCGCCCGCTGATCCAAACGAAACCGCCTAGGCGCCTTGGTCCGCTCCGGTCGGCAGGGGCGGTTCCGACTCGATGCGGCGCAGTTCCTCGTCGGTGAGGAGCCGGGAGCGGAGCAGGAAGCGGACGCCTTCCGGGGCCTCCAGGGAGAAGCCGCTGCCGCGGCCGGGGACCACGTCCACGGTGAGGTGGGTGTGCGACCAGTACGCGTACTGGTCCCCGCTCATCCAGAACGGAGTGTCCCCGGCCACGTGCCCCAGCAGGACATCACCGGCACCGACCCGGAACTCGCCGCGCGGGTAGCACATCGGGGCGCTGCCGTCGCAGCAGCCGCCGGACTGGTGGAACATCACCGGCCCGTGCGTCGCGGTCAGCCGCCGCAGCAGCTCCTCGGCGGCCGACGTCAGTTCGACACGTCCCGTGCGTGCGGTCGTCGGCAGCAGGCCGGGGTCGGGGGCGGGTGAGTCGGTCCTCCCTGCGGTAGGGGTGCCCCGCCATGGTCGCCCGGAAGCGTCCGTCTGGGAAACCCGGCGACCCGGTGACCGTCAGCCCGGACGCCGCATGTGCCGGCGGATCCAGGCCGCCTGCCCGCCGTCGACGAGGAGGTCGCTGCCGGTGATGTACCGCGCCTCGGGGCCGGTGAGGAAGGCCACCGCGTCGGCGATCTCGCCGGGCGTGCCCGGCCGGCCCGCGCCGCACGCGTCGAGCATCGCGAGCATGTGCCCGTCCGCGTCCGAGTCGGCCTCCGCCTTCGCCATGGCGGTGGCGATGACCCCGGGGCTGATGGTGTTGACGCGGGCACCGAGCCGGTTCCAGGCGAGAGCGGCGGCCTGCACGCGTACGTGGTTGGCGCGTTTGGCGAGGATGTAGGCGGTCGGATCGTCGCCGAGGGTCGTGACCGCCTTCAACCCGAGCAACTCCTCGGCGGGAGCCGTCGCCAGGGCGGTCTCGTCCTCGTCGTCGATCGAGGCCATGTGCCCGGCCAGGCTGGCGACACACACCAGCGAGGTGCCGCGGACGGCCACCTTCTCGAACGCCTCGATCACGTACACCGTGCCGAGCAGGTCCACGTCGAGGATCCTGCGGGCCGAGGCCGTCGCGGCGGCGACACCGGCGGTGTGCACCACGGCGGTGATCCGCCCCTGCTGCGCCGCGGTCCGGGCGAGCCTCCCGACCGACGCGCGGTCGGAGACATCGTCGGCACGCCCTGCACCGCGTAGCCCTCCGCCCCCAGCTCCGCCACGACCTGATCGAGCCGCTCGCGCGCGTGGTCGGCGAGGATCAGCCTCCGCCCGCTGCCCAGGCGCCGCGCGACCGCCGCTCCCATCCCGCCAGCTCCGGTGACGACGACCACGTCACTCTGGTCGTCCGTACGGTTCTCCATGTGCGATCTCCTTGGCTGAAGCCGGAAAGGGCGGGAGCGGCACACGGGGCCCGCTCCCGCCCGGGGTGGATGCTGGGGTCAGGCCGCCTCGGTGCCGGCGGCTGGCACGGCGTCGCGCCAGGCCGTCCCGCCCGCGATGGCCTGCCGCCA
>KE354314.1 GCA_000415505.1 Streptomyces afghaniensis 772
AGAACACCCGGCGGTCGGCCTCGTACGCGTCGAGGGTCGCGTCCACGAAGAAGTCCGTGTCGTCACACGTCAGCTGGGTGTGCGTCACCACCCGCACGTCCCAGTCGTCCCGCTGGAACCGCATGGTCCAGGTGGACTCGCCGCTGACCGAGGTGAAGTCGTCGGCGACCGCCGTGTAGCGCTCGTGGGCGCGGCGCCCCGCCTCCAGATTGATGTCCTCGAAGCGGACCGTGCCCCGGTCCTTCACGATGTCCAGCTCGGAGTGGTAGCCGATCAGGTCCCGCTTGACCTCCCAGCGCTCCTCGGGGGGCGTCACCTGGCTCATCGCGAGCGGGGGAGTGCCCTCGGGTTCACCGAAGGGGGACGCCGGCACCTCGTCCGGTTCCTCCACGGGCCGCACCGGGAGGGTGAGCGTGCTGGAGTGCTCGTGGACGCTCAGCAGGGCGGGCTTCGGCGCCGGCCAGGCCAGCGGCCAGTAGGACGTGGAGAGGGAGAGCCGGATGCGGTGGCCGGGCGGGAACGCCTGGGCCACTCCGTTCAGCGGGACGGTGGCGCGGTAGCGGCGGCCCGGCTCCAGCGGCTCGGGGGACTCCGTGCTGTCACGGCGGGTGAGGTTCAGGATGCCGTACGAGACACGGGTCGCGGAGCCGTCCGGGCTCACGTCGGACAGCCGCGCGGCCACCATGGCGACCGGTTCGCTGACCGACAGGTCGAGTTCCACGGTCGGCGAGCCGAGGATCTCCACCTGCTCGGTCAGCGGCTCGGTGTCGAAGACGAGGGAACCGCCGTCCTCCTCACGCTGGTCGTACGGCAGGTCCGGGGGCGCGTTGTAGGAGGCCCACTTGCCCGCGAACTGACCCACGGAAAGCGGCGACTGCACGGTCAGCGCGTCGCCTTCGGGCGCGTCCCCCTCGTCGTTCGCCTCCCGCGGAGGTCCGATCGTGTGCCGGGTGAGCGGATGAACGGCCTGCCGGATGTGCGGGGAGGGCCATTCCGGCTCGCCCACCCAGCGTCCCGGCCGCTCCTCGTACGCGGTGGAGGGCGGCACGCTGTCCTGCATCCACGTCTGCAGCATGGGGCCGTCCATGACGCCGTTGTCGACGCCCTTCAGCCAGTGGTCCCACCACCGTACGAGCTCCTGGAGGTAGCCGATCGCGGGGCCGGGCTCCCCGAGGTGGGGGAACTTGTGCGACCACGGGCCGATCAGCCCCTTGCGGGGCACGTCCAGGTGGCCGAGCAGTCGGGTCACGGCGTTGGAATAGCCGTCCGCCCAGCCGCTGGAGGCCAGGACCGGGCAGCGCACGCTGCTGTAGTCCTCGCACACCGAGGCGTGCCGCCAGTAGTCGTCCCGGCGCTGGTGGCGCAGCCACTGGAGGACCCAGGGCTCGGTGTGCTCCAGCCGTTCGTGCCACATCTCGCGCCAGCGGTCGCCGACCACGGCCGGGTCCGGCGGGCAGGTGCCGTAGGCGAACATCGTGCCCGCCTCGGCCAGGTTGTCCGACAGCAGGGCGCCGCCCATGTAGTGCATGTCGTCGGCGTGCCGGTCGTCGGTGAAGGAGGCGATGGCGATGGCCTTCAGGCCCGGCGGCTGCCGGGCCGCCACCTGGAGCGCCGCGAACGCGCCCCAGGAGATGCCCATCATGCCCGTGCCGCCGTCGCACCAGGGCTGCTCCGTCAGCCAGGCCAGGACCTCCTCGGCGTCCGCCTGCTCCCGTTCCAGGTACTCGTCCCGCAGCACGCCCTCCGAGTCGCCGGTGCCGCGCAGGTCGACGCGGACACAGGCGTAGCCGTGCCCCGCGAGGTACGGGTGGTGGATCGAGTCGCGTACGGCCGTGAGGTCGCGCTTGCGGTACGGGATGTACTCCAGCACCGCGGGCACCGGCTCATGGTCCGACGAGGTGGGGCGCCAGATGTGCGCGGAGAGCCGGACCCCGTCGGACATCGGGATCGTGACGTGCTCTTCTTCCTTCGTCGCGTACGGCAGGTTGGTCACGTAACGCATGGAACCCACGTGCTCCTTACTGTCGGGGTTCACTCCGGCCGGGCTTCACTCCTGCGGCGGTTCGTCGAAGGCGAGGCCCAGGGCGGCCACGCAGTGGTCGAACTTCTCCCGCAGCTCCTCCTCGTCCGCCCCGCCGGTGAAGATGTGCGCCAACTCGTAGCTGTAGCTGTCCTGTCCGGGGAGGTCCGAGAGCCGGGTGCCCTCCTCGGGGACCACCTCGATGCGCACGCCCGGCGTCTCCCGCTCGATGCGGGCGATCTCCTCGGGCCCGGGCACCCGGCGCACCACGCCGTCGGTGAACCAGCGGTGGTACCACTTCGCCGCCATCGCGTACGGGCCCTGGCGGTGCGGCATGCGCGGGTCCTCGCCGAGCGCGAGACGGACCATGCAGTGGTGGTTGGGGACGCCGTCGACGTACTGGAAAAGCTCCGCGTGCGACTGGGAATGCCGGGGGTTGATCTCCAGCAGATTGATCGACTGCGTCCGCGGGTCGTAGAAGTACTCGATGCTGAAGGTGGCCGAGTCCATTCCGATCTGCCGCATCACCCGCTCCGAGACGTCGTGGAGCTCCGCGACGACCGCCGGTGGCAGTGTCGAGGGGTACTGGTGGCGCAGGAAGCAGGGGGAGTCCGGGTACTGGATGGAGTCCAGCACTCCGTAGACGGTCACCTCGCCCTGGTGGGTGTAGCCCTCGACGGCGACCTGGACGCCGGACATCGCCTCCTCCGCCAGACAGACCCGGCCGCCGACGCCGTCCATCTCCGGCGGCAGGTCGATGCGTTCGAGGATGTGCTCGAAGGGGCGGCCGATACGGGAGATGCCCTCACGTATCTCGGTGACGGCCTTGCGGAACTCCTCTTCGTCATCGACTCCGAAGGCGAGTTCGGACGAGTAGGAGAGCGCGGGCTTGACCCACATCGGGAAGGTGACGTTCTCGGGCGGGCGGGGCGGCTCGGCCGACAGGTCGACCCTGTCGAAGCCCGGGTGCCGGTCGGTCGCCTTCTGCTGCTCAAGACGGCTCCAGTACTTGTGCTCGCACTTGACCACCGACTCCAGGCTGGTGCTCCGCGTTCCGTAGCGTTCGCTCAGCATCGGCACGAGGGTGCTGACCGGGAAGTCCCAGTAGCCGACGATCGCGTCGATGCTGCCGTCGAAGGCGTCCAGCACCTCCCGGGCCTTGTCGAACAGCGTGGGCAGGTGCACCTCGCCGACCTGGAGTTCCTCGACGGTCAGCAGGGGGTGGAAACGTAGCCGGTCAGCTCCGGGAACCGCCCGCAGCGTCGGCAGATTGGCCTCGTCGAGCCCGATCACAAAGACGTTCTTCACCGTCTCGTCAGACACGGATCTCCTTCCGACAGCAGGCCCTCCGGCCGGGCCTTCCAAGATCGACTGAGTACCCCTCGCGGATGCGGCCATGCCGGTCGGCGCGGCGCCGGCCGGGCGACAACGGGGGAACATGCCTGCCGCCGATGTGGGCACGCGGTGCGGGGAAGAAACGGCGTGACCCCAGGTGAACGGCCGCGCCGTGGACGACACCGGCGAAAGGAAAGCCCGTGCAGCCCGAGCAGGAACGGTCCGCACCGCAGGTCGTGTCCGAGCCGGATCCGCCCTACGACTCCGACAAACAGCAGCGGCCCGGCCTCGAGGCCGACATGCGCACCCGGCCGCGCTATCGGGCGAGCCGCTACCGGGCCAGCGGGAAGCTGGAGGGCAAGGCCGCGCTGATCACCGGCGGCGACTCGGGTGTCGGACGGGCGGTGGCGCTGCTGTACGCGCGGGAGGGCGCCGACGTCGCCATCGTCTACCTTCCGGAGGAGCGGGTGGACGCGGAGCAGGTCCGGCGCGAGGTGGAGGAGCAGGGCCGGCGCTGTCTGCTGCTGCCGGGCCATCTCACGGACCCGGAGTTCTGCCGCGAGGCCGTCGAGCGGACGGCGGCGGAGCTCGGCGGGCTGAACATCCTGGTGAGCAACGCCGCGTACCTCAACAGCAAGCTGGAACTCGACCAGTTGACCGCCGAGGACTTCGACCGGACGTTCAAGACGAACGTCTACGCGTACTTCCACCTGCTCATGGCGGCGCTGCCGCACCTGGAGCCCGGCGACGCCGTCATCGCCACGGCCACCGAAGAGGCGCTCAAGGGCAGTACGACGATGATCGACTACGCGGCGTCCAAGGCCGCGCTGATCACCCTGACCAAGTCCGTCGCCGTGCACCTGGCCAAGCGCGGCGTGCGCGCCAACGTGGTCGCGCCGGGCCCGACCTGGACGCCGCTCAACGAGGCGGACCCGCACATGCCGCCGGACGGACTCGCCCACATCGGCAGCGAGGCCCCGCTCGAACGCGCGGCCCAGCCGGAGGAGAT
Source organism: Streptomyces afghaniensis 772 (assembly GCA_000415505.1). Lineage (GTDB taxonomy): Bacteria > Actinomycetota > Actinomycetes > Streptomycetales > Streptomycetaceae > Streptomyces > Streptomyces afghaniensis. The sequence continues at coordinate 4,365 of KE354314.1, forward strand.
CGCACCGACGTACGTCTACCTCGCCTCGGACGCCGACTCCAGCTACACGGTCGGCGAGGTCATCGCGGTGACCGGCGGCATCGTCGACACACGCTAGGGCTCTGCGGGCAGTGGTTGTTCCGCCCAGATGGTCTTGCCCGTGGGGGTCTGGCGGCTGCCCCAGCGTTCGGAGAGCTGGGCGACGAGCAGCAGTCCTCGTCCGCCCTCGTCGAACACGCGGGCCCGGCGCAGGTGGGGTGCGGTGCTGCTGCCGTCGGACACCTCGCAGATGAGGGCCGAATCGCGGATCAGGCGCAGTTCGATGGGGGAGCCGCCGTACCGCACTGCGTTGGTGACCAGTTCGCTGACGATCAGTTCCGTGGTGAACTCGGCCTCCGCCAGCCCCCAGGCGGCCAGTTGCCCGACCGCCATCTTGCGGGCCCGGGCCACGGCCGTGGGCTCGGGCGGCAGCTGCCAGGTGCGCACCTTCCCGGCGCCGAGCGCGGCGGTCCGGGCCAGCATCAGCACGATGTCGTCGGCGGGGCGCCCGGTCAGCACGGTGCGCAGTACCTGATCACAGGTCTCCTCCAGCGCCTCGGCAGGGTGGCCCAGTGCCTCGCGGAGCAGGCTGCGCCCGGCGTCCATGTCGTGGTCGGCGGCCTTGACCAGCCCGTCGGTGTAGAGAGCGAGCAGGCTGTTCTCCTCCAGCTCCACCTCGACGGCTTCGAACGGCAGGCCGCCCAGGCCCAGCGGCGGCCCGGCCGGCAGATCCAGGAACCGTACGGCGCCGTCGGGCGTGACCAGGGCGGGCGGCGGATGCCCGGCCCGGGCCATGGTGCAGCGGCGGGACACCGGGTCGTACACGGCGTACAGGCAGGTGGCGCCGACCTGCCCCGATGCCTCCGCCGCCCGCCCGCGCGCCTCCGGGCCCTCTTCCCGGTCGATCCGGAGGACGAGATCGTCCAGCTGGGTGAGCAGCTCGTCGGGGGCGAGATCGACGTCCGCGAGCGTCCGCACGGCGGTTCGCAGCCGGCCCATCGTGGCCGAGGCGTGGATGCCGTGCCCCACCACGTCGCCCACGACCAGGGCGACCCGGGTGCCGGACAGCGGGATCACGTCGAACCAGTCGCCCCCGACGTCCGCTCCGGAACCGGCCGGCAGGTAGCGGTAGGCGACCTGCATCGCCGCCAGGTCCGGCGGCCGGTCGGGCAGGAGGCTGCGCTGGAGCGCCAGCGCCGTCCGGCGTTCCCGGGTGTAGCGGCGGGCGTTGTCCACGCTCACCGCCGCCCGGGCGACGATCTCCTCCGCGAGGAGCAGATCGTCCTCGCTGAACGGCTCCGGCGTGCGGTGCCGCAGGAAGTGCACCAGCCCCAGGGTGACTCCGCGGGCGCGCAGCGGCACCATCATCACCGAGTGGATCATGTGCCTGGACACCGCCTCCGCGCGGGCCGGGGAGGACCTGATCCACTCCCGCAGTCCCGGATCCCCCGGCTGGTGCCGGGAGCCCCGGCCGGCGACCAGCGTCCGCACCGGCAGCGTGTCCACGGGGTAGAGCGTGACGTCGCCCGAGGCGACCACCGACTCCGGGCTGCCCTCCAGCACCGACCGCTGGGCGGTGCGCCGCACGGTGACCGGCGAATCCGGCGCCACCGGTTCCGGCTCGTCGCCCAGGGCGACGGACTCCAGCAGGTCCACGGTGACGAAGTCCGCGAACCCGCTCACGGCCACCTCGGCCAGCTCCTCGGCCGTCCGGGTCACGTCCAGGGTGCTCCCGATCCGCAGGCTCGCGTCGTTGAGCACCGCCAGCCGACGGCGGGCCCAGTACTGCTCCGTGGTGTCGAACACGGTCGCGGACATGCCCTGCACCGCACCGGTCTCGTCCGTCAGCGGCGACAGGAACATCGACCACGCATGGCGCCGGGTCTCGCCCGGGGCCTGGCCGTGCTGCTCGTGAAAAATCATGTCGCCGGTGCGCAGTACCTCACGCTGAAGACGGTCGTACTCGTCGAAGGGCGGGCCGGGCTCGATCTCCCGGAGTGTCAGGCCCTTCATCTCCTCCTCGGACCGGCCCATCACCTGGGTCATGATCTCGTTGGCGGCCACGAGCCGGGCCTCACGGTCGTAGACCGCCACCGGCACGGGCAGCTGTGCGAGCGTGAGGTCCCACAGGGTGAGGGCTCCGTGCCCGGCCCGCCTCGCCGTGTGCGCCACCGCGGTGCCGGTGACGAGCCAGAGCCGCCTGCGGTCCGCGCCCAGCAACGGCGTGCCATGCAGCCGCACCACGACCCGGTCGCCGTCCCGGTGCCGCAGCGCCACCTCACCGGTCCAGCGCTGTCCGTCGGTCACGTGACGCCGCGTGGAACCGGGCAGGCCGGCGGCGAGCAGGCGATCGACGGCCCGGCCCACGATCTCGTCGGGTTCGTATCCGAGCAGCCGTCGGGCGCCGTCGCTCCACACCGTGATCACCCCACGGGCGTCGACGACGACCGCCAGGTCCTCAGGTACGGGTCCCTGCACGGTGCCTCCGGATGTGACGCCCTGCCGCTTCCCCGGTCATCATCTCAGGAAGGGCAGCCGGGTACCCCTCGCCGGCTTCCCGGGGCGCGCACCGTCAGCCGGCCAGACGTTCCGCCAGCAGGAAGCCGCCGATGGCGATCATCATCGTGCCGGAGACGCGGGTGACCGCCCGGGCCGCCGTGGGTCTGGTCTTCAGGACGGTGCGGGCCAGGACTCCGACGGTGAGGTAGACGACGGTGCAGGCGGTCATGTGCAGCGTGCCGAGCAGGCCGGTCTGCGTGGCCACCGGCCAGCCGCCCGCCGGGTCGATGAACTGCGGGAACAGTGAGAAGTACAGCAGCAGCGCCTTCGGGTTCAGGCCGCTGATCCCGACTCCCCTGAGCATGATCCGCAAGCGGGAGGTGCCCGCCTCGCCCTCGGAGGCCGTCAGAACGGCAGGTTGCCTCAGCACGCCGCAGCCGAGCCACACCAGGTAGCCGGCACCTGCCACGGTCAGCGCGGTCAGCAGGGTCGCCGAGTTCGCCACGATCACCACCAGGCCCGCGACCGCGAGCAGGGTGTATCCCGCGTATCCGGCGACCAGCCCGGCGACCGCCGGGACGACCGACCGGCCCCTGATGCCCGCGGTGATCGCATAGGCCCAGTCCGCGCCGGGGGTGAACACCAGCAGCAGATCCACTGCCAGAAATGCCGCCAGTGTCGTCGTATCCATGGACCGGTCCCTCTCACGTGCCTTGTCGCGAGAGGAAGGCTAGGCCGGATCAGCCCGAAAGTGTTCCCTTCTTTACTCCTTGATCGCGGGTTCTGGGGCAGAATCTTCTCCATGGATGCCTTGGACCGGAAAATTCTCACCGAGCTCCAGCTGGACGGCCGTCTCACGGTCACCGAGCTGGCCGCCCGCGTGAAACTGAGCGTCTCGCCCTGCCACCGCCGCCTGCGCGACCTCGAGCGCGAGGGCGCGATCCGCGGCTACCGGGCGGTCGTGGACCCGGCCGCCGTGGGCCTCAACTTCGAGGCCCTCGTGTTCGTCACCCTGCACTGGGAGGACGCCGACACCGTCTCCGCGTTCGAAGAAGGCGTGGCCGCCGTCCCGCACGTGCTCCAGGCGCAGCGCCTGTTCGGCGACCCCGACTACCTCCTGCGCGTCGCCACCACCGACCTGGCCGCCTTCCAGCAGCTCTACGACCGGCAGCTCGCCCGGCTGCCCGGCGTCCAGCGCCTGAACTCCACGCTCGTCATGAAGCACGTCGTCGACGACCGGCCCCTGCCCGAGTGAGCAGGGCCGCCGCCGCTCGCTCAGCCCTCCAGACCACCGGCGAACGGCATCGTCCGCCACTGTTCGACGGCCGGCTTCAACGCCTCCACCAGCAGGGGCAGTTGCGGCGCGAGCGCGAGGCACGCCACCGCGCGGGACATGCCCACGGCGTTGACGACGCGCAGCACACCCTCGTCCAGCCGCCGCAGCCCCCGGCGCTCTGCGGCCGCGTTGTAGGCGTCCTCGCATGCGGGGCCCAGAGCGGCCAGGTCCCACTCGACCGGTCCGAACGTGGTCAACTCGAAGTCGGAGTACAGCTCGCCGTTCTGGGTGGAGACGATGTTGGCCGCGGGGGAGTCCCCGTGGACCGGCTGGAACTCGATGCCGGGGAAGGCCGCTTCGAACGCCGCGCGTGAGCTGACGACGGGCTCCAGGACATCCCATTCGCGCCGCGCGCGGTCGAGGTCGGCCGGCTCCAGCAGGTCGGGCCGCCCTTCGAGCGCGGCAAGTCCCTCGGAGACGAACCGCGGTTCGGCCGCCGACAGGAACGGCAGCTCTCCCGGGTACGAGCGCAGCGCGGCGTGCAGGCCGGCGACCAGTCCGGCATTGCGGACGTAGTCGGGCTCCAGGCTCTGGTCCAGCTCGACGAACTGCCAGAACGTCATCGAGAAACCGTCCCGCTGCACGGGCTCCCGCGGCACGAGCGGACTCGGTGGAATCACCGGGTGTCCCTGGTCCGCGAGCCACCCCGCCACATCGAGCTCCAGCCGCTGCCGCGCCGCCTGGTACCCGGGACCGGCGAACGACGGCAGGACGGTCGGTACCCGCACCACCACGGGCGACGGAGCGAGATGCACCACGACGGAGAACACGTCGTAGAGCACCCGCGCGTCGGTCACCGTGAGCCCCAGGTCACGACCGGCGGCGACGGCCGCGGCGAGGGCACGGGACGTGCGGGCGTCGATCTGATCAGACGTCAAGAACCCTTCCATGCCGACGATGCTGTCACGCGGGTCACGGGCGTGCGACAGGTTAACGACGTCCGGCGCCTGCTCCCGTGCGCCCCCGGTCAAGAACCGGTGCGCTGCCCGGCAACCGGCCCTGCGGTCCCGGGCCTAGCGTGGCCAGGTCCGTCACCAGCCACCCGGGAACGAGGAAGCCAACACATGCCATATATCACCGTGGGCCAGGAGAACTCCACCGCCATAGACCTGTATTACGAGGACCACGGATCCGGGCAGCCGGTCGTCCTCATCCACGGCTTTCCGCTCGACGGCCACTCCTGGGAGCGGCAGAGTGCCGTGCTGCTCGACGCCGGCTACCGCGTGATCACCTACGACCGGCGCGGTTTCGGGCAGTCCTCGCAGCCGACGACCGGCTACGACTACGACACCTTCGCCGCCGACCTGAACACCGTGATGGAGACCCTCGACCTGCAGGGCGCCGTCCTCGTCGGCTTCTCGATGGGCACCGGGGAGGTCGCCCGGTACGTGTCCCGGTACGGCTCCGGCCGGGTCGCCAAGGTCGCCTTCCTCGCCTCGCTGGAGCCCTGCCTGCTCAAGTCCGACGACAACCCGCAGGGGGTCGCGCCGAAGGAGTTCTTCGATGGGATCGTCGCGGCCGTCAAGGCGGACCGCTACGCCTACTACACGGCCTTCTACCAGGACTTCTACAACCTCGACGAGAACCTCGGCAGCAGGATCAGCGAGGAGGCCGTCCGCAACAGCTGGAACGTCGCCGCCGGCGGCGGCTTCTTCGCGGCGGCCGCCGCGCCGTCGACCTGGTACACCGACTTCCGGGCCGACATCCCGGCGATCGACGTGCCTGCCCTGATCCTGCACGGCACGGGCGACCGCATCCTCCCCGTGGACGGCACCGCCCGACAGTTCCACAAGGCTCTTCCGGCGGCCGACTACGTCGAGATCGAGGGCGCCCCGCACGGCCTGCTCTGGACCCACGCGGAGGAGGTCAACTCGGCACTGCTCGCCTTCCTGGAGAAGTGATCCGGATTCTCTCCGGTTCTTCCTCCGATTTCTTCCTCCGGTTCTTCCTGGACCACCGCGGGCCGGGATGGTGACATCGTCAAGGCCGGCAGCGCATCGGGCTGCCGGCCTTCGATGATGCCCAGGGGGGAACCAGGTGTCCGTCGTCCTGTCCACCGCGTCGCTCTCGGCGACCGACCGCAGTGAGCTCTGGCACCACGCGGTGTCACGCACCTTCATACCGCTCGACGTACGGCTCCTCGAAGAGGAGCCGTCGCCCGGGAGAATCGTCAGCAACCAACTGGGCTCCTTACGGATCTCGCAGGTCCAGGCGGGCCCGCAGACGGTGACGCGCAGCAGTCGGCTGATCCGGGACGGCAAGGAAGACCTCATCCTCACCCTCCAGCAACGGGGCACCGCCATCAAGGAACAGGACGGCAGACAGGCGCGGATCGGGCCGGGCGACTTCTCCCTCTCCGACTCCTCCCGGCCGTTCCGGAAGACCGTGCAGGGCGACTTCTCCTTCACGTCCTTCCAGTTCCCCCGCACGGACCTCCGCGTGCGCGAGGAGGATCTGCGGGCGGTGACGGCGACGGCGTTCTCCGGACAGGAGGGCAGCGCCGCACTCGTGTCCGCGTACTTGGGACGCCTGGCCCGCGAAGCGCCCGGTCTCGACGCCTTCGTCGGCCGCCAGTTCGCGGCCACCGCGCTCGACCTGCTGGCGCTGCTGGTCAACGAGCAGTGCGGACGCGACCCGCAGGTTCCGGAGACCGCCGCGGCCACCCTCGTACGCGTCAAGGACCACATCCTGCGCCACCTCGCCGACCCCGGCCTGTCCCCGCCCGACATCGCCGCCGCGCACCGCATGTCCGTCCGCTATCTGCACAAACTGTTCCAGCTCGAGGGCGTGACGGTCGGGGAGTGGATCCGCACGCAGCGGCTGGAGCGGTGCCGCAGGGATCTTCTGCACTCCCCGGCCCTCGGGTACGGGGTCGCGGCCGTTGCCCGGCGCTGGGGTTTCGTGAGCCCCAGCCATTTCAGCCGCGCCTTCCGCGCCGCCTACGGTATGACGCCCCGCGAGTGGCAGATGCACGGCCTGTCCGGCGACGGGCGGAAGGGAGGGGAGGACGGGCGGAAGGGACGTGCAGGACGGTGGAACGGAGGTCAAGGGGAGGGAACGCCTCCGCGAACCGGCGCGTTGCACAGGAGTTCGCCCTCGTCACCGACCCTGGGAGCATCGTGCCCGACACCACGCCCGACCCGTCCACCGTCCTCCCCGCACTCCCGCCCCTGAGCGCGCAGGCCGAGCGGCTGATCGAGCTGGGGGTGCACGAGACCGCCGGGCTGTCCGCCGACGAGATCCGTGGGTTCGCCGCCGAGACCGACGGCGAGGGCGCCCTGCTGGCCGTACGTCCGGACAGGGCCCCCGCCTCCGCCCTCGCGCCGCTGCTGCGCCGCGACGGCAAACCGGGCTTCGTCGTCGTCGACATGCCCGACGTCGACGCCTTCTCGCCCTGCGGCGTCGAACTGCCCGACACCCCGCTCTACGTCGTCACGGGCCTCGACCGCGGTGACCACATGACCAACTGGAGCCCGGACGAGGCACTGCCCGCCCTCACCAAGGAGGACCGCACTCCGCTGTTGCTCACCGAGGGCGTCCACTGGGTGCTCCAGCAGCCGGAAGCCCTGGAGCGCAACCGCTGCTTCATGACCATCGGGTCCCGGCTGCGCAAGGCCGACGGCAGCCTGGACGCCCGCACTCCGGCGATCTGGATCAGCAACGGCACCGGGCGCGACGGCCGCGAGCGGCGCAACGCCCCGAAGGTCGGCTGGTGCTGGTGGAACAACCGGCACACCTGGCTCGGCTTCGCCTCCACGACGGGCCGCGGGGCCTAGTCCCGAGGGCATCGGCACGGGGAAACGCGCCCGGGGCAGCGGTGGGCCGGTACGGCCGGCGCCGCTGCCCCGGGCCTGTGACGTGAAGAACCGCGCCCGTCCGACGGAACGTCAGAACCTGGGGCGAGGGGCCTGCTCCTCGACGATCTTGGCGGCCTCCGCCTCCGTCTCCACGGACGGCGGGGAGCCGGCCAGGGGCTTGTTGGCGGTCTCCTTCATGCACAGGACGGCGATGACGCCGATGACCGCGGCCCCCGTGGAGTAGTAGGCCGGCATGAGGGTCGAGTCGAACGCACTGATCAGGGCGGTGATCACCAGGGGAGTCGTACCGCCGAAGATCGACGTGGCCAGGTTGTAGGCGACCGAGAGGGAGCCGTAGCGGACGTGGGTGGGGAAGATCGCCGGGAGCGCCGCCGACATCGTGCCGAGCATCGTCACCAGGGAGAGCCCCAACAGCAGCAGCCCCAGGGCGATCAGGACGACACTGCCCTGCCGGATGAGCAGGAAGGACGGCAGGGACAGGAAGAGGAACCCGAGCATCCCCGCCATCAGCAGCGGCCTGCGCCCGAAGCGGTCCGACAGCCGCCCGACCTGGTTGATGACGCACATCTGGAGCACCATCACGATCAGCAGGATCAGCAGCCCGTGGTTGGTCCCGTAGCCCAGCTCGTCGGACAGGTACGTCGGCATGTACGACAGCAGCATGTAGTCGGTGATGTTGTACGCCGCGACCAGCGCGAGACACAGCATCAGCGGCCGCCAGTACCGGGTGAAGATCTTGCCGAGGTCGGCGGCGGCCGAGGTCTCCACGGCCTCGGCGGCCTCGCTCGCCTTGACGTGGCCGCCCTCCAGCTTCTGGAAGGCGGGCGTCTCGTCCAGCTTCAGCCGCAGGTAGAGGCCGATGAGGCCGAGCGGGGCCGCGACCAGGAACGGTATGCGCCAGCCCCAGGCCAGCATCTCGTCGGCGCTGAGCAGCATCTGGAGCACGACGACGAGGCCGGAGGCCCCGACGTAGCCGGCGAGGGTGCCCAGCTCCAGGAAGCTGCCGAAGAAGCCGCGTCGTTTGTCGGGCGCGTACTCCGCGATGAACGTCGAGGCGCCCCCGTACTCCCCGCCGGTCGAGAAGCCCTGCACCAGCCGGAAGAAGATCAGCAGTGCCGGGGCCCACAGGCCGATGACGGCGTGCGAGGGGACGAGGCCGATGGCGAAGGTCCCCACCGCCATCATGATCATGGTGAGGGAGAGGATGCGCTTGCGGCCGACCTTGTCGCCGAGCGGCCCGAAGACCATGCCGCCGAGCGGTCGCACGAGGAAGGCCACCGCGAACGTGGCGAAGGAGCTGAGCAGCTGGGCCGTGTCGTTCCCCGAGGGGAAGAACACCTTCCCGATGGTCGAGGCCAGATAGCTGTAGATGCCGAAGTCGTACCACTCCATCGCGTTGCCGAGGGCGGCTGCCTTCGTGGCGCGCTTGACCGCCGCCTCGTCGGTCACGGTGATGTCGCTGCGGCGCAGCTTCGGGTGGCGTCGTTTCTCGATCGCCCGGAACAGCACCCGGTGTCGTCTCACGGCTGCGGGGTCCACCGACTCGTCGTTGTCGGGCGCCGCCATCACGTCGTTCCTTTCGCCGGTCGTCTATCCCAAGCACAACGCCTGCACAGATCTCGACCGCTCAAACGACCCCCTTCGCGCGGCGCCCGGATGACTACCCTGGGTAGCGGCCGGGTGCTTTCGGTGAGACCCATGCCGCCCACCGGCTGTGGTGTGTCGGGCCTTCCAGGGGGAACTTGGTTCGCCGGTGCCCACCCGGTGAGAGGAGCCCCATGTGACAGCATCAGCGGCGGGCGACCGGAACCAGGGCGCACAGGAGGCCGGATACGAGCCGGATCCGCGCCGGTGGCGGGCCCTGTGGGTCACCCTGGTGGCCGGCTTCATGAGCCTGCTGGACGTCTCGATCGTGGTGGTCGCACTGCCCTCCGTCCAGCGCGGCCTGGACGCCTCTCCCGCGCAGGTGCAGTGGGTGGTGTCCGGATACGCCCTCGCCTTCGCTCTCGCGCTCGTCACCGCCGGCCGTCTCGGGGACGCGCTGGACCGGCGCCGCATCTTCCTGCTGGCCCTCAGCGGCTTCGTGCTCTTCAGCGTGGCCTGCGGGGCGGCCCCCAGCATCACGCTGCTGGTGGTGGCCCGCCTCGCCCAGGGCCTGGCGGCCGGGTTCATGGCGCCCCAGAACTCCGCGCTCATCCAGCAGATGTTCCGCGGTGCCGAACGCGGCCGTGCCTTCGGCTTCTTCGGTGCCACCGTCGGCATCTCGTCCGCCGTCGGCCCGCTCGCCGGCGGCCTGATCCTCGCCCTGGCCTCCGGCGACCAGGGCTGGCGGTGGATCTTCTACGTCAACGTGCCCATCGGGATCCTCGCCGTCCTCCTCGGCCGCCGTCTGCTGCCCCGCACCCGGCCCTCCGGCCGGCAGCACGTGGACCTGCCCGGCGTCCTGCTCCTCGGCCTCGGCGTCCTCGCGCTGATGTATCCGCTGGTCCAGGCGGGCTCCGGCGGCCTCGGCCGGCTGTGGTGGATGTTCCCCGCCGGTGCCGCGATCCTCCTCGGCTTCACCCGGTGGCAGCGTCGCCTCGTCGAGCGGGACGCCCAGCCGCTGCTCGATCCCCGCCTGTTCACCGCCGTGCGCGGCTACGCCGTCGGCGCCGGCGTCGGCACCCTCTACTTCATCGGCTTCAGCGGCGTCTGGCTGGTCTTCGCGCTCTTCTACCAGGACGGCCTGGGCTTCTCCCCGCTCCGGTCCGGCCTCGCCGTGACTCCCTTCGCCCTCGGCTCGGCCTGCGGGGCCGCGGTCGCCGGCCGGCTGGTGGACCGGCTCGGCCGCATGCTCACCGTGGGCGGCCTCACGGCCGTGATCGCCGGCCTGGGCGGCACCGCGCTGCTGCTCCGCTTCGCGCCCCTCGATGTCGCGCCCTGGGTCGCCGCGCCGGTGCTGTTCCTCGGCGGCTTCGGCAGCGGCTGCGTGATCTCACCGAACATCACCATGACGCTGCGCGACGTGCCCGTGCGCATGGCGGGCGCGGCGGGCGGCGCCCTGCAGACCGGGCAGCGGCTCGGCGCCGCGGTGGGCACCGCCGCCCTGCCCGGCCTCTTCTACCTGGTGCTCGGCAGCGGCGACGACTACCGCGGCGCCCTCGCCACCGCACTGGGCGCCGCCCTCCTCGGCATGCTCGCCTCCCTGGCCCTCGCGACGTCCGACTGGAGGCGCGACCGGAGAACCCGGCAGCAGCACGGCACATGCCCGGAGGACATCGCCAACAGCCCCGTACACGCCCGGCAGAACTGAGCCCGAGACGCGCCCTCGGACCGCGACCGCTGCCCGAGTCGAGGGCCGAGCTCAGCCGGCGGCCAGCACAGCCTTCCCGGAACCGGTGCTCACCTGGTCGTTCCGGGCCAGTCCCAGGTAGGCCGTGATCTGCTTTCCCCTGGCGCGGGGTGCCACGGCGACCCGGTCGCTGACCGTGTGCACCAGCCGCAGTCCGTGCCCGCCGACGCGGAACCGGTCACCCTTGTGCACCGTGGGCTGCTCCGCCGAGGTGTCCCGCACGGTGATGGCCAGCCTTCCCCGGAACAGCCGCAGGATCAGCTCGCAGGGCCCGGGAGCATGCCGGATGGCGTTGGTGACCAGTTCGCTGACGACGAGTTCGGCATCCATGGCCGCAGAGGCCGGAACCGGGGCGAGGGCGGTGTGCGGGCCGTGGGCGAGGAAGGCGCGCAGCGCCAGACGCGCGTCGACGGCGCTTGCCGCGCCGTCCGCCCAGGCCGCGCCGAAACGCAGCGTGGCGTGCTCGTCCGCGCCCGGCCGATCTGCCGCCTGCTTCCCAAGCGGGAGGACCATACGGAGGCTCTTTCGTTGTGTTCGCCCCTGTCGGGCTGCTCTGTCGCCCTGCGTTTACCCGGGCGCGGATCACACATACCAGGGCAACCTCCGGGTGTTCTCAGAATGCACCGAACGGCAGCAGCCACGCGGGGGCTGGTTTCGCCGCCACGGGGCACACGGGGAACGCCGGACGGCATCCCGCCGGGGACGAGCCGACAGCCGGCAGAGGCGGCCGATCAGCAGGGAGGCGACGACATGGCAGGGCCGGACCGTACGGAGACTGCCGCGCAACAGCCCGTGGCCGTACTCGACACCTCGCTGACCCGAGGCCTGGAGGCCATCGGAACCGGCGCCTACGTCGTGGACGAGGAGGGCCGCATCCTCGCGGTCAACACCCGCGCCCGGGAGCTGCTCGCCCGCACCGCCGAGGACCTGCTCGGGCACGACGCGCACGACCTGCTGCACCGGGACGCCCACGGGCAGCCGCTGCCCACGTCCCGGTGCGGAATGCGGCAGGCCTTCCACGCCGGGCGCACCGCCCAGGGCGAGGAGGACTACTTCGCACGCGGAGACGGTTCCCTGCTGCCCATAGCCTGGCTGCTCACCCCGTACGACATCGGGGACGAGGGAGCCGGCACGCTCGTGGTCTTCCACACCGTCGAACACACCGCGCAAACCGACCCGCGACCGGAGCCGGCGGCCGGGCCGTTGCGGGAACTGGAACGGCTGGCCCTGCTGGCCGACGCCACCACGCGGCTGACCTCCACGCTCGACGTCGACGAGGCGTTGGAACGCCTGGTGAGCCTGGTCGTGCCCCGGCTGGCGGACTGGGTGATCGTCGACCTGATCACCGAGCACGACGAAGTCTGGCGTACCGCGGTCGTCCACGCCGAAGGCGGCGCCCTGGTGCGCCGGGACGACCTTCAGGGACCGATGCCGCCCGTCCCGGAGGCGTCACCGATGCCCCTGTCCAGAGCCCTGCGCGGCGTGGCCTCCACCGTGGCCGGGCCCGGCACCTACCAGCGCGAACCGGATTCCGGCCTCGCGGTCGAGCAACGCCGGCTGTTCGACGCCACGGGCATGCACTCGGCGGCCATCGCGCCCATCCGCAGCACCCGCGCGGTTCTGGGAGCCCTGACCCTCGGCCGGGCCGAGGACCAGGTCGCCTTCACCCCCGCCGACCTCCCGCTGGTCGAGGACATCGCACGCCGGGCCGGCCTCGCCCTGGACAACGCCCGTCTGTACCAGCGCCAGCGCAAGGTCGCCGAGACCATGCAGAACCATCTGCTGCCCCAGATGCCGGGGGTCCCGGGCCTGCAGATGACCGTCCGCTACCTGCCCGCACCCGACGCCTCACAGGTCGGTGGCGACTGGTACGACGCCTTCCCCATGTCCGACGGATCCACCGCCCTGGCCGTCGGGGACGTCGTCGGGCACGACCTGGATGCGGCGGCCGGCATGGCCCAGGTGCGCAACATGCTCCGCGCCTACGCCTGGTCCCAGCACGAACTGCCCGGCCGGATCGTCACCCGGCTCGACGAAGCGCTCCAGCACATCACGGACGTCGACATGGCCACGATGATCTTCGCCCGGATCGAGGCGGCCGACGCCGGCCAGTGGCAGCTGTCCTGGACCAACGCGGGCCACCCGCCGCCCCTGCTGATCAGCCGCGAGGGCCTGGCGCGCTACCTCACCGACGGCCACGGCATCGTCCTGGGCGCCGGGGCCGGCACCCCGCGCCCCGACGCCGCGACCCTGCTCGAGCCCGGATCCACCCTCGTGCTGTACACCGACGGCCTGATCGAAGCACCCGGCCACAGCCTCGACGAGGGCCTGAACCGGCTGCGCCGGCACGCCGCCGCCCTCGCCCACCGCCCCCTTTCTTCCTTCACCGACCACCTGCTGCGCCGCGTCCGCCCCGCCGACAACGAGGACGACGTCGCCCTCCTGGCCCTGCGCACACCTGCCCTCAGGGCACCGGCCCTCGGTCGGTGACCCGACGGCGGCCCTCAGGGTTCGACATGGATCTTGGGGCCGGGCCCGCAGCCGGCCGGGCGCTCGCCGGCGAGGACGGGGCCCACCTCGTCGAGGCCCACGGTCGCGGCGACCAGCGGCCTCGGGTCGACCGACCCGGCGGCGTACGCCCGGATGGTGGCGTCGAGGCCGGGGGAGGCGGACAGGACACCCGTCGCGATCACGTCCTTGAGGACGAGCGTGCGGGTGTCGATCCTGCTCGGTTCGCCGGCCAGCCCGATGTACACGAGACGGCCCCCTGGCTCGACCAGCTCCAGGGCCAGATCCGGCAGCGAGGCGGCGTTCGAGGCGTCGACCACCGCGTCGAAGGGCACGTCCGGCACGGACTCCTCCGTCCATACGTGCTCGAAGCCCAGGGAGCGCGCGAAGGCGAGGGAGCTCTCGGTGGTGCCCATGAGGTGCACCTCGGCACCGGAGGCGCGCAGGAACATCGCCACCAGCAGCCCGATCGTGCCCGGGCCCAGGACCAGGGCGCGGTCTCCGGGCGCCGGCGCGGCGGCCCGGGCGGCGCGCAGGGCGTTGCCGCCGGGCTCGACGAGCGCGCCGAGCACGGCGTCGACGGAGTCGGGCAGGGCGTGCAACGAGGAGGCGGGAACGGCGAGTTGTTCCGCCAGCGCGCCGGGCAGGCCCCCGCGGATGCCGACCTCCCGACGCTGCTCGCACACGTGCCG
>KE354315.1 GCA_000415505.1 Streptomyces afghaniensis 772
CGGCCGTCCTCCACGGCGTGCCGCGCGGCCGGCGGGGCGAGGTCCGCGCCCTGCCGCTCACCGGCGAGTGGGTGCAGGCGCCCTCCGGGACCAACAGCGCCAACGGCCTGGTCGCCACGCCGGACGGTCGCGGCCTGATCATCGTCAACGCGGGTCAGCTGTACCGCGTGGACCTCAGGACCGGGCACGCCACCAAGGTCGCGCTGCAGGGCGCGCCGGACGTGGCGGGCGGCGACGGCCTGGTCCGCCTCGGCCGCACGCTGTACGTCGTCCAGAACCGCCTGAACAAGGTCACGGTCTGGGACCTCGACCGGAAGGCCACGACCGCCACCCTGACCAGGACGATCACCGACCCCCGCTTCGACGTCCCCACCACCGCCGCCCGCTACGGCGACCGCCTCTACCTGGTCAACGCCCGCTTCACCAGCCCGCAGACGCCGGAGACGACGTTCAACGCGGTGGCCGTGTCCCTGTGAGCGTCATGCCTTCAGGGCGTCGTACGTCACCCCGGTGAGCTCCTCGGACGCGGCCCACAGCCGCTGCCCCGCCGTGTCGTTGAGGGTCCAGGGTGCCCGCCAGGACGGTGCGGGCGTCCCGCGCCACATGGCGATGTGCGGGCCCGTGAAGGAGTCGGGCCGTACGCCGGGTGCCGTCGCGGCGTACAGGATCGGCAGCGCACCGGCCTCGGCCGGCTGGGCGACGACCCGGTTGGCGATCCGCACGAGCCGCTCGGCGGCCGGGCGCCCCTCGGCGAGCGGTCCGGTGGTCTGGAGATTGGTGGCCGCGTACCCGGGGTGGGCCGCGGCCGCCACCAGGTCCGTGCCGTGCGCCGCCACCCGGCGCGCCAGCTCGTGCGTGAACAGCAGGTTGGCCGTCTTGGAACGGGCGTAGGCGATCCAGCGCCGGTAGCGCCGCTCGCTGTTGAGGTCGTTGATGTCGATGTTGGCGAGGGCGTGCATCCCGCTGGAGACGACCACGACCCGGGCCCCCGGTGCCGCCAGCAGCGCGGGCAGCAGCAGGCCGGTGAGCGCGAAGTGCCCCAGGTGGTTGACCCCGAACTGCGTCTCGAAGCCGTCCACCGTCGTCCCGTACGGCAGCGCCATCACCCCGGCGTTGTCGACGAGCACGTCCAGCCGCTCGTACGGGAATCCGGCCGCGAACTCCCGTACGGAGGCCAGGTCCCCGAGGTCTAGCCGGCCCAGCTCGACCCGGGCTTCGGGCAGTTCCGCCCGGAGCCGTTCCACGGCCTCGTTGCCCCGGGCCTCGCTGCGGCACGCGAGCACCACCCGCGCGCCCTTGCGGGCCAGCTCCCGTGCCGTGACGAACCCGATCCCGCTGTTGGCGCCGGTGACGACGGCGACGCGGCCGCTCTGGTCCGGGACGTCCTGTGTGTTCCAGCCTGGCATGGCAGGCTCCCTCCGTCGGTGGCCGCGATCCAGCCTACGAGGAGGCCTGGAGGCGAGACGGGCCCGGGCCCCCGGCTCCCGGCCGCTCCGTCAGCCCACCGGGCTCGACCGCTGGTCGTCGGGGAGGGGACGGGTGTCGAGGTAGAACCACTCGGCGTCGGCGGTGGGCCAGGGAGAGGGCGGGACCGGTTCCCCCATGGGTTCGCCCCACGGTTCCTCGGCCATGGCCGTGACAGGCCGTTTGGGCAGCGGCGCCTGGGCCTCTCCGGCGGGCGGCGCAGCGGCCCGGCCGCCGGCCGGTTTCGCCTCCCCGGGCATCAGCAGCTCCACCCGCAGCCCCAACCCCCGCTGCTGGGCGGTGAACTCCTCGACCTGGTTGCGGCAGGCGTGGTCCAGGTGGGTCACGCCGGTCAGGTCGAGCCGGATCCTCGGCTTCCCGGACGCGGCGGCGGCCTCCAGCGCCTCGATCACCTTCGGCAGCCGCAGGAACGTCGCGTTGCCGGCCATGACGACCTTCGCCGTGTCGTCCTCTACGTGCTGGCGGATCGCGGTCTGGGACATGCGCAGCGCGGCCAGCACGATGCCCGCGGCGAGGCCGATCAGCACGCCCTCCAGCAGCGCGGTCACCACGATGACCAGGGTGGTCAGCGTCATCACCGCGAACTCGCCCTTGTCCTGCCGCCACATCTTCGGGAACTCGGCGGGCCCGAACAGCTTCCAGCCGCTGTGCACGAGGACACCGGCGAGCACCGAGATCGGGATCAGCGCGAGCACCTGCGGCAGCAGCAGCGCGAACGCGAGCAGCCAGAGGCCGTGCAGGGTGCGGGAGAGCCGGGTCTTGGCCCCGGCCTGGACGTTGGCCGAACTGCGGGCCACGACCGCGGTGATGGGGAGCGCTCCGAGGATGCCGGCGACGGTGTTGCCGGCGCCCTGGGCGATCAGCTCGGTGTTGTAGCGGGTGCGCGGGCCGCTGTGCATACGGTCCACCGCGGCGGCCGTGAACAGGCTCTCGGCGGACGCGATGACCGTGAAGGTGAGGATGGCGGTGATGATCGCCCCGTCCGCGAGCCCGGCGAACTGCTCCGGCCCGGGCACCGACACGGACGCGAGCAGATTGCCCACCTGGAGCGTCTTCACGTCCACGCCGGGCAGCGCGGCGACCACGATGCCGATGCCCACGGCGACCAGCGCGGCCGGAATCTTCCCGACCGGGCCCGGCACCTTCTTCCACACGAAGCTGAGCACGATCGTGACGACGCCGAGCAGGGTGGCGATCATCGCCTGCGGGTCGGTCAGGATGCCGGCCAGCAGGGCGGGGATGCCGGCCATGTTCTCGAGCGCCGTGCCGGGTGCCTTGGCGTCGGCCATCGGATAGGCCTGACTGAACATCAGCGGCACGCCGATGCCGGCCAGCATGCCCTGGACGACGGCGACCGAGATGGCCTGGAACATCCGGCCGAGCCGCACCAGTCCGAGGATGATCTGGAGGAGGCCGGCGAACAGCACGATCACGCCGAGCATGGCCACGCCGACCTCGGCGACGGTCTCCGAGACGAGCGCGGCGAGGCCGGCGGCCGGCCCGCTGACCTGGAGCGTACTGCCGCGTGCCGCGCCGACGACCAGACCGCCGATCACCCCGGAGATGATCCCGAGTTCGGCGGGCACGCCGGAGGCGACGGCGACACCGATGCACAGCGGCAGGGCGACGAGGAAGACGACGAGCGAGGCGGTGATGTCGGTGACGAGGTCGGCCTTGGTCCGGGCCCCGGCTTTGCCACCCCGCCCTTCGCACCACCGGTCACGCGGCTGATCAGCCCGCCCAGCGCACCGCCCACGGCACCTCCGGCCGAGCCGCCGGCCGGTTCACCGGACGGCCCGCCCGACCACCGACTCGCAGCGCCCCCTTCCGGGTCCCCGCGGGCCACCGGCCGGCCGCCAGCCAACCGCC
>KE354316.1 GCA_000415505.1 Streptomyces afghaniensis 772
GCGAAGCCACCCGCTCCCCAGTCCCCCGCGCTCTCCGCGGAACCGCCCGGCCCCCAGTCCGAAGAACCCCCCTCGGAACCAGCCGCCCCCCAGTCCGCCGCCGTCTCTCCCGCCGGACGGGCCGCCCGGCCCCCCGGCGCGCCGCCGCCCCGTACCCGCCCCCGCGCATGCGCCCCGCTCACGCGGCATGCACCCGGAACGCGCCGTCGTCGCCGAGTTCGTAGACGAACCCCGTGTCGACCTCGTAGTACCAGCCGTGCAGCCGCAGCCGGCCCGCGTCGAGCCGCTGCCGCACCACCGGGTAACTCCTGAGCGCGGCCAGCTGGTTGACGACGTTGCCCTGGGACACCTCCGGCAGCGACGGATCGTCCGGCGCTGACTCCAGTACGGGGGTCAGTTCGGGGCGGGCGATGTGGAGCCAGGCGTCCACGCCGGGCAGCGCGGACAGGTCGTCGCCGGACTTCAGCGCGCCCATCGCGCCGC
This sequence comes from Streptomyces afghaniensis 772, assembly GCA_000415505.1. Lineage (GTDB taxonomy): Bacteria > Actinomycetota > Actinomycetes > Streptomycetales > Streptomycetaceae > Streptomyces > Streptomyces afghaniensis. Next base: position 484 of record KE354316.1, read on the forward strand.
AGTGTGAGTGACCGCACACCACGATGTCCTGAACCCCGAGCACTTCCAGTGCGTACTCGATGGTGGCCGCCTCTCCCGAGGCCCCGGGCCGTCCGTAGGGCGGCACGATATTGCCCGCGTTGCGCAGCTCGAATATCTCCCCGGGCCGTGCGCCCGTGATGAGTGCGGGTATGACCCGGGAGTCCGAGCAGGTGATGAACAACGCCTCCGGATATTGCCCTTCGGCCAGTTTCCGGTATTCCCCGCTGTCGAAATCGACGCGCGTCCTGAACGTGCGGGCACGATCCAGCAATGCCTTCAACTCCGCCTCCTGAGCTGCGGTTTCGTTCTGTTCACCCCACCGTAGACGGACGACCTACAACGGAAGGTTAAGCGAACTGAAGAGCCCGGCCAGGAATTGAACATTCTTTGTCCGGATACCCATACGAACGGTCATCTTGTAGCGTGTGAACTCCAGGGCGGAGAATGCGAATTCACGCTGCCCGGATTCATGTCGGCTTCACGGAGAGACAGGACGTATGGGCCTACGAGTGCTGCTCATCGAGGACGACGAGACGATCGCCGAACCGCTCACCGAAGGGCTGGGCCACTTCGGGCTGACGGTCGACCACGTCGCCACGGGCACGGACGGGCTGAGAGGCCCGTACAACGACGTCGTCCTGCTCGACCTGGGACTGCCCGACATGGACGGCATCGACGTCTGCCGCGGCATCCGGCAGGTCTCGGACGTGCCCATCGTCATCCTCAGCGCCCGCGGCGAGGAGGCCGACCGCGTGCTGGGCCTGGAACTGGGCGCCGACGACTATCTGGCGAAACCATTCAGCGTGCGGGAACTGGTGGCCCGGGTCCGGGCGGTGACCCGCCGCACGCAACGCACCCAGCAGGCGTTCCCGGAGCCCCCGGGCACACCGGCCACACCGGTCACACCGGTCACACCGGTCACACCGGCCACACCGGCCACACCGGCCACAGCAGCCGACCCCCCTGCCACTCCGTCGTACGACCCGGCCCCCGACCCTCCGCACGACCCGGGCCCGCTCGTCGTGGACCGCCGCACCCGTCAGGTCTGGGTCGGCGACTCCCCCGTACTGCTCACCCCCAAGGAGTTCGACCTGCTGGCCCTCCTCAGTGAGGACCCGGGCGCGGTCTACTCGCGCCAGCAGATCCTCGACCGCGTGTGGGATCCGCACTACGACGGCCCGACGAAGACGCTGGACGTCCATGTGGCCGCGCTGCGCCGCAAGTTGGGCCACCCGGCGTGGATCAGGACACTGCGCGGCGTCGGCTTCCGGCTGGCGGTGCACACGGGGCCGAACGCCCCGCAGGTGGCCTCTCCATGACCCGCCGGTTGCTGATCAGCTATCTCAGCCTCGCCGCGCTGGTGCTGCTCTGCCTGGAGATCCCGCTGGGCTTCGTCTACTCGCGCGGTGAGCGGGAGCAGGTGGTCAACGCGGCGAAGGACGAGGCCGAGTCGGTCTCCGCCTACGCCGCACTGTCGCTCGCGGCGGGGCGGGCCGAGCGGGACCTGCCCGCGCGGGTGGCGCACTGCGCGCAGCGCATCGGCGGGAAGGTGGTGATCGTCGCCGCCTCGGGCGCGACGCTCGCCACCTCGCATCCGGTGGACACCTCGGTGTCCGGCGCGCTGGCCGACCGGCCGGGCATCGCGGCCGCGCTGCGGGGCACCTCGACGGTGGACGTGCGTACCTCCACGATCGGCGGGGTCGAGTACCTGTCGGTGGCCGCGCCGGTCGGTCAGGAGGCACGCCCGGTGGGCGCCGTGTGGCTGACGGTGCCCACGCGGACGGTGCACGAGCGGGTCCACCACGTGTGGCTGCTGCTCGCCCTGGGCGGTCTTGCCGTGCTGACGGCGGTGGCCGTGGTCGGCTTCGCCTTCGCCCGCTGGGCCGGCCGCCCCATCCGCGAACTGGAGCAGGCGACGCACGAGTTGGGAGAGGGCAGCGGCCGGTTCACCCCGGTGACGATCACGAAGGGCCCACCGGAAGTACGGAGTCTGGCGGCGGCGTTCAACCGCACCGCGGCCCGCTTCGCGCATCTGCTCGCCTCCCAGCGGGCGTTCGCCGGTGAGGCCTCGCACCAGCTGAAGACCCCGCTCGCGGCGCTGCGGCTGCGCCTGGAGAATCTGGAGCCGGACGTCGCCGCCCGGGCCCGGGGCAGTCTCACCGCGGCCGTCACGGAGACGGACCGGCTCGCCCGGATGGTCGAGCACCTGCTGGCGATGGCCCGGCTGGAGGAGCACGCGGCGATCCCCGCCACCGTCGACCTGGGCGCGGTCTGCGCGGAACGGCACCGCACCTGGCAGCCCCTGTTCGCACGGGAGGACGTCTCCCTCGTGCTCTTCGCGGGCAGCGTCGGCCCGGTGCTCGCGGTGCCGGGAGCCGTCGAGCAGATCATGGACAACCTGCTGTCCAACGCCCTGCGGGCGTCCCCGCCCGGCAGCACCGTCACGATCGAGCTGCGGATGCCGGCCCCGCCCCGCCGCGCCCTGCGCGACAGCCGTCCCCGCTGGGTCGACCTGCACGTCACCGACGAGGGCCCCGGCATGACGCAGGAGCAGCGGGCCCGCGCCTTCGACCGTTTCTGGCGCGCCCCGGGCGCTCCCAAGGGCGGCTCGGGACTCGGCCTCGCCCTGGTGCAGCGACTCGCCCACGCCAGCGGCGGCGAGGCGACCCTGCACGCGGCGGCGACGGGCGGCCTGGACGTGGTGATCCGGCTGCCGTCCGTACGGCCACCGGCCGAGGGACACGCACCGGGTGCCGACCGGCCGAGGGGCGGCCGGAGACGGGAGGCCCCGGCGCTGCCCGCGTGAGCCTGCCGCCCCACGGCCACGAGTTGTCCATGCCCCGTCAACCCTGCCCGCTTAGCGTCCCTCCCGCCTCCCCCCACGCACAACCCTGCCGTCGACCGGCGGCAGGGCGGTACGGCACCTCTTGGAGTGAGAGTGGAACGTCGTAGCCTCCTGCGTGCGGCCGTCCTCGGCGGCACTTCGGCCGCCCTGGGCGGAACCCTGTGGCGCGGCGCCGCGTACGCGGCTCCCGCCCAGCCCGGCACCGGCCCCTACGGGCCGCTGGGCTCCCCGGACGCCAACGGCATCAGACTCCCCAGCGGCTTCACCAGCCGGGTGATCGCCCGCTCGGGCCAGCGGGTCGGGACCACGTCGTACACCTGGCACAACGCCCCGGACGGCGGCGCCTGTTACGCCGACGGCACGGGCTGGATCTATGTCTCCAACTCCGAGATCAACCCGTCGGGCGGCGCGAGCGCGGTGAGGTTCTCCTCGACCGGCGCGATCACCGGCGCGTACCGCATCCTGTCGAGCACGCGCCAGAACTGCGCGGGCGGCAAGACGCCGTGGAACACCTGGCTGTCCTGCGAGGAGGTGGACCGGGGCTACGTCTACGAGACCGACCCCTGGGGCGCGAAGGCGGCGGTGCGCCGGGACGCCATGGGCCGCTTCAAGCACGAGGCGGCGGCGGCCGATCCGGTCCGCCAGGTCGTCTACCTGACCGAGGACGTCACCGACGGCTGCTTCTACCGCTTCCGGCCGACGACCTGGGGCGACCTGTCCTCCGGCACGCTGGAGGTCCTCGTGGCCGGCAGCGGCACCAGCGGCCCGGTCACCTGGGCCCGGGTCCCCGACCCCTCCGGCGCGACCGCCACCCGCAGCCAGGTCTCCGGCGCCAAGCGCTTCAACGGCGGCGAGGGCTGCTACTACGCGAACGACACCTGCTGGTTCACCACGAAGGGCGACAACCGCGTCTGGCAGTACAACGCCGCCGCCCAGACCATCGAACTCGCCTACGACGACTCCCTGGTGACGAGCGGCACGGCCCCCCTCACCGGCGTCGACAACGTCACCGGCACCGCCTCCGGCGACCTCTTCGTCGCCGAGGACGGCGGCAACATGGAGATCTGCGTCATCACCCCCGCCGACGTCGTCGCCCCGTTCCTCCGCATCGACGGCCAGTCCGGCTCCGAGATCACGGGCCCGGCCTTCTCCCCGGACGGCACCCGCCTGTACTTCTCCAGCCAGCGCGGCACCAGCGGCAGCTCCTCGGGCGGCATCACCTACGAGGTGAAGGGCCCGTTCCGCGCGTAGCCGCACCACCCGCCTTCACGTGACCATCACAAAATGGTCACCCCTCCCCCATCCGGAGCCGCCCGGACCTACGGTCATCCCCTCACGTGTCACCACTGGGGGGATGACCATGGCCAATCCGTACACCGGCCCGCACAACAACCCGTATCCCGTGCCGCCCGCGCCGCAGCCCGCCCGCCCGGCGCCCCGCTGGGCCCGGAAGCGCTATGTGCTGCCCGCACTCGGCCTGGCCTGGTTCATCGGCGTCGGTATCGGCGCCTCCGGTGACACGACGGCCGACGCGAAGCCCGCGGCCGCCAAGCCGCAGCCGACCGTCACGGTCACCGCGACCGCCACGGCCACGGCGACACCGCTCGCGAAGAAGCCGGAACCCGCTCCCACGGTCACCGCCACCAAGACCGTCAGAGCCACCACCACGGTCACCGCACGACCGACCGCGGGCGGCGGCTCCGACGACAGCGGTTCGGGGGTTCGGGCGGCTCGGCGGACGTCTACTACGCCAACTGCTCCGCCGTCCGTGCCGCCGGCGCCGCCCCCATCCACCGCGGTGAACCCGGCTACGCCTCCCACCTGGACCGTGACAACGACGGAATCGCCTGCGACACGTGACACGAGTACGCCGGTGACCATCGGCGCGTTGGGCCGTTCCACCGTTTGGGCAGCTCGTCCCGGGCTGCCCGGACGACGGAAGGAACACCCCCGTGGACACGACCGTGCCCGCCACCGACGTACCGCGCGTGCTGCCGCGTGACGAGTGGGTCAGGACGCTGCCGCAGACCATCGTCGCCTCGTGCGTCCTGCTCCTCGACGCCGAGGACCGGATGCTGCTGCTGCGCTACGCCGAGGACGAGCCCGGTGCCGGCCTCTGGGGGCTGCCGGGCGGCATGCTCGACCACGGGGAGGACCCCCTCGGTGCCGCGTGCCGGGAGCTGCACGAGGAGACCGGCATCGTCCTGGACCGGGAGCCCCGGTTCATCGGCTACGACCACCGGGCCGATGTGAAGGGCACGGGCCCGGTGATCGACTTCTACTTCCACGGCGGCCGTCTCGCCCCCGGACAGCCCGTCAGGCGCAGCGACGAACACGACCAGGACGGCCTGATCGCCCTCGCCGACCTGGAATCCACCCCGCTGGCGACTCCCCTGCCGGCTCTCACCGCCCTGCACGAGGCCGCGCTGACCGGCACCGTCGTATGTCTGCGGGAAGGCCTGCCCCACTGACGGCGACCGCCGCGAGCACAGAGCGGGGGCGCACCTCCGCACAAGGTGCGCCCCCGCTCTCCTCCGTGCACCGGAGCCGCCGCGATCGGTGAGGGTGGTCGGGGACCGCCGACGGCTCCGGGTTCTCGAGTGGCCCCGCACGGGCCACGGGTCTACCGGTGGTCGCTGCCCTGCGACTGGACCGCCGCCCGGCCCGCCTCCAGCCGGGCCACCGGGATGCGGAACGGGGAGCAGGAGACGTAGTCGAGTCCCACCTCGTGGAAGAAGTGGACCGACTCCGGGTCGCCGCCGTGCTCGCCGCAGACGCCGAGCTTGAGGTCGGGGCGGGTCTCGCGGCCGGCCTTGGCGGCGAGCTTCACCAGGGAGCCGACGCCGTCCTTGTCGATCGTCTCGAACGGGGAGACGCCGAAGATGCCCTTCTCCAGGTACGCGGTGAAGAAGCTGGCCTCCACGTCGTCCCGGGAGAAGCCCCACACCGTCTGGGTCAGGTCGTTCGTGCCGAAGGAGAAGAACTGGGCGGCCTCGGCGATCTGGCCGGCGGTCAGGGCGGCGCGCGGCAGCTCGATCATCGTGCCGATGGAGAGCTTGAGCTGCGTGCCCGAGGCCGCCTCGACCTCGGCGATGACCTGGTCGGCCTCCTCGCGCACGATCTCCAGCTCCTGCACCGTGCCGACGAGCGGGATCATGATCTCGGCGCGCGGGTCGCCCTTGGCGGCCTTGCGTTCGGCGGCGGCCTCGGCGATCGCCCGGACCTGCATGGTGAACAGGCCGGGGATGACCAGGCCGAGGCGCACGCCGCGCAGCCCGAGCATCGGGTTCTGCTCGTGCAGCCGGTGCACGGCCTGGAGCAGGCGGAGTTCGTTCTCGTGCGGCTCCTGGCGGGACTCCGCCAGGGCCACGCGCACCGAGAGCTCGGTGATGTCGGGCAGGAACTCGTGCAGCGGCGGGTCCAGGAGGCGGACGGTGACCGGGAGGCCGTCCATCGACTCGAAGAGCTGGACGAAGTCCTGCTTCTGCAGCGGCAGCAGTTCCTTGAGGGACTCCTCGCGCTCGGCCTGGGTGTCGGCCAGGATCAGCCGCTCCACCAGCTCGCGCCGGTCGCCGAGGAACATGTGCTCGGTGCGGCACAGGCCGATGCCCTGGGCGCCGAAGCGGCGGGCCCGCAGCGCGTCCTCGGCGTTGTCCGCGTTGGCCCGCACGCGCAGGCGGCGCTTGCGGTCGGCGAACGCCATGATGCGGTGGACCGCCTCGACGAGCTCGTCGGCGTCCTCGGCACCGGCGTGCATCCGGCCCTCGAAGTACTCCACGACCGGCGACGGCACGACCGGGACCTCACCGAGGTACACCTTGCCCGTCGAGCCGTCGATGGAGACGACGTCGCCCTCCTCGACGACGTGCCCGCCCGGCACGGTCATCCGGCGGCGCTTGGTGTCGACCTCCAGCTCCTCGGCGCCGCAGACACAGGTCTTGCCCATGCCGCGTGCGACCACGGCCGCGTGGGAGGTCTTGCCGCCGCGCGAGGTCAGGATGCCCTCGGCTGCGATCATGCCGTCCAGGTCGTCGGGGTTGGTCTCGCGGCGGATCAGGATGACCTTCTCGCCCGAGCGCGACCACTTGACCGCCGTGTAGGAGTCGAACACGGCCTTGCCGACCGCCGCGCCCGGCGAGGCCGCGATGCCCCGGCCGACCGTCTCGACCTTCGCGCTCTCGTCGAAGCGCGGGAACATCAGCTGCGCGAGCTGGGCGCCGTTGACGCGGGTGAGCGCCTCGGCCTCGTCGATCAGGCCCTGGTCCACCAGCTGGGTCGCGATGCGGAAGGCCGCGCCCGCCGTGCGCTTGCCGACCCGGGTCTGGAGCATCCACAGCACACCGCGCTCGATGGTGAACTCGATGTCGCAGAGGTCCTTGTAGTGGTTCTCCAGCGTCTCCATGATCTGCATCAGCTGGTCGTACGACTTCTTGTCGATCTGCTCCAGCTCCGCGAGCGGCACGGTGTTGCGGATGCCCGCGACCACGTCCTCGCCCTGCGCGTTCTGCAGGTAGTCGCCGTAGACGCCCTGGTGGCCGGAGGCGGGGTCGCGGGTGAAGGCGACGCCGGTGCCGGAGTCGGGGCCGAGGTTGCCGAAGACCATCGAGCAGACGTTGACGGCCGTGCCCAGGTCGTGCGGGATGCGCTCCTGGCGGCGGTAGAGCTTGGCACGGTCGGTGTTCCAGGAGTCGAAGACCGCGTGGATGGCGAGGTCCATCTGCTCGCGCGGGTCCTGCGGGAAGTCCCGGCCGGCCTCGGTCTTGACGATCTTCTTGAACTTGGTGACGAGCTTCTTGAGGTCGGCCGCCTCCAGTTCCGTGTCGACCGTGACCTTCTTGGCCGCCTTGGCCGCTTCCAGCGCGTCCTCGAAGAGCTCTCCGTCGACGCCGAGGACCGTCTTGCCGAACATCTGGATGAGGCGGCGGTAGGAGTCCCACGCGAAGCGGTCGTCGCCGGCCTGCTTGGCCAGGCCCTGCACCGACTTGTCGGAGAGGCCGATGTTGAGGACGGTGTCCATCATGCCCGGCATGGAGAACTTGGCGCCCGAGCGCACCGAGACCAGCAGGGGGTCGTCGGCCTGGCCGAGCTTCTTGCCCATGCGCTGCTCCAGCGCGTCGAGGTGCGCACTCACCTCGTCACGCAGTGCCGCCGGCTCCTCGCCGCTTTCCAGGTAGACCTTGCACGCCTCGGTGGTGATCGTGAAGCCGGGCGGGACCGGAAGGCCCAGGTTCGTCATCTCGGCGAGGTTCGCGCCCTTGCCACCGAGGAGGTCCTTGAGGTCCTTGTTGCCCTCGGTGAAGTCGTAAACGAACTTCACGCCCTCAACACTCGTACCGTGCTCAGCTACGTGGGGATCTTTGTTTTCCGACACGGGTCTCGACTCCTCGAGGACGCGGTGGCTGCCCTGACGGCGAGGAACATACCCAGATCAAAGGCTTCTGGGTACGTCCACTCGCGCGTCATACGCCTGTAACCACTCGTCCGCCAGCGGATCGAAAGTCAAGGCTCGGCAAGCGATCACAGCCGTATGTTTTCACTTCTTGAACGCACGAACCTCCATTGAGCCCGCCCAACGCTCATATGAGCGGCGATCGGCACGCTTGATTTCGCTCGATGAACGATCAAAGGGTGGCACTCAGTGCCACCCTTTGGAGAAGTGCAGCCGCTCAAGATCCGCTCATCTGAGCGCAACCCTTATCAAGGGTGGCGAGAATCACGCTGCCACAGCCGACGAGATTTCACCATGCGGACGCGTCTCGGGGGCGAAATGTCCCGGTCACACCCCGAGCGCGCGCAGCCGTTCCTCGACCCGCTCGGGGGCTAGAGATGCTCCACGACCATCGCCCCGGCCCGACCAGCCCGGACCGCTCGCCGAGCCGTGCCGTCACGACGTCCAGATGGGCGGTGGAGCGGGGCAGCGCCCGCTGGTAGAGCAGTTCGCGCACGCCCGTGAGGAAGGGGTTCCGGCCAGATCCCCGGCGATCATCAGCACCCCGGGGTTGAGCAGCGTCACCACGGTCGCCAGCACGTCCCCGACCCGGCGCCCGGCCTCCCGGGCGAGGCCGACCGCGTCGGGATGGCCGGAGGCCAGCAGGTCCCGCACGTCCGAGCCGGAGGCCGCCGGCACCCCGGTCTCCGCCAGCCGCCGCGCCACCGCGCCACCGCTCGCGATGGCGGCCAGACAGCCGTAGGAACCGCACCGGCACAGCGTCTGGGCGCCCTCCGGCACCCGGATGTGCCCGATGTCCCCGGCACCCCCGTCGATGCCCCGGAACACCGCGCCGTCCACCACGACCCCGGCACCGATGCCGGTGGAGACCTTGACCAGCACGAAGGCGGAGCAGTCGGGATAGTTGGTGCGCTGTTCGCCGTACGCCATGAGGTTGGCGTCGTTGTCCACCAGCACCGGCACGGCGGCGGCGCCCGTGTGCTCGGCGAGCGCCCGGGCCAGCCGGCTCCTTATGTCGTAACCGTCCCAGCCGGGCATCATCGGCGGCTGTACGACGCGGCCGGTGTCGGTGTCGACCGGGCCGGGCACGGCGAGCCCGACGCCGCACACCGACTCGGCCCCGCGGCCGGTCTTCTCCAGCAGTTCGCCGAACCAGCGGCCGAGTTCGCCCAGCACGGCGTCCGGCCCGTCCTCGACGACGAGGGTGCCGGAGTGCTCGGCCAGGATCTCGCCGCTCAGCGACAGCACGGCCGCCCGCGCGTGCCGGGTGTCGAGATCGGCGGCCAGGACCACCGCGTGCTCGTCGTCGAACTCCAGCGTGATGGAGGGGCGCCCGCCCAGCGGGGAGTCCACCGGCCCCCCGGCGCCCTCGCGCAGCCAGCCCGCGCGGAACAGCCGGTCCAGCCGCTGCCCGACGGTGGCCCGCGACAGTCCGGTCGCCTGCTGGAGCGCACCCCGGGTCACGGCGCGGCGACTGCGCACCAGTTCGAGCAGTTCGCCGGCGCTCGCCTGGCCGGCACCTCGTCCCGTTCTGACGGGCCGTCCGGTCATGCACACCCCCTTGTGTTTCTCAACCTTGCCTTACATAGTGGGTTTTGCGTGTTAAATAGACGTAACCCCACGGTAGCCGCAGCCGAACCTGTCGGCCGGACGTCTTTCCGGAGAGCCCCGAGTGGACAGCACCGCCCAACGCGCCCCTCGTCCCACGGGACGAACCGTTGCATACGATCCGTCCCGTCCCGCGCCACCCCTGCACGTCAGGGCAGCCGCCGTGCTGGAGGCCGGCTGGACGGGCACGTCCACCGTGCCCTCGCGCGGTCTGTATCCGCACCAGTGGTCGTGGGACTCGGCGTTCATCGCGATCGGCCTGCGGCACGTGTCGCCGTTACGGGCGCAGACGGAGCTGGAGACGCTGCTGGCGGCCCAGTGGGCGGACGGGCGGATCCCGCACATCGTCTTCAACCCCTCAGTCCCCCTCGACGCGTACTTCCCGAGCCCCGACTTCTGGCGCTCCTCGACCGCGGGGCGCGCCGCGGGCGCCCCGCGCACCGTACAGACCTCCGGGATCGTGCAGCCACCGGTCCACGCGCTGGCCGCGTGGCTGGTGCACCTCGCCGACCCCGGTCTGTCCCGGGCACGCGGCTTCCTCACCCGGCTGTATCCGCGGCTCGCGGCCTGGCACCGCTATCTGCTGCACCGGCGCGACCTGGGCGGGGGCGGACTGGTGTCCGTCGTGCACCCCTGGGAACAGGGTATGGACAACAGCCCCTGCTGGGACCGCCCGCTCTCCCGGGTCACTCCGGCCCCGGCCCGCTCCTTCCGCCGCGCCGACCTCGACCACGGCTCCCCCGAGGACCGGCCGACGGATCTGGACTACGGGCGGTACGTGCGGCTGGCGAGCGACTACCGGGACCGCGGGTACGCCGACGGACCGGGCGACTTCGCCGTGGAGGACCCGGCGTTCAACGCCCTGCTCATCGCCTCCGAGTACGCCCTGGCCCGGATCGCCCGCGAACTGGGCGCTGCGGCCTCGGCCCGGCAGGACCGCGCCGAGCGGCTCACCACCGCCCTGGTGGAGCGGCTGTGGGAGCCGTCGGCGGGGATGTTCCTGTGCCGGGACGTGCGCGCCGGGGAGCTGATCCCCGAGCGCGGTGTCTCCGGGCTGGTCCCGCTGCTGCTGCCGAGCCTGCCGCGCGACCTCGCGGCCACCCTGGTGCGCACCCTGTGCGGCCCGCACTTCGGGCTCGGCGGCACGACCCGGCTGGTGCCCAGCTACGACCTGCTGGGCGAGGCCTTCGACCCGCACCGCTACTGGCGCGGCCCGGCCTGGTTCAACACCAGCTGGCTGCTGGAGCGCGGGCTGCGGCTGCACGGCGAGCGCGGCCGGGCCGACGCCCTGCGCCGGGGGATCCTGCACACCGCGGGCGCCTCCGACTTCGCGGAGTACGTGGACCCGTACACCGCGCAGGCCTGCGGCGCCACCGGCTTCGGCTGGACCGCCGCGCTCACGCTCGACCTGCTGCACGACCGGCCCGCAGGCGACAGGAACGGCGTCACGGCGATCAAGGGAGGGCACCGGGGATGACGGACCGGCATCATCTGCTCGTGCACGGCGGGACGTTCGCCGCCGTCGGCGACCGCGGCGACATCAGCGGCTACCGGGGCGGCAGCGCCCCGGACGGAATGTTCGTACGAGACGCACGGCACCTGAGCCGGTGGCAGCTCACCGTCGACGGGGCCGTGCCCGACACGCTGACGCCGGTGGCCGACGGGGACACCGCGCGCTGTGTCCTGGTGCCGCGCGGCGGCCGCAACGAGCCGCCCGCGTACACGCTCTTCCGCGAACAGGCCGTCGGGGACGCCTCGTTCGTGGAGTCGCTGCGGGTCACCAGCAACCGCCCGGTGCCGACGACGGTCCGCCTCGCGGTCACCGCCGACGCCGACTTCACCGACCAGTTCGAACTGCGCTCCGACCACCGCACCTACACGAAGGCGGGCGCCGTCCGCTCCCGCCAGGTCCTCGGGCACGGCGTGGAGTTCGGCTACCGGCGCGGAGAGTGGCGGTCCGTCACGACCGTGACGGCCGAGCCCCAGCCGGACACCGTGGAGGAGACCGGCACCGGCGCCCGCCGCCTGGTGTGGACCCTGGACCTCGAACCGCACGGCACCGCCGAGCTGGTCCTGCGGGTCATGGCCCGCCCGCACGGCGACAGGCGCGCCCTGCGCGTGCCCCGCTCCCCCGCCGCCCTGAAGGAGCAACTCCTCGCCCGGGAGGGCCGGTTCATGGAGGGCGTGGCCCTGCCGGCCGGCTGGCCGGAGCTGTCCGCGGCCTGCACCCGGGGCCTCGCCGACCTGGCCGCGCTCCAGGTCCCGGCGAAGGGCCCGGACGGCGAGGAGCTG
>KE354317.1 GCA_000415505.1 Streptomyces afghaniensis 772
AGGGGGGCGCGCCCGAGGGGGCGTGGCGTCCGCCCTCCGGCGGCTCGGCCCCGGCCACCGCTACCGCTACCACTACCGGTGGCGGAGGCGGAGGCGGACGAGGTCGGCGTGGCGGAGGCGGCGTCCCTTCCGCCGCCCTTCTTCCCGCCGCTGCCGGAGGAGGGACTGCCAGAGGGCGACACCGATGCGGCCGGGCCGCCGTCCGGCTGCTGCCGGTGCCCGTCGGAGACCGCCACCGAGCCACGACGCCCGTCGTCGTCCTCCCTGCCGGAGGGCAGGGCCACGGCGAGCCCGACCCCACTCAGGACGACGGCGACGACGGCAGCGGCGAGCAGGGCGGACGGGGGCGGCGTGGACGACGCGGCCGGCGGTCCACCGGCACCCCTGACACAACGTCGCCCGGCTCCTCCGAAGCCCCGGCCCGATCCTCGGTGACGCGCTCGCCCGGCTCCTCGGCAACGCGCTCGCCCGGCTCCTCGGCAACGCTCTCGCCCGGCTCCTCCGCAATGCCACCGCCCGGCTCCTCGACAACGCGCTCGGCCGGAGGGGCGCCAGTCCCTTTACGCCCTCGGCCGGCATCCGCCAGCACCCACCGCCGATGCAGCTCGACAAGCTCCTGCGGCGACGCCTTGCACAGCCGGGCGAGCCTCTCCACAGGCGCGTAGTCGGTGGGTACGGCATCCCCGTTGCAGTACCGGTGCAGCGTCGACGTACTCATGTGGAGCCGCTTGGCGAGCACCCCGTAGCTCAGCCCGGACCGCTCCTTCAACTCCCCCAGCAACGCGGCGAAGTCCGCCGCGGCCGTGCCCTCCGACACCGTTCCTCCATCCCCCATGTCCCGTTCCCCCGTTCCAGGGGAGGGTCGTTTCCCCTGGTCAAGGCCGGTGCGGGCGTTCCAGCGTCCCTGATCGCCCGCCGACTGTGGCGGCTGGGACGGGTCACCGCACAAGCTCTGGTCATCCAAGCACGCCGCTCCCGGCCGACCGGTAGAGCGGCTCGCTCAGGCCTTCTTGCCGACAACGTTTGTCCGAAAGGGAACCACCATGCGCAAGTACCACGCTCTCCCCGCCGCCCTCCTCGCCGCCCTCGCCCTCACGGCGTGCCAGGACGGCACGGGCACGCAGGACGAGGGCGCAGCCAAGCCGCAGCTGACGGCGACGGCGAACACCGCGCCCACCGACGCGGCCTCCGGCAAGGCGGACAACACGGCTGCCGACACGGCCACGATCGCGAAGGCCACGAAGGCCTCGAAGGCGTCGAAGCCCGGGAACACGAAGGGCACGAACGCGAAGGGCACGAAGCCCGGGTCGGCCCCCGCCCCCGCCGCGCGGGTCTCCTGCAACGGCACCAACACCACCGTCACGGCCAAGCAGGTCCGCCGCCCCGTCAACCACATGCTGATCACGGTCAAGAACACCGGCTCGAAGATGTGCGACCTCACCTACTACCCGGTGCTGCGCTTCGACGAGATGCAGTGGGCCCCGCAGCCGATCGAGGACTCCAAGCCGCAGGCGGTGACCACCCTGGCCCCCGGCGAGTCCGGCTACGCGGGCGTCCTGCTGTCGGCGGCCGACGGCAGCGGCACCGGCGGCACCACCGGCCGCAAGCTCACGGTCGGCTTCCAGGGCCCCACGCCGAACAGCAGCGGCGGCCCCTCGGCGATCCCGCAGCTGCCCGCCGAGGGCGTGTACTACGACAGCTCGCTGTCCGCCACGTACTGGCTGCGGGACATGGAGCAGGCCCTGTCCTACTGATCCTTGAGCCGCTGGGCCACTTCGGTGGCCCAGTAGGTGAGGATGTTCCGGGCGCCGGCCCGCCGGATACCCGTCAGGGCCTCCATGATCGCGCGATCCCGGTCGATCCAGCCCTTCTCGGCGGCGGCCTCGATCATCGAGTACTCGCCGGAGATCTGGTAGGCGGCGACGGGCACGTCCACGGCGTCCGCGACCCGGGCGAGGATGTCCAGGTACGGCCCGGCGGGCTTGACCATGACCATGTCGGCGCCCTCCTCGAGATCGAGGGCGAGTTCCCGCAGGGACTCACGCGCGTTCGCCGGATCCTGCTGATAGGTCTTCCGGTCGCCCTGCAGGGACGAGCCGACGGCCTCCCGGAACGGCCCGTAGAACGCGGAGGCGTACTTCACGGTGTAGGCGAGGATGGCGACGTCCTCCCGCCCGATCTGGTCGAGGGCGTCACGGACGACGCCGATCTGCCCGTCCATCATCCCGCTGGGCCCGACCACATGGGCGCCGGCATCGGCCTGCACCTGGGCCATCTCGGCGTACCGCTCCAGGGTCGCGTCGTTGTCGACCCGCCCCTGGGCGTCGAGCACCCCGCAGTGCCCGTGATCGGTGGTCTCGTCGAGACACAGGTCGGACATGACGAGAAGATCGTCACCGACCTCGGCCCGCACGTCCCGGATGGCGACCTGGAGAATCCCGTCCGGGTCGGTGCCCGGCGTCCCCAGGGCGTCCTTCTTCGACTCCTCCGGCACGCCGAACAGCATGATCCCGGAGACCCCCGCCGCGACGGCCTCGGCGGCGGCCTTCTTCAGGGTGTCCCGGGTGTGCTGCACGACCCCCGGCATGGCCGCGATCGGCACCGGCTCGCTGACGCCCTCCCGTACGAAGGCCGGAAGAATGAGATCGGCAGGGTGCAACCGGGTCTCGGCGACCATCCGACGCATGACGGGAGTGCTCCGCAAACGCCGCGGCCGCGTACCGGGAAAAGATCCGTACGTCGTCATGCCACCTACGCTACGCCCGCCCTATACCCCCCGATGCCGACGCACTGTCGGACCCAGCTGCGGGCATGCGTGCCTCCCCCAGTGCCTTAAGGGCCTGGGAGGTACCTCCAGGGCGGCACGGGTGGGCGCAGCGGCACCTCGTCGCGCCGAGTTGCGCACCCACCCGGCCCCAGCACCCACGCCGAGCACCCCACAGCCCCGCAATGCGCCCACCACCCCCCAGGTCCATCCTGAAAACAACACCTAAGGACAAGGACCCCGACGGCCGACACCACCCCCGCCGCCGCCGTCCCTCCGTACGCCCCCCCCCACGGAGGACGCGATGACCGCCCGCCACGACACGCCCGACCTCTTCGCCCTCTCGGAAATCCACGGCCCGGTCCTGCGCCCCGGCGACCCCGCCTACGCCGACGAGGTCACCGGCTTCAACCTGGCCGCCCTCCACACCCCCGACGTGGTCATCGGAGCGGCCTCCCCCGACGACATCGTCACCGCCATGCGCTGGGCGAAAGCCACCGACACCCCCGTCGCCGTCCAGGCAACCGGCCACGGCGCCAACTTCCCCATCGAGAAGGGCCTGTTGATCAACACGGCCCGCATGACCGACGTACGGGTGGATCCCGCCACCCGCACGGCCACCATCGCCGCGGGCGCGAAGTGGAGCCACGTCATGGCCGCGGCCGCCCCGCACGGCCTCGCCGGCCTCAGCGGCACCTCCACGGACGCGGGCGTCGTCGGCTACACCCTCGGCGGCGGCCTCCCCGTCCTCGGCCGTGCCTACGGCTATTCCTCCGACCTGGTCCGCTCCTTCCAGGTCGTCACCCCGGACGGTCACCTGCGCGAAACGGATCCCCAGCACGAACCGGAACTGTTCTGGGCCCTGCGCGGCGGCAAGGGCAACGTGGGCGTCGTCACCTCACTGGTCACCGAACTGCTCCCCCTCCCCCGCATCTACGGCGGCGGCATCTACTGCCGGGGCGAGCACACCGAGGCCCTGCTCCAGGCCTGGGCGGACTGGACCCGCACCGTCCCGGACCAGATGTGCAGCGCGTTCACGATCCTCCGTCTGCCGCCCATCCCCCAGATCCCGGAGCCCCTGCGCGGCGGCTTCTGGGCCCGCGTGGCGATCGCCTGGCCCGGCCTCCCGGCCGAGGGCGAGGCCCTGATCGCGCCTCTCCGCGCGGCCGCCCCCGTGGCCGTCGACACGGTCGAGGTGATGGACCACGCGGCCCTGGACCGCATCCACATGGAACCGCAGGACCCGCTCCCCGGAAGGGAGTCCTGCCTGCTCCTGCGCGACCTGACGCCCGACACCATCGGCACGTTCCTGGACCAGGCCGGCCCCACGGCCGGCGCCGACCACCCGCTGCTGATGGTCGAGATACGCCACATGGGCGGCGCGCTGTCCCGCCCGTCCCCCGTCGAGGACGCCGTCTGCGCCCGCGACGCCCTGTACTTCATCGACTCCGTCGGCATCATGGCCGCGCCACCCGCCGCCGAGGCCATCGAGCAAGCGACGCAGCAGCTCTACACGGCCATGGCCCCTTACGGCACGGGCCGCACCATGGTCAACATCCACGGCACCCCGGGCGACGACCAGGACCGCGCCCGCGCCTGGACCCCGGAGGTCTACGACCGCCTGCGCCACGACAAGGCCACCTACGACCCGTCCAACCTGCTCCGCTACGGCCACGCGGTGACTCCCGCGTAGCCGCAGCGAACACTGGAACCGCCTACGTCGTCGAACGCCGCCGCCGAGCCCCCGGCCGCCGCTCACTCGGCCGCGTCACCGGATCCCCGGCCTCCACAGCGGCGGCTCTGCGCTTCGCGCCGAAGTCGGCCAGCGCCTCCGCCAGCTTGTGCACGGACGGCTCCGGAGCCATGACATCCACCCGGAGCCCGTGCTCCTCGGCCGTCTTGGCGGTGGCGGGGCCGATACACGCGATCACCGTCACGTTGTGCGGCTTGCCGGCGATACCGACCAGGTTCCGCACGGTCGACGACGACGTGAACAGCACGGCGTCGAAGCCACCGCCCTTGATCGCCTCACGCGTCTCCGCCGGCGGCGGCGAGGCCCGCACGGTCCGGTAGGCCGTGACGTCGTCGACCTCCCAGCCCAGCTCGATCAGCCCGGCGACCAGCGTCTCCGTGGCGATGTCGGCACGCGGCAGGAACACCCGGTCGATCGGGTCGAAGACCGGGTCGTAGGGCGGCCAGTCCTCCAGCAGCCCGGCGGCCGACTGCTCACCGCTCGGCACCAGATCCGGCTTCACGCCGAAGGCGATCAGCGCCTTGGCCGTCTGCTCGCCCACGGCCGCGACCTTGATGCCCGCGAAGGCACGCGCGTCGAGCCCGTACTCCTCGAACTTCTCCCGCACGGCCTTGACCGCGTTCACCGAGGTGAAGGCGATCCACTCGTAGCGGCCCGTCACGAGCCCCTTGACCGCCCGCTCCATCTGCTGGGGCGTGCGCGGCGGCTCGACGGCGATGGTCGGCACCTCGTGTGGCACGGCCCCGTACGACCGCAGCTGGTCGGAGAGCGACGCCGCCTGCTCCTTGGTGCGCGGCACGAGCACCTTCCAGCCGAACAGCGGCTTGGACTCGAACCACGCGAGCTGGTCGCGCTGGGCGGCGGCGGAACGCTCACCGACCACGGCTATCACCGGCCGGCCGCCGTCGGGCGAGGGCAGCACCTTGGCCTGCTTCAGCGTCTGCGCGATCGTGCCGAGCGTGGCGGTCCAGGTGCGCTGCCGGGTGGTCGTACCGGCGACGGTGACCGTCATCGGGGTGTCCGGCTTGCGGCCCGCGGAGACGAGCTCGCCGGCCGCCGCGGCGACGGAGTCCAGCGTGGTGGACACGACGACCGTGCCGTCCGACGCCCCCACCTCCGTCCAGCACCGGTCCGACGCCGTGCGCGCGTCGACGAACCGCACGTCCGCGCCCTGCGCGTCCCGCAGCGGCACACCGGCGTACGCGGGCACACCGACGGCACTCGCGATACCGGGGACCACCTCGAAGGGCACCCCGGCGGCGGCGCACGCCAGCATCTCCTCGGCGGCGTACGTGTCGAGGCCCGGGTCCCCGGACACCGCACGCACGACCCGCCTGCCGCCCCGCGCGGCCTCCATGACAAGATGTGCGGCATCCCGCACCGCGGGGGCGGCTGCGGCGGTTGACGTACCGTCAACAACCGTCAGCTGGGGCGTTCCTGTGCCCGGAGCCGGATCCTGGGAAGGATCCGAATCCGTGTTCACTTCGGAGACGCCCTGCCTGGCGTGCTGACGTACGACGTCGAGCACCTCGTGCTCGGCGACGAGGACGTCCGCGTTCGCCAGCGCCTCGACGGCGCGCAGAGTCAGTAGTCCCGGATCTCCGGGTCCGGCACCCAGGAAGGTGACGTGCCCGTGTTCAGGACCGGCGGAAAGGGTGGTGGGGCTCAATGTGCTCGCTCCCCCATCAGACCGGCCGCGCCCTGGGCGAGCATCTCGGCCGCGAGTTCGCGACCGAGCGCCGTTGCCCGGTCGTGCGTCTCGGGCACGGGACCGGTGGTGGACAGCTGCACCATCCGCGTGCCGTCGGTCGTGCCGACGACGCCGCGCAGGCGCATTTCCTTGACAATCTGCCCGTCGGCCAAAAGGTCGGCCAGCGCGCCCACAGGGGCGCTGCAACCGGCCTCCAGGGCGGCGAGCAGTGACCGCTCGGCCGTCACGGCGATCCGCGTGAACGGGTCGTCGAGTTCGGCGAGCGCGGCGACGAGGTCCGCGTTGCCCGCGGTGCACTCGATCGCCAGGGCCCCCTGGCCGGGGCGGGCAAAACCGTGTCGACCGACAGGAAGTCGGTCACTTCGTCACCCCGGCCGATCCGGTTCAGTCCGGCGGCGGCCAGCACGACCGCGTCGAGCTCACCGGAGCGTACGTATCCGATCCGGGTGTCGACGTTGCCGCGGATCGGGACGGTCGCTATGTCCAGGCCGTGGCTGCGCGCGTACGCGTTGAGCTGGGCCATGCGGCGCGGCGAACCGGTGCCGATGCGGGCCCCGCTGGGCAGATCGGTGAACTTCAGCGCGTCCCGGGCGACGATCACGTCCCGCGGGTCCTCCCGCGTCGGCACGGCGGCCACCACCAGCTCGTCGGGCTGCGTGGTCGGCAGGTCCTTCAGCGAGTGCACCGCGAAGTCGACCTCGCCCTTGAGCAGCGCGTCGCGCAGGGCGGTCACGAACACGCCCGTGCCGCCGATCTGGGCGAGCTGCTCGCGCGAGACGTCGCCGTACGTGGTGATCTCGACGAGCTCCACGGGCCGCCCGGTCACCCGGCTCACGGCCTCGGCCACCTGCCCGGACTGGGCCATGGCGAGCCTGCTCCGCCGGGTGCCGAGCCTCAGCGCCTTGTCGTTCATGCCGGCCCTCGGTCTTTCTCTGTGCTGTCCTCGGCCCGGGAGACGGCGGCAACCGTCTCCGGGTCGAGGTCGAACAGGGTGCGCAGCGCGTCCGCGTACCCGGCGCCGCCGGGCTCGGCCGCGAGTTGCTTGACCCGTACGGTCGGCGCGTGCAGCAGCTTGTCCACCACGCGCCGCACGGTCTGGGTGATCTCCGCGCGGTGCTTGTCGTCGAGGCCGGGAAGCCGTCCGTCCAGGCGGGCGATCTCGCTGGCCACGACATCGGCGGCCATGGTGCGCAGGGCGACCACGGTCGGCGTGATGTGCGCGGCCTTCAGTGCTGCCCCGAAGGCCGCGACCTCGTCGGAGACGATACGCCGGACCTGGTCCACATCGGCAGCCATCGGAGCGCCCGCGGAGGCCTCCGCCAGCGACTCGATGTCCACCAGCCGCACCCCGGTCAGCCGGTGTGCGGCCGCGTCTATGTCGCGCGGCATCGCCAGGTCGAGC
>KE354318.1 GCA_000415505.1 Streptomyces afghaniensis 772
CGGGACACCGACGAGGTCGTGCGGGGGCGGGAGGAGCTGGCGGCGTTCCGGAGGATGCGGCGGACGTACCTCCTCTACCGCTGAGCGCGGCATCACCCGCCCAATGCGGCCGTGACGTACGGCCAAGCTCCCCCGTTGGCAGGACGATGCGCCACATCGTGGCGTAACCCGGGGGAACAGGGGGCCTGTCATGGCGGATCCGGCGATGCGTGTGACTCCCTACTGGGAGCTGGCCTTCGAC
>KE354319.1 GCA_000415505.1 Streptomyces afghaniensis 772
GGGCCGCGCGCTGGGCGCCGCCCACCGTGCCGTTGTCCACCCACGCCGCGTGCTGCTCCAGGTCGGCGGCGGCCATACCGGCCACGGCCGCCTCGCCCAGCACGGAGAATCCGGCGGTGCCCTGCACCGCGGGCAGGTCCAGCGGACAGCCGTCCTCGCCGCCGAGTCCGGTGGCCGGCAGGTTGCCCCGCTGCGCTCCCGTGGCTGCCGTCCGGCCCGGTCCGCCGCCCGGAGCGGGCGGTCCGTCGCCGTCGGGCGCGGCCGGCGGGGCTGTCGTACGGCCCTCCACCGCGGCGGCGACCGACTCGGCCGTCAGGACCAGACCGGTCGCGCCGGTGCAGGAGACGGCGACGTCGGCACGTGTCAGTTCGACCGGCACCGATTCCATCGGGACCGCACGGGCCAGCACGTCCGTGTCGTCGCCCTCGGTCAGGATCTGGGCGAGGCGCTCGGCGCGGTCGAGGGTGCGGTTGGCGACGACGACCTCGGCGACCCCGGCCCGCGCGAGCGTCGCGGCGGCCAGCGAGGACATCGACCCGGCGCCGATGACCAGGGCCTTCTTGCCCCGGGCCCAGGTCTCCACATCGCCGCCCGCGGCCAGCTGCTCCAGGCCGAAGGTGACCAGGGACTGGCCGGCCCGGTCGATGCCGGTCTCGGAGTGGGCGCGCTTGCCGACCCGCAGGGCCTGCTGGAACAGGTCGTTCAGCAGCCGGCCCGCGGAGTTCAGCTCCTGCGCGCGGGCCAGGGAGTCCTTGATCTGGCCGAGGATCTGCCCCTCGCCGACGACCATCGAGTCCAGGCCGCAGGCCACCGAGAACAGATGGTGGACGGCCCGGTCCTCGTAGTGCACGTAGAGATAGGGGGTGAGTTCCTCCAGGCCGACCCCGCTGTGCTGGGCGAGCAGCGTGGACAGCTCGGCGACACCGGCGTGGAACTTGTCCACGTCGGCGTAGAGCTCGATGCGGTTGCAGGTGGCGAGCACCGCGGCCTCGGCGGCCGGTTCGGCGGCGACCGTGTCCTGGAGCAGCTTGGTCTGCGCGTCCGTGTTGAGCGAGGCCCGCTCCAGCACGCTGACCGGGGCGCTGCGGTGGCTGAGTCCGACGACGAGGAGGCTCATGCCGGCATCACGGCGGGCATGTCCCCGTCGGGTCCCTGGTCGGCGGAGTCGCTGCGCGCGGCGGCGGCCGGGACGCCGCCGTCGGAGGCGGCGGCCTCCTCGCCGGCCTTGCGCTGCTCGTGGAAGGCGAGGATCTGCAGCTCGATGGAGAGGTCGACCTTGCGCACGTCGACGCCGTCGGGCACGGACAGCACGGTCGGCGCGAAGTTCAGGATGGAGGTGACACCGGCGGCCACGAGCCGGTCGCAGACCGCCTGGGCGGCACCGGCGGGAGTGGCGATGACACCGATCGACACGCCGTTGTCCTGGATGATCTTCTCCAGGTCGTCGGAGTGCTGCACGGGGATCCCGGCGACGGGCTTGCCCGCCATGGCGGGGTCGGCGTCGATGAGCGCGGCGACCCGGAAGCCGCGGGAGGCGAACCCGCCGTAGTTGGCCAGGGCGGCGCCGAGGTTACCGATACCGACGATCACGACCGGCCAGTCCTGGGTGAGGCCCAGTTCGCGGGAGATCTGGTAGACGAGATACTCGACGTCGTAGCCGACGCCCCGGGTCCCGTAGGAGCCGAGGTAGGAGAAGTCCTTGCGCAGCTTCGCGGAGTTGACCCCGGCAGCGGCCGCGAGCTCCTCGGAGGAGACCGTGGGCACCGAGCGTTCCGACAGCGCGGTCAGAGCGCGGAGGTACAGCGGAAGCCGGGCGACGGTGGCCTCGGGAATCCCTCGGCTGCGGGTCGCCGGTCGGTGAGTTCGGCCAGTTGCCACGGTGCTCCTGCGGGTAGAGCGGGGCTGTAGGCGGTCATACGTCCCTACATGACCGCCCCGTCGAAAGCAGGCTATGTCTTTGTGAACGCGTGCACAAAGATGGTGTCCGATTTGCCCGCCCAACGTGACCGGGCTCACGCACCCCCGGCGCACTCGTGGGGAACCGGCGCATACGCACCACCGTTCCTTTGCTTCTGGGGGCAAAACCGCACACTCTCCTCTGTGTATCCCGCCCCCGAGACCAGCCACCGACGATCCTAAGCGACCTGACGGCCTCTTTGGACTGCTCGGTCAGTTGCCGGACCGGGCGTGATCAGCGGGATCAGTCGGTCAGCGCCTTGCGCAGGCGGTCCTCGCCGACGCGCCAGAACGTGTGCTGCCTGCCGTCCACCAGCACGACCGGGATCTGCTCCCAGTACTGGTCGTGCAGTTCCCGATCCTCGGTGATGTCCTTCGCCTCCCAGGGGACTCCCAGATCACCGCACACCTTCTCCACAACGACCTGTGCGTCATCACACAGATGACAGCCGGGTTTGCGGATCAGGGTGACGAGCCGGTCCCGAGGGGGCCTGCGACGAAAGAGGGGACTCATGTCGGCCATTGTCGCGCGCCCGTGAACGAGGGGAACCCTCACGAAAGCACCGGCGACGCGCCGACCACGTCCGTCCGGAACGACCTCTTTAACGGCACGCTTGCCGAGAGTTCACAGGCTCCAAACCTCTCGACTCCGGAAACCCCGAACAAACTGGCTATGCTCACGCCATGGCCGCTCTCGGATGGCTCACCCCCCGTAGGCGCTCTGCCACGGCGCGGAGCGTTTTGGCAGGCGAGGCCTCGGCGGAGGCTGCCCGCAAGTCCTCACAGGAGGCCGCCGGCACCACCGAGGAACCGCAGTTCCCGGTCCACGGCGACGACCGGGCCGCCGCCTTCTTCGACCTGGACAACACCGTCATGCAGGGCGCCGCCCTCTTCCACTTCGGGCGGGGCCTGTACAAACGGAAGTTCTTCGAGACACGGGAACTCGCCCGGTTCGCCTGGCAGCAGGCGTGGTTCCGGCTGGCCGGGGTCGAGGACCCCGAACACATGCAGGAGGCCCGCGACTCGGCGCTGTCGATCGTCAAGGGCCACCGCGTCGCCGAGCTCCAGTCGATCGGCGAGGAGATCTACGACGAGTACATGGCCGAGCGCATCTGGCCCGGCACCCGCGCCCTGGCCCAGGCCCACCTGGACGCGGGCCAGAAGGTCTGGCTCGTCACGGCGGCCCCCGTCGAGATCGCCCAGGTCATCGCCCGCCGCCT
The DNA here is from genome assembly GCA_000415505.1 of Streptomyces afghaniensis 772. Lineage (GTDB taxonomy): Bacteria > Actinomycetota > Actinomycetes > Streptomycetales > Streptomycetaceae > Streptomyces > Streptomyces afghaniensis. Next base: position 3,177 of record KE354319.1, read on the forward strand.
GGGCCTGACCGGCGCCCTGGGCACGGTCGCCGAGTCCGTCGACGGCGTCTACACGGGCAAGCTGGTCGGCGAACCGCTGCACGGCCCCGCGAAGGCCGAGGCGGTCCGCGCCCTGGCCGCGGCCGAGGGTCTGGACCTCAGCCGCTGCGCCGCCTACAGCGACTCGCACAACGACATCCCGATGCTGTCCCTGGTCGGCCACCCCTACGCCATCAACCCGGACTCCAAGCTGCGCAAGCACGCCCGCGACCTGGACTGGCGCCTGCGCGACTACCGCACCGGCCGCAAGGCGGCCAAGGTCGGCATCCCGGCCGCGGCCGGCGTGGGCGCGGTGGCCGGCGGCACGGCGGCGGCGATCGCCCTGCACCGCCGTCGCCGCTGACGACCGACCAGGCAGGCGACCGATCAATCCGGGACACCTTCGTTTACGGGATGACAAGCCCCGTAAATCCAACTGGCGTACCCCCACAACCTCGCATCCAGTCCTCTTGGCTGGACACGGCCACAACACGCCCTGGACCCAGCCTGAATCCGAACCTTTCCGATCAACAACCGTTCACACTCTGGCACTTGATGCGGCGTCAATCGGTTACGGAAGCGACGTAACCGATGATTTGAGCAACTCGGTGTAGCAGGGCCTACACGAAGCGTTATTCTCCTCAGACGCAATCCGGTACCCCTCCGTCGCTACGACGGGTGAAAGGTCCCGCACTGCACGTGATGGAAGCTCTGCCTCTGGGAGTCCCGTGTACCCACACGTCGGGGTTGACGCCTCGGGCCTGGCTACGCTGCGCGCAACGGTCCTCGACCTGTTGCGCGGCTTCGTCCCCACCGCGTACGCCGGCCCCGCATTCGCCACCGCCGCGCCCGTAGGCCCGTGCTATGCACTGGCCGACGGCAGCGCCGCGGTCGGCAGACGAGGGCGCCCGTCCGGCGCGGCCACCGCCCGACGGCCGGCGGCGGACAGCGACAGCGCCCGCATGATGGACCTCGTGGAGCGCGCCCAGGCCGGCGAGGCCGACGCCTTCGGCCGTCTCTACGACCAATACAGCGACACCGTCTACCGGTACATCTACTACCGGGTCGGAGGAAAGGCGACCGCCGAGGACCTCACCAGCGAGACCTTTCTGCGCGCCCTGCGCCGCATCGGCACGTTCACCTGGCAGGGCCGTGACTTCGGCGCCTGGCTGGTCACCATCGCCCGGAACCTCGTCGCGGACCACTTCAAGTCCAGCCGCTTCCGCCTCGAGGTCACCACCGGCGAGATGCTCGACGCCAACGAGGTCGAGCGCTCCCCCGAGGACTCCGTCCTGGAGTCCCTCTCCAACGCCGCCCTGCTCGACGCCGTACGGCGGCTCAACCCCCAGCAGCAGGAGTGCGTGACGCTCCGCTTCCTCCAGGGCCTCTCCGTCGCCGAGACCGCCCGTGTCATGGGCAAGAACGAGGGCGCCATCAAGACCCTCCAGTACCGGGCCGTCCGCACCCTCGCCCGGCTCCTCCCGGAAGACGCCCGCTGACCCGGCCGCACGCTCGGCGACGGCCAACTCACGTTCCGTGACAGTCCGTTGACTTCGGCATCCGATCATCCGGCGTCCGTAACCCAAGTGCCGCGCCGCTCGTTGTGCGGGATGCAGGCTCCCTGTGGTCACCCCCTGACCGGCTCCGATCACCCGATCGTGTGGTCGTGGTCAGGGTGTGCAACCCTCAGGACCCCCTGGGGAGTCGACCGTCATGACGAGAGGAGGTGCCGCCAGTGATCGCGAACGTATCGGCGCACCGGCGGGCGAACGCCTTCGCCCAGGCCCTTCAGGAGCAGTCCGAGCAGGGCACGGCGGCCGAGCAGTCCGAAGGATCGGCACCTGCCCCGGCCGCTGCGGAGCCGACCGAACAGGCACGCCTGCTGGCGCTCGCCTCCGGTCTCGGCGCGCTGCCCAAGCCGGAGCTCGACCCGGAGGTCAAGGTCGTCCAGCGGGCCCAGCTGGTGGCCGCGTTCGAGGCCATGCTCCAGGAGGGCACCGCGGGCGGCGGGGCGACGGACGGCGCGTTCCCCGAGCAGCGCTCCCCCCGGGCCCATGGCGCCCACCGAGCGAGCCCACTGAAGAAGTTCCGGCCCCGTTCCCGCCTCGCCAAGGGCCTCACCGCGGGCGGGCTCAGCGTGGGCGTGGCCGCGAGCGCCCTCGGCGGCGTCGCCGCCGCCAGCTCCGACGCGCTGCCCGGCGACTCGCTCTACGGCCTCAAGCGCGGCATCGAGGACGTCAAGCTCGGCCTCGCCGACGGCGTCGACGAGCGCGGCCGGGTCTATCTCGACCACGCCTCCACCCGGCTCAGCGAAGCCCGCCGCCTGATGGAGCGGGGCCGCAGCGGCCCGCTCGACCACGAGTCCCTGGGCGAGATCCGCCGCGCCCTGTCCGGCATGCGGCACGACGCGTCGGAAGGCCACCGGCTGCTGAGCGAGGCGTACGAGCGCGACCCGGACTCCCTGGAGCCCATCCAGGCCCTGTCCGCCTTCTCCCGCTCCCACCGCGAGGCCTGGGGCGAACTGCGCGAGAAGCTCCCCGTCCAGCTCGGCGACGTCAGCGACCAGGTGTCGTCGGTGTTCGACGCCATAGAGCAGGACGTCGCCCCGCTGCGGTCCCTGCTGCCCGAGCCCCCGTCCCGGAGCGGCGGCGGCGACGGCAATCGGCGGGGCACCTCCGAGTCGGCCTCCAGCGGCTCCTCGGCCACCGACCGGTCGACCCGGCCCAGCGACAGCGGCCGCGGCCACTCCGACAAGGGCGGCACCGGCAGCGACAGCCCCAGCCACTCGGCAGGCAGCGACAAGGACGGCCTGCTCGGCGGCAACACCGGCGGCCTGCTCGACCCGCCGCGGCAGTCCAGCGACGCGAGCACCTCGCCGTCGGCGGAAGGCGTCCCGTCCGTCCCCCAGCCGGACGTGACGCTCCCGCCGCTCCTGCCCGACCTGCTGCCCGGACTGGGCATCGACGGCGAGGACACCGACTAGCCGACGGTTCGACAGTGGGGGCGCCCTCGTCAGGGGGGCGCCCCCATCGTCGTAGGCCCTGCCTCAGTGGTGCGCGTGCCTCAGAAGAAGACCGACCGGCGCTGCACCAGCAGCTTGTACAGCGTGTGCTGGATCTGCTCCCTGACCTGGTCGGTCAGGTTGAACATCAACATCGGGTCCTCGGCCGCCTCCGGCGGATAGCCGTCCGTGGGGATCGGCTCGCCGAACTGGATCGTCCACTTGGTCGGCAGCGGAACCGCCCCGAGCGGACCGAGCCACGGGAACGTCGGCGTGATCGGGAAGTACGGGAAACCCAGCAGCCGCGCGACCGTCTTGGCGTTGCCGATCATCGGGTAGATCTCCTCGGCCCCCACGATCGAGCAGGGCACGATCGGCGTACCGGCGCGCAGGGCCGTCGAGACGAAGCCGCCGCGGCCGAAGCGCTGGAGCTTGTAGCGGTCCGCGAAGGGCTTGCCGAGGCCCTTGAAGCCCTCCGGCATCACCCCGACCAGCTCGCCCTGCTCCAGCAGCCGGGACGCGTCCTCGGCGCAGGCCAGGGTGTGACCGAGCTTGCGGGCCAGCTCGTTGACCACCGGCAGCATGAACACCAGGTCGGCGGCGAGCAGCCGCAGGTGCCGGCCCGCCGGGTGGTTGTCGTGCACGGCGACCTGCATCATCAGGCCGTCCATCGGCAGCGTCCCGGAGTGGTTGGCGACGATCAGGGCGCCCCCCTCGGCCGGGATGTTCTCGATGCCCTTCACCTCGACCCGGAAGTACTTCTCGTACAGCGGGCGCAGCAGGGACATCAGGACCTGGTCGGTGAGCTCCTCGTCGTAGCCGAAGTCGTCGACCTCGTAGTCCCCGGTGAGGCGGCGGCGCAGGAAGGCCAGGCCGCCCGCGATACGCCGCTCCAGGCCGCCCTCGCCGCCCTGGGACCCCTCCGGCGGTTGTTCCTCAGGTGTCACAGGAACATCATCCTGCGGAACAGCCCTGGTGGGCAGGGGCTGCACCTCACGTACCGGCACGGAATCCGTGCCCGGGCGACGGTTCCCGGCACTCCGGCGCCGCTGCGGACGCTGCACGGCGCCCCCGCGGGACCGGTCGTCGTCGAACGGAATGACCTTGGCATCCGCCATCGTTGATGCGCTCCTCAGTTGGCGCTCTGCGTCGGGGGGTGGCCGCCGCCCGCGAGGGGCAGCGCGGCGATCCGGTCGACGGCCCCCGCAAGGGCCTCCGGCGGAAGAAGTCCGGGACCTTGACTGCGTGCGAAGTCCGCGAACGTCTCCGCGGTCGTGTACTTGGGCTGGAATCCCAGCGTCTCGCGCATCTGGCCCGTGGCCACGACCCGGCCGTGGGTGAGCAGCCTGATCTGCTCCGGCGAGAAGTCCGTCATCCCCAGCGTACGCACCAGCGAGCCCGCCCAGGTGACGGCGGGGAGCAGCAGGGGCACGGTCGGGCGCCCGAGGCGCCGGGAGCACTGCGAGAGCAGCAGCACGCCGTCACCGGCAATGTTGAAGGTGCCACTGTTGAGCGTGCCCCGCCGCGGCTCGTGCGAGGCGATCCGCAGCACCTCGATCACGTCCTCCTCGTGCACGAACTGAAGCCGCGGGTCGTAGCCGAACACGGTCGGCAGGACCGGCAGCGCGAAGTACGAGGCGAGCGGGGTGTCCGCGGTCGGGCCCAGGATGTTGGCGAACCGCAGCACGCACACCGCCACGTCGGGCCGGCGGCGCGCGAAGCCGCGGACATAGCCCTCGACCTCCACCGTGTCCTTGGCGAAGCCGCCGCTGGGCAGGGACTTGGGCGGGGTCGTCTCGGTGAAGACGGCCGGGTCGCGGGGCGCCGACCCGTAGACGTTCGTGCTGGACTTCACGACCAGCCGCCGCACGTTCGGGGACTTCTGGCAGGCACCGAGCAGCTGCATGGTGCCGATGACGTTGGTCTCCTTCAGGGAGGCCCGGTTGCCGCTGCCCAGCGGCGTGCCCGTCACGTCCAGGTGGACGATCGTGTCTGCGCCCGTCTCGGCGAGCACCCGCGCGATTCCGGGCTGCCGGATGTCGGCCTGGACGAAGTCCGCACCGCCCAGATGGTGCTCGGGCGGCACCGCGTCCACGGCGACGACCCGGTCCACCTCGGGGTCACGCTGGATCCGCCGTACGAACCGGCCCCCCAGCTGGCGGGCCACACCGGTCACGAGCACGACCTTGCCCAAGATCCGCGCCTTCCTTCCAGAAAACCTCTTGCCCCGCCGCGTTCCCCCGTGGGGCCAACTTAGCGGTTCGGTGTTGCGCTGTGATGACCGCCCGATGCGCGAAGTGACGACAAGCAGCCGGACGCAGGAGCCGGAACACGTGTGGCCCCCCACCGGTGGGTGGGGGGCCACAGCAACGCTCTCGCGGCGTCCGCGTCGCGAACTTACTTCTTGTTGCGACGCTGAACGCGCGTGCGCTTGAGCAGCTTGCGGTGCTTCTTCTTGGCCATCCGCTTGCGCCGCTTCTTGATAACAGAGCCCACGACTACCCTCGCTCACTTCTCATCACTCGGTTGTTTGGGCGCCATGGGCCCACACGACCTACGAGGGGCTAGCCTACCCGCCCGAGCGCTGAGGTCGTAATCGAGGAGGCCAGGGTGATCCCGAGTGCCCTGTGAGGGACCACCCCGCCCCAGCCGTCAGGCGGTTTCCACCCCCACGTAACTCTCGCGGAGGTACTCGTGAACCGCTTGCTCCGGGACGCGGAAGGACCGCCCCACACGGATCGCGGGCAGATGACCGCTGTGCACCAACCGGTACACGGTCATCTTCGACACTCGCATGACCGAGGCGACTTCCGCCACGGTAAGGAACTGAACCTCGTTCAGAGGCCTCTCGCCAGCTGCAGCCATGACACACCTGAACCTTCCGCACTCGACGGCCACCGGCTTCCCCTTCCGGTGACTCTTCGTCGCTGCGTGCTCACTCCCCAATGTAGGGGCGGGTGATGCGAGTGGGGAAGAGGTGCACCCATCGGCGGACTACTGTGACAGACACGCCCGATTGAGTACGTAGCGGGTAAGCGGCAGGTAGTAATCAGACCGCACACCGTCATCAAGTGGAACGACGACGGAGACGGACCCCTCCGCCTCACCGACGAACGGGGCGGGATCGTCCGTATCGGCCGCCCCGATGGCCTCGAACCCCAGCTGACCTGCCCCGCAGACCCACCCGTGATCCCCGATGACCAGCTCGGGAAGGGGCCCGCCGGCCTCCGCGGCAGCGGTCAACACGGTACGAACCGGGAGAGGTGAGTGCGTATGTGCGCCGGGCTCACAACCGGGGCGTTCCGTGCGGGGCCCCCGCACCAGCGCGACTCCTCGTACGTAGTCGAGGTTGTACGTGCGTAGGCCGAACCGGGTCGTTATGTCGACACGACGACCCTGCGCCGGAGTGAGGACAGCACACCCCGCCGCCGACAGCGCGTCTGCCAGAGCGGCGTAGAAACCGAGCAGCCGGTGAGGGTGCCCGGTGCCGAGGAGCACGGGTGCGCCGCGCCGGGCGATCTCGGCGAGGCGCTCCGCGAAGGCGTCCAGCGCGGCCAGGGTGCGCTCCGGATCGATCACGTCCTGGCCGGAAGTCCATCGGGAATCGGCCGAAACCCCGCACCTGTCCGCCATCAGCTCGATCACATCCCGCTGACGCCAGGCTCCTTCGGGATCGAGGCCGAGGAGCACCCGGGGATCCCGGGCGGCGAACAGCCGGTAACTCCGCAGGCTCTCCTCACGAGACGTGGCCACGGTCCCGGCGAGGCGTGCGCCCACCAGGTGCGCACGAAGGGCTTCGGGGGTCAGCACGAGGAGATCGTGCGCGACGAGGGCCCCACGTGTCCCGAGAACGGACGAACACCGCACGGCCGGCCTACCGGGCACCCGTTGCCCACTGGTCCCCCGGTCAGGCCAGCAGACCCCGCAGCGGGAACACCGCCCGCCGAGCCGCCAGCACCGCCTGGTCCAGCCGGTCCGCGGGGTCGTAGCCCTCCTCCCAGCCGGGGAACGCCACGGGCCAGCGCCCGTCCGTCATCCGCGCCGGGGCCAACTGCCGCGTCCTCGCGAAAACTTCCTGCCGCCAGCCCTCGGGAATCACCGCCTCGGGCGCCACGGCCCGGCCCGCCGCGATCCCGACCAGATGCGTCCACGACCGAGGTACGACGTCCACCACGGCGTAGCCGCCCCCGCCCAGCGCCACCCACCGCCCGTCGGCGTATTCGTGCGCCAGGTCGTGACAGGCCGCCTGCACCGCCCGCTGCGCGTCCAGCGACACCGCCAGATGCGCCAGCGGGTCCTCGAAGTGCGTGTCGGCCCCGTGCTGCGTCACCAGCACCTGCGGCCGGAAGTCGGCGATCAGCTCCGGCACGACCGCGTGGAACGCCCGCAGCCAGCCCGCGTCCCCCGTCCCGGCCGGCAGCGCCACGTTCACCGAAGAGCCCTCCGCGCTGTCGGCGCCCGTCTCCTCCGGCCACCCGGTCTGCGGGAACAGCGTCCGCGGATGCTCGTGCAGCGAGATCGTCAGCACCCGCGGATCCTCCCAGAACGCCGCCTGCACCCCGTCCCCGTGATGCACGTCCACGTCGACGTACGCCACCCGCTCGGCCCCCAGCTCCAGCAGCCGGGCGATCGCCAGCGACGCGTCGTTGTAGATGCAGAACCCGGACGCACCGCCGGGCATCGCGTGGTGCAGCCCGCCCGCGAAGTTCACCGCATGCAGCGCCTGACCGCGCCACACCGCCTCCGCGGCCCCCACCGACTGCCCGGCGATCAGCGCCGACACCTCGTGCATCCCGGCGAAGGCCGGATCGTCCATCGTCCCCAGCCCGTACGACTGGTCCGCCGCCCCCGGATCCGCCGACGCGGCCTTCACCGCCTCGATGTAGTCCTGCCGGTGGACGAGCCGCAGCGTCGACTCCCCGGCCGCCTTCGCGGCGACCACCTCCACCTCACGGTCCAGCCCGAAGGCATCGACCAGTGTCCGGGTCAGGGCGAGCCGGACCGGGTCCATCGGATGCCCCGGACCGAAGTCATAGCCCGTTACTGCCTCGTCCCACATCAGCTGTGCGCGGCCGCTCATGCCCGCCACCGTATCGGTCCGGTTGAGCAGCGAACGACCGGGCGTACACCAGCGTCACCAGCACCAACACCATCGGCACGAGCATGGCCCCGCGGTAGCTCCACAGGTCCCCGAGCGCACCGACCAACGGCGAACCGATCAAAAAGCCCACATAGTTGAAGACATTCAGCCGCGCCACGGCAGCGTCCGAAGCACCGGGGAACAACCGCCCGGCCGCCGCGAACGTCTGCGGCACCAGCACACACAACCCGAGCCCCAGCAGCGTGAACCCCAGCATCCCCACCCACGCCCCGGGCGCCGCGGCCACCACGGCGAACCCACCCGCCGCCACCAGCGCACCACCCCGTACGACGGCGACGGCCCCGAACCGCCGCACCCCGAGATCCCCGATCGCCCGCCCCAGCAGCGTGGTCACCATGTACACGTTGTACGGCACGGTCGCCATCTGCTCCGAGCTCCCCAGCACGTCCTGGAGGTACTTCGCGCTCCAGTTGGAGACCGTGGAGTCCCCGATGTAGGCGACGGTCATCACCAGACACAACGGCAGCAGCCACTTGAACACGACGGCCTGACCCTCACCCGCCGCCTTCTCCTCCACCGCCGGCGCCACATCCCCGTCGTCGACGTACCACCGGCTCCCCACCAGCACAGCCGGCAGCAGCACCGCCACGACCGGCAGATAGGACACCCACAACGCCAGATCCCAGTGCGCCCCCACCCACGCCAGCGAGGCCCCCACGATCCCGCCCAGGCTGTAGGCCGCGTGGAAACTGAGCATGATGCTGCGCCCGTACGACCGCTGCAGGCTCACCCCGAGCATGTTCATCGACGCGTCCAGCACTCCGACGGCGAGCCCGAACGCCGCGAGCGCGACGCCCAGTTCCACCATCCGCTCCCCGGCCCCGACCCCGAGCAGCGCCAACAGCACCACGGGCTGGGACCACCGCAGCAGCCGGCTCGGGCGCACCCGCTTCACCAGGCGCTCGGTGGTCACGCTCCCGACACCGGCGAGGATCGGCACAGCGGCCAGGAACGCCGGCAGTAACGCGTCGGAGACCCCGTACCGGTCCTGGATGGCCGGAATCCGCGTCACGAGCAGAGCGAAGGCGACCCCCTGCACCAAGAAGCTGAACGCCAACGAGGCCCTGCCGCGCCGCAGCACATCAGTCATGGCGGCGAGCGTAGGGCCCAGACTTACTCATGGGTAGATCCAGCCAAAGATGAATTCGCCTCAGCTTCTACGTCCTCACATGAGCAGCTCGGTCAGTTCCCTCATATCGGAGAAGAGCCGCCCGGCCCCGGCCAGCCTCTCCGCCGGCGTCATGGCGGTGAAGCCGTACACGTCCATCCCCGCAGCGACCGCCGCCCGCACCCCCAGCGGACTGTCCTCGATGACGACACACCGCTCCGGCGCGACCCCCATCCGCTCGGCCGCGTACAGGAACAGATCGGGAGCCGGCTTCCCCCTCCCCACATCCTCCGAGCTGAAGATCCGCCCCTCGTCGAACCACCGGTCGAGCCCGGTCGTCCGGTGCCCCACCCGGATCCGCTCATGGCTCCCGGATGACGCCACGCAGTACTGCACGGAGTCGGCGGCGAGCTTCTGCAGGACCTCCTCGACGCCGGCGACCGGCTTCAAGTCCCGCTCGAAGGCCCCGAAGACCCGAGCATGGAACACGTCGTCGAAGTCCACCGGCAGCCGCTGCCCGGTCCGCTCCGCGACGAGGTCGTGCACGCGGTGCATGGCAGCTCCCATGTAGTCGCGGAGGGAGTCCTCGTACGACGTGGGGTGCCCGAGTTCGGTCAGATAAGCGGCCAGGAGCCGGTTGGAGATGGGCTCACTGTCGACGAGGACACCGTCGTTGTCGAAGATCACGAGGCCATAGCGCATGGCTCGACCCTAAACGCAGAAAACCCCCGCATCCGAAGATGCGGGGGTTTCCCCAATAATTGTTCGGCGGCGTCCTACTCTCCCACAGGGTCCCCCCTGCAGTACCATCGGCGCTGTAAGGCTTAGCTTCCGGGTTCGGAATGTAACCGGGCGTTTCCCCTACGCTATAACCACCGAAACACTATGAAACTATCCAGCCGCACCACGTGTGGCAACGTGGGGCTGTTCGTGGTTTCAGAACCAACACAGTGGACGCGAGCAACTGAGGACAAGCCCTCGGCCTATTAGTACCGGTCAACTCCACACGTTACCGTGCTTCCATATCCGGCCTATCAACCCAGTCGTCTACTGGGAGCCTTACCCTCTCTAGGAGGTGGGAGTCCTCATCTCGAAGCAGGCTTCCCGCTTAGATGCTTTCAGCGGTTATCCCTCCCGAACGTAGCCAACCAGCCATGCCCTTGGCAGAACAACTGGCACACCAGAGGTTCGTCCGTCCCGGTCCTCTCGTACTAGGGACAGCCCTTCTCAAGACTCCTACGCGCACAGCGGATAGGGACCGAACTGTCTCACGACGTTCTAAACCCAGCTCGCGTACCGCTTTAATGGGCGAACAGCCCAACCCTTGGGACCGACTCCAGCCCCAGGATGCGACGAGCCGACATCGAGGTGCCAAACCATCCCGTCGATATGGACTCTTGGGGAAGATCAGCCTGTTATCCCCGGGGTACCTTTTATCCGTTGAGCGACGGCGCTTCCACAAGCCACCGCCGGATCACTAGTCCCGACTTTCGTCCCTGCTCGACCCGTCGGTCTCACAGTCAAGCTCCCTTGTGCACTTACACTCAACACCTGATTGCCAACCAGGCTGAGGGAACCTTTGGGCGCCTCCGTTACTCTTTAGGAGGCAACCGCCCCAGTTAAACTACCCATCAGACACTGTCCCTGATCCGGATCACGGACCCAGGTTAGACATCCAGCACGACCAGACTGGTATTTCAACGACGACTCCACACTAACTGGCGTTAGCGCTTCACAGTCTCCCAGCTATCCTACACAAGCCGAACCGAACACCAATATCAAACTGTAGTAAAGGTCCCGGGGTCTTTCCGTCCTGCTGCGCGAAACGAGCATCTTTACTCGTAGTGCAATTTCACCGGGCCTATGGTTGAGACAGTCGAGAAGTCGTTACGCCATTCGTGCAGGTCGGAACTTACCCGACAAGGAATTTCGCTACCTTAGGATGGTTATAGTTACCACCGCCGTTTACTGGCGCTTAAGTTCTCAGCTTCGCCCCACCGAAATGGAGCTAACCGGTCCCCTTAACGTTCCAGCACCGGGCAGGCGTCAGTCCGTATACATCGCCTTACGGCTTCGCACGGACCTGTGTTTTTAGTAAACAGTCGCTTCTCGCTGGTCTCTGCGGCCACCCCCAGCTCAGAGCGCAAAGCTCATCACCAGATGTGGCCCCCCTTCTCCCGAAGTTACGGGGGCATTTTTGCCGAGTTCCTTAACCATAGTTCACCCGAACGCCTCGGTATTCTCTACCTGACCACCTGAGTCGGTTTAGGGTACGGGCCGCCATGAAACTCGCTAGAGGCTTTTCTCGACAGCATAGGATCATCCACTTCACCACAATCGGCTCGGCATCAGGTCTCAGCCTTGTGTGCGACGGATTTACCTACCGCACGGCCTACACCCTTACCCCGGGACAACCACCGCCCGGGCTGGACTACCTTCCTGCGTCACCCCATCACTCACCTACTACCAGATCGGGTCACCGGCTCCACCACTTTCCTTTCCCCGAAGGGTCCGGAACGGCTTCACGGGCTTAGCATCACTGGATTCGATGTTTGACGCTTCACAGCGGGTACCGGAATATCAACCGGTTATCCATCGACTACGCCTGTCGGCCTCGCCTTAGGTCCCGACTTACCCTGGGCAGATCAGCTTGACCCAGGAACCCTTAGTCAATCGGCGCACACGTTTCTCACGTGTGAATCGCTACTCATGCCTGCATTCTCACTCGTGAACCGTCCACAACTACCTTCCGGTGCTGCTTCACCCGGCACACGACGCTCCCCTACCCATCACGATCCCCGTTGGGGGTATATATCGCAATGACACGACTTCGGCGGTACGCTTGAGCCCGCTACATTGTCGGCGCGGAATCACTAGACCAGTGAGCTATTACGCACTCTTTCAAGGGTGGCTGCTTCTAAGCCAACCTCCTGGTTGTCTGTGCGACTCCACATCCTTTCCCACTTAGCGTACGCTTAGGGGCCTTAGTCGATGCTCTGGGCTGTTTCCCTCTCGACCATGGAGCTTATCCCCCACAGTCTCACTGCCGCGCTCTCACTTACCGGCATTCGGAGTTTGGCTAAGGTCAGTAACCCGGTAGGGCCCATCGCCTATCCAGTGCTCTA